>DATFIZ010000024.1:0-23303 GCA_035269575.1 Bacteroidales bacterium | reverse complement strand
GTTTTTTACAGGTTTAGTGTAAAGAAAAAGGATATAAAAATACATACAATGTTTTTAATTTCCGAAATTTTTTTATAGAATTACAAACTTTTTAAAACATATTACTATGAAGCAGAACCTTATTTTAATAAGCACCTTTTTTGCAGCCATTTTATTGTTAATTCATGTTGACGGATATGCCCAGCAAAAACAATATAAAGTAGCCACGGTGGCATTTTATAATTTAGAGAATTTATTTGATACCCTTGACACTCCTGAAAAAGAAGACTTAGAATATACGCCTGAAGGATCGAATAGCTGGGATAGTGAAAAATATTATGCCAAACTGGAGAATTTAGCCGAAGTTATTTCTCAGATTGGCGCTGATTTAACCGGAGCTCCTCCTGCTATTGTTGGGGTTTCAGAAATCGAAAACAGAGCGGTTTTGGAAGATTTGGTTAATCAACCCCAGTTAAAGCCATATAATTATGATATTGTACATTATGAATCGCCCGATCGCAGAGGGATTGATGTAGCTCTTTTGTATCAATCGGCGGTTTTTGAAGTTGTTAATACCCATTCAGCTACCCTAACGATTGAGGGAAAGGATGATTTCTATACACGGGATCAACTGGTTGTTTCAGGAGTTTTAGATGGTGAGGAAATATATTTTATGGTAAACCACTGGCCTTCCAGATATGGTGGCGAGGCTCGCAGCAAGCCTCTTCGGAATGCTGCAGCAGACTTAACCCGATCGTTAACGGATTCTATCATATCTATGGATAAAGATGCAAAAATTATGATTATGGGTGATTTTAATGATGACCCCATAGATGAAAGTCTGATTAAACATCTTGATGCCAAAAAATCTGAAAGGAAAACACGTCCCGGTGATTTATTTAATCCTTTTTATGATATGTTTCAAAAAGGACATGGAACGTTAGCTTATCGGGATCAATGGAACTTATTTGACCAGATTATTGTTTCTTATCCTTTATTAGGTGAAGATAAATCAACGTTTAAATTATATCAAGCCAAGGTGTTTGATAAAGATTTTTTAAAACGGGATTCGGGAAGATATAAAGGCTATCCATTTAGAACCCATGTTGCAGGAATATATATGGGCGGTTATAGCGATCATTTTCCTGTGTATGCTTTTTTAATTAAAGAAATTCAATAATTATTGAGGTTTAATTGATTTTGTAGACTACAATATATCTCAGTTAAAAAAATAAAAAAGGTGTTCAAAAATTTTTGAACACCTTTTTTTTTTGTATTGTCGTTATTATAATGTTTTTTTCACTTCAACTTCTTTAAAGCCTTCAATTACATCTCCTGGTTTGATATCATTGAATTTTTCTACATTCAGTCCACATTCATAACCGGAAGTAACTTCTTTTACATCATCTTTAAATCGTTTAAGCGAACCAAGATCTCCGGTATAAATTACAATACCATCACGTATTACACGTACTTTAGTATTTCGGGTAAGCTTTCCGTCTTTAACTATACATCCAGCTACTGTTCCTACTTTTTTAATCTTAAATGTATCACGTACTTCGGCTGTACCAACAATCTCTTCTTTAATTTCCGGCGATAACATTCCCTCCATTGCATCTCTTACTTCGTTAATAGCATCGTAAATAACAGAGTACAACCGAATATCTATTTCTTCTTTTTCGGCCAGTTTACGAGCATTCATCGAAGGTCTTACCTGGAAACCAACAATAATAGCATTGGAAGCAACCGCTAACATTACATCGGTTTCGGAAATTTGTCCTACCCCTTTATGGATGATGTTAACCTGAATTTCTTCGGTGCTAAGTTTTATTAATGAGTCGGATAATGCTTCGATAGAACCATCCACATCACCTTTAACCACAATATTAATTTCCTGGAAGTTACCAATAGCAATTCGTCGTCCTATTTCGTCGAGGGTAATATGTTTTTGTGTACGCAGGCTCTGTTCTCGTTGTAATTGTTCCCGTTTATTGGCAATGTCACGTGCTTCTTTATCACTTTCCATCACATGAAATTTATCTCCGGCTTGTGGTGCTCCATTTAACCCAAGAATCTGAACAGGAGTTGCAGGGCCGGCCTTTTCAATGCGCTTTCCTCTTTCGTTATACATTGCTTTCGCATGACCAAAGTAGCTCCCTGCTAAAATCACATCGCCAATATGTAATGTTCCTGCTTCCACTAAAACAGTAGAAATATATCCACGTCCTTTGTCCAGTTCGGATTCGATAACCGTACCAATTGCATTTTTATCCGGATTAGCTTTTAGTTCAAGGAGTTCGGCTTCAAGCAATACTTTTTCAAGCAGTGCATCTAAGTTCAACCCTTCTTTTGCAGAAATGTCTTGCGATTGATATTTTCCACCCCATTCTTCAACAAGATAGTTCATGTTGGCCAGTTCCTCCTTAATTCTTTCAGGATTGGCACCGGGTTTATCAATTTTATTAACTGCAAAAATAATAGGCACACCTGCTGCACTGGCGTGATTTATCGCCTCAACGGTTTGTGGCATAACATTGTCGTCTGCAGCGACTACAATAATTGCAACATCAGTAATTTGTGCTCCACGTGCTCGCATCGCAGTAAAAGCTTCGTGTCCCGGAGTATCCAGGAAAGTAATAGTTTTCCCTTCATCTACTTCAACACTGTAAGCGCCAATATGCTGTGTAATACCACCAGACTCGCCGGCAATAACATTTGTTTTCCTAATATGGTCGAGCAATGAAGTTTTTCCATGATCGACATGCCCCATTACCGTAACGATAGGAGGTCTTGGGACAAGATCTTCTTCATGATCTTCCTCTTCATTAATCGCTTCCTGAACCTCAACACTTATAAATTCAACCGTATAGTTAAATTCATCGGCAACAAGCGCCATGGTTTCAGCATCAAGACGTTGATTTATCGATACCATTAAGCCAAGATTCATACAAACAGAAATCACTTCTGTTGGCGAAACATTCATCATATTGGCCAATTCATTAACAGAAACAAACTCGGTAACTTTCAGTACTTTCTTATCTTCTTCCTGCTTTTTGAGCTCTTCCTGCTGTTTCTGACTTATCGTATCTCGTTTTTCTCGTCGGTGTTTTGAACCTTTTGATTTTCCTTTAGATGTTAATCGAGCCAGTGTTTCTTTAATTTGCTTTTGAACATCTTCTTCGCTTACTTCCGGGCGTAGTTGTTTTTTCTTTTTCCTCTTCGATTTAAAGTGTTCTTTATCTTTCTTCTTATCAGGAGTTTTTTTAGTATCTTTTTTATCTTCGAGATCGACTTTTTCTTTATGGATACGTTTGCGTTTTTTCTTTTTGCTTTTTTGATCGTTTGATGACGCTACCGGTTTCTTCTTTTTATCTTCTGGTGTAGGCAAATTTATTTTTCCGACAACTGTAGGACCGGAAAGTTTTTCAATTTTAGATTTATATAATTGAGAATCCTGCTCCTGAACGGGCTTTTTCTCTTCAGCAGTTTGATCATCTTCTTTAGCTGATGTCTCTGGTTTTTGTGTTTCGGTTTCTTTCTTTTCTTCTGCTTTTTGATCAACTTGTTTGCGCTCCGATTCTTTTTGTTTTTTTGTTTTCTTATCGGGACGTGTCTTTTGATTTAGTGATGAAAGATCAATTTTTCCAATAACTTTAACCGATTCTTTTTGTTCTTCCTCTTTTTCTTCAGAAGGTTTTTCTTCTTTCTTTGTTGTTTCTGTTTTGGGTTCTTCTTTTTCCTTACTTTCAGCTTTTGTTTTTTCTTCTGGTTGCTGAGGCTTGCTTTCTTCAACTGGTTTTTCTTCTTTAGGAGCAACAGGTTTTTGAGGGCTACTTACATCTTTTATTAGAATTTCTTCATCCGAAGTAAATGAATCGTCGTCTTCTGTTTCTTCCTCTTGGTCTTCTTGTTCTTCATCAATATCATTAATTGAAACAGCTTCTTTTTTATTTCGAAGTTGATTCAGACTTAGTTTTTCCGACTCTTTTTTGGCATTAATGTCAGAGCTGTATTCTTTTACAAGAATATCATAAAGCTCCGGTGACACTTTTGTATTAGGGTTTGAATCTATATTAAAACCCTTTTTGTGCAGAAATTCTACTATTGTAGCAATTCCTACATTAAACTCTCTAGCCACCTTACTAAGTCTTGTTGCTTTTCCTGTTCCCATAAAATTTAAAAACCTATATTTTAAATATCTAAAATTTAAAGATTTGCTAATTTATAATTAAAGATTTAAATTATTCAAATTCTGCTTTAAAAATTTGAATGATTTCATCAATTGTTTCTTCTTCCAGATCCGTTCTTTTAATTAAGTCATCTCTGGTTAATTCAAGAACGCTTTTTGCTGTATCACAGCCAATAGCCTTTAACGCATCTAAAATCCAATCTTCTATTTCATCAGAAAATTCATCAATGCTAACATCTTCTTCATCCTCTTCTTCAGCTTCTCGATACACATCAATTTCATATCCGGTTAGCTGACTGGCTAATTTAATGTTTAATCCGCCCTTTCCAATAGCTAGTGAAACCTCTTCAGGCTCAAGATAAACATCGGCTCTTTTGTCTTCTTCATTGATTTTTATCGAAATAATTTTTGCCGGACTCAATGATCGCTGGATATAGAGTTGTGTGTTGTTTGTGAAATTAATTACATCAATATTTTCATTTTTTAACTCCCGGACAATTCCGTGTATTCTTGAGCCCTTCATTCCAACACAAGCTCCTACGGGGTCAATTCGTTCGTCGTATGACTCTACCGCAACCTTAGCTCTCTCCCCTGGAATGCGGACAATTTTTTTAATCGTAATTAATCCGTCAAAAATTTCCGGTACTTCAAGTTCGAATAATCGTTCCAAAAATACTGGTGATGTTCGTGATAAAATAATCAGTGGATTGTTATTTTTCATCTCTACACGAACGACAACCGCACGTATTGTATCTCCTTTTCTGAAAAAGTCGGAAGGGATTTGCTCTGTTTTAGGAAGAATGAGTTCATTTCCTTCGTCATCAAGAATAAGTATTTCTTTTTTCCAAACCTGGTAAACTTCACCGGTAACAACATCGCCAATTTTATCTTTATATTTAATAAAAATATTATTCTTCTCCAGGTCTAAAATTCTGTTGGTGAGATTTTGGCGTAATGCTAAAATAGCTCTTCTGCCGAAATCCAGCAATTTTACTTCATCAGTAACTTCCTCGCCAACTTCATAGTCTTCGTCAATCTTTTTAGCTTCCGATAAGGATATTTGAAGATTCTCGTCTTCAAGCTCATTTTCTTCTACTACCTCCCGATTTCTCCAGATTTCAAAATCGCCCTTATCGATATTTATGATGATATCAAAGTTTTCATCTGTTCCGAATTTTTTTTGTAACAAATTGCGGAATACATCTTCCAGAACAGTCATCATGGTTACTCGATCGATATTCTTTAACTCTTTAAATTCTGAAAAAGTGTCGATCAAATTTAAATTTTCCATTGTATTTAATGTATTTTGCTTATTACTTAAATTTTATTACAATTTTTGTTGACTTTATATTTTCAAAGGGTAATTGATGTTTTTCAGTTATGGTTTGTTTTTTCTTTTTGCCTTCAACTTTCATTTTTTTTGTTTCTTCAACGATAACTTTCTCTTCATCAACATCAGTTAATGTTCCCTTTATCTTCTTCCCATCTGTTAAAATCGATTCAACTTCTTCCCCAATATTTTTTTTGTATTGTTGCCAAACCTTAAAGGGACTCGATAAGCCCGGAGTTGAAACTTCCAGGGCAAAATCTTCTTTATCTCTATCAAGATTTTGCTCGATTATGCGGCTAACCTCAACACAATCATCAATAGTAAAGCCATCTATACTATCCAGTTCAAGCATAATTTTGTTTGATGGATCTACTTTTAAATCAACAACGTAAGCGTTCTTTTCATGCACAACGCCAGCTATAATTGTTTCTATCTTTTCTTTGCTAATCATTTATAATTTTGATAACAAAATAGGGGACTATGTCCCCTTACTCAATTCCAAAGTAAATACTTTCAGGCGCAAAAATATAAATATTCTGACAAATGTCAAAATTATTAGCCTGAAAATTAATCTATTTTGAATCTTTAACCCTTTTTTTATAAGGTGGATAAAGAAGAGATTTCAATTAAAAGAAATAATTATTCATTTTTTGATTTAAAATCCTTTATTTTTGCTATTTAAATTGTTTTTTGTGGGAAACAACCTTTTAAATAAACGTAAAATATTAAATGACCCGGTATATGGTTTTATCAATATTCCTTCAGGGATTTTATTTGATATTATTGAACACCCTTATTTTCAACGTTTGCGCAGAATTAAACAGTTGGGACTAACCGATTTGGTTTATCCGGGAGCTGTTCATACACGATTTCAGCATACCTTAGGAGCTGTTCATTTATTGGAGTCTGCTGCTGATGTTATTGATTCAAAAGGACATCAGATTACTAATGATGAAGCGGTGGCTGTTACCATAGCTATACTTTTACATGATATCGGACATGGTCCTTTTTCTCATACACTCGAAAAAATTATTATTCCTGAGTATGGACACGAAGAGCTGTCTCTTCTTTATATGCATGAGTTGAATAAAGTTTTTGGTGGGGAGTTAGGGTTAGCCATTAAAATATTTCAGAATCAATACCACAAAAAATTTTTGCATCAACTGATATCCAGCCAGCTGGATGTAGACCGGCTTGATTATTTAAGACGAGATAGCTTTTATACCGGTGTTTCCGAAGGAGTGATCGGTTCCGATCGTATCATTAAGATGTTAAATGTTGTGGATGATGAGTTAGTTGTTGAAGCAAAAGGAATTTACTCCATTGAGAAATTTTTAATTGCCCGGTGGTTGATGTACTGGCAGGTGTATTTGCATAAGACCGTGGTTTCGGCAGAGGAGCTCTTACTGAAAATTTTTAAAAGGGTAAAAAGCCTTATTGCCCAAAATAAATCAGTATACCTTCCGGAAAGCTTACAATATTTTTATTTAAACAGTGGAAAAAAGGAGCCCTCCGAGATACTCCGGTATTTTTCCCTGATCGATGATACAGATATCATTCACTGTATTAAAAACTGGACCCTGGAGAACGATAAGGTCCTAAAGATGCTTTCCGAACGGTTGCTTTACCGTAATTTGTTTCGCGTTGAAATACAGAACACCCCTTTTGATCAGGATAAGATTGATGAGTTAACGCTAAAGGTTTCTAAACGATTTAATTTATCAAAATCTGATACACAATATTTCGTTTTTACAGATTCTATCAGTAAAAATGCTTACAGCGTATTTGATGAAAAAATCCAGATTCTTTATAAAGGCGGGAGATTGGTCGATATTACAGAAGCATCAGACATGCTAAATGTTTCGGTGATTTCAAAGACTGTCCGTAAATATTTTTTGTGTTATCCCAAAGAAATATCTTTGAAATAATAATTATGTATTAATTTTGAATGATTTTTTAAAATATAAATACAATGGAATTTACAGCAAAAACAATAGCAGACTTTTTACAGGGAGAAATTATTGGTAATCCCGATGTTACGGTTAATAATGTAGCTAAGATCGAAGAAGCCCAGCCCGGTACGCTGGCTTTTTTAGCAAATCCAAAATATAATAAATATCTATATACTACGAATGCATCTATCGTATTAATCAATAAGGAATTTGTTTTAGAAAAAGATATAAGTGCTACTTTAATCAAAGTTGAAAATGCTTATGAAAGTTTTGCCCGCCTTCTGCAGTTGGCTGAAGAGGCAAAACCTGAAAAGAACGGAATAAGTTCCTTAGCTTTTATTGATGAATCGGCACAGGTTGGTGAAAATGTGTACATCGCTCCCTTTGTTTATGTAGGTGAGCATGTTGTTATTGAAGATAATGTTAAGCTCTACCCACATGTTTTTATAGGTGATAATGCAACAATAAAAAAGAATACAAAACTGAATGCGGGAGTAAAAGTATACCAGGAATGTGAGGTAGGAGAGAATTGTATTATTCATGCAGGTGCAGTAATTGGCTCCGATGGTTTTGGTTTTGCTCCGGATGAAAATAATGTATACCGGAAAATCCCCCAACTAGGAAATGTTATCCTGGAAGATGATGTTGAAGTAGGTTCCAATACAACGATTGACAGAGCTACTATGGGGTCGACAATGATTAAAAAAGGAGCCAAATTAGATAACTTAAATCAAATAGGACATAATGTTGTTGTAGGAGAAAATACAGTAATTGCAGCACAAAGTGGGGTAGCCGGTTCTACAAAAATCGGAAAAAACTGTCAGCTTGCCGGACAATCAGGAGTTGCACCCCATATCCAAATCGCTGATGGTGTAAAGGTAGCTCCACAGTCTGGGATACCCAATACGATAAAGGTTCCGGAAAGTGTTGTGATGGGAACACCTGCTTTTAATATCCGGGATTTCCAGAAATCGTTTATCGTATATAAACAGCTCCCCGATTTATTCCGTAGGGTTAAAGAACTCGAGAATGAGTTGAAGAAGCTAAAAAGCTCTGATTAATGGGCTTTGGATACGGTAAATGAATAATTAATCATTCAATTAATACTATAATTTACGCAGTTTTTTGTAACTTGCGTCGATTTTTTTATTATTGAATATGGAAATAAATATTTTACAGATATGTCGCATAAACAAAAAACAATACGTAAAGCTGTTTCATTAAAAGGGAAGGGCCTGCATACCGGTAATGATGTTGAAATAACTTTTCGGCCGGCACCCGTTGATTTCGGATACAAACTACAACGGATAGATTTAGAAGGTAAACCCATAATTTCAGCTTCGGTTGATAATGTTACAGACACCTCAAGAGGGACAACGTTAGTTGAAAAAGGAGTTGAAATTCATACGATTGAGCATGTACTGGCATCGTTGGTGGGTTTGGAACTGGATAATATTTTAATGGAATTTAGCGGTTCGGAAGCACCTATTCTGGATGGTAGTGCAAAAATGTATGTCGAGGCCCTTAAAAAAGCGGGTATCGAAGAACAAGACGCTGAAAAAAATTACTATGTTGTAAAAGAACGAATCGTATTTCGCGACGAAGAAAATGATATTGAAATTGTTGCTTATCCTGATGACCATTTTTCTGTTGATGTAATGGTTGATTATAACTCAAAGGTCTTAGGTCATCAATATGCTTCTTATCATCCAACACATGATTTTGAAAAAGAGATTGCTCCTTCAAGAACTTTTGTATTTTTCCATGAGTTGGAAATGTTACTTAAACATAATTTAATTAAAGGCGGTGATTTGCAAAACGCTATTGTGATAATGGAAAATGAAGTATCACAGGACGAGCTTGACCGAATGGCCGACTTGTTTAACAAACCTCACGTAAAAGTTAAAGAAGGCATTTTAAATAATGTTGATTTGCGATTTAGTAACGAACCGGCAAGACATAAATTACTTGATGTGCTTGGCGATTTGTCTCTTATAGGACAACCTGTTTTGGGTAAGATTGTTGCATCTCGCCCGGGACATTATTCAAATACCCAGTTTGCTAAAATTATTAAAGAAACCATAAAAAAAGAGTTATCAAGAGTTGCTATTCCTAAATATGACCCTGCCAAAGAACCTTTATATGATATCAATCAGATAAAGAAGTTGTTGCCCCATCGCTATCCGTTTTTACTTATTGATAAAATAACAGAGCTTGATGATAAATCAGTCATTGGAATTAAAAATGTCACACTGAACGAATACTTTTTTATGGGGCACTTCCCTGAAGAACCCATTATGCCTGGTGTGTTGCAAGTGGAAGCCATGGCTCAGATTGGAGGAATTCTGGCGCTAAGCCAGGTCGACGATCCGGAAAATTACCAAACCCTGTTTTTAAAAATTGATAAGGTTAGGTTTAAACGAAAAGTAATTCCGGGAGACACGATTATTTTCAGACTGGAATTACTTATGCCTATCCGAAGAGGACTGGTTCACATGTTTGGACAGGCATTTGTTGGTAATGATTTGGTAATGGAAGGTGAATTAATGGCACAAGTTTCAAAAATTAAATAAAGAATGAGTCAAGATTTAGCATATATACATCCTGAAGCGAAAATTGGTAAAAATGTAAAAATTGAAGCATTTGCCTGGATTGATAAAAACGTTAAAATTGGTGATGGAACATGGATTGGACCGAATACAACCATCATGGAAGGTGCACGAATTGGGAAAAACTGTAAAATTTTTCCTGGTGCAGTTGTTTCTGCTATCCCACAAGATTTAAAATTTAAAGGCGAAGAAACTACAACAGAAATTGGAGATAATACAACCCTCCGTGAGTGTGTTACCGTTAACCGGGGAACTGCTTCGAAAGGAAAAACGGTTGTTGGAAAAAATTGCCTTTTAATGGCTTATGTTCATATTGGACACGATTGCGCATTGGGCAATAACATTATTATATCCAATAGTACCAATGTTGCAGGGGAAATTGTAATTGATGACTTTGCGGTAATTAGCGGTAATGTGCAAATTCATCAGTTTGTGCATATCGGCGGTCATGTTATGATTTCAGGAGGTTCATTGGTCAGAAAAGATATCCCCCCTTATATTACCGTAGCCCGTGAACCTTTATCTTATGTTGGCATTAATTCAGTTGGGTTACGTCGTAGAGGTTTCTCTCCCGAGATGATTAACCAAATTCAAAGTATTTATCGCGAGATTTATATCAAAGAACAAAATGTTACTCAGGCTCTAAAAAACATTGAAGAAATGAGTAAATCGGAGGAGAAAGATTATGTGCTTGAGTTTATCAAAAACTCTCAACGGGGAATCATAAGAGGATACAATGGTCAATAAAAATAAATTAATTATAGTAAATGTAAAATCCGAAGTTTTTTGGCTTCGGATTTTTTTATTTTTTATTTCTTTTCATCTTTTAAAGGATTCCATCCTTGTGCTTGCAGTGGAATAGCCTGTCCTGCTTCAGAAATTAATACTGCTTCACTTTTTTTGTCCGTTATATGGCCTATGGGATGAATAAGGGCATGATCTTTAATTTTTTCAAAATCATTAACATTTACGGTAAACAAAAGCTCATAATCTTCGCCACCGTTTAATGCTGAAATTAAGGGTTCCATTTTAAACTCTTCAGCCATCTTTTCTGTATTTAAATCAATCGGAATTTTATTCTGAAAGATTTTGCAACCCACATTCGAGTTTTTGCAAATATGTAATAACTCAGAAGAAAGTCCATCTGAAATGTCGATCATAGCTGTTGGCTTTACATTTATTTCGTTCAACAGATCAACAATATCTTTTCTTGCTTCAGGTTTTAGTTGTCGTTGAAGAATATAATCATAACCCTCTAGTTTAGGCTGTGTCCCCGGGTTAGCAGTAAAAACCTCTTTTTCCCTTTCTAATAGCTGTAATCCCATGTATGCAGCACCGAGATTCCCTGTAACACAAATGATGTCCGTGTTTTGGGCTGTGCTCCGGTAGACAATATCTTCTTTGTTTGCTTCTCCAATCGCTGTTACGCTTATGGCAAGTCCTGTTAAAGAGGACGAAGTATCTCCGCCTACTAAATCAACATTATAAACTTCACAGGCGAGCTCTATTCCTTCATAAATCTCTTCGATATGATCAACAGCAAATTTTTTAGAAATAGCCAGTGAAACGGTTATTTGTTTAGGGGTGGCATTCATGGCATATACGTCAGACAAGTTAACAACCACAGCTTTATAGCCTAAATGTTTTAATGGGGTGTAAATTAAGTTAAAATGGATACCCTCAATAAGTAAGTCTGTAGTTACTACAGCGCATTTTTTCCCATAATCGATTACAGCCGCATCATCGCCTATACCTTTTAAGGTGTTTTTGTGTTTAATTTTTACTTTTTTAGTAATCTGATCGATTAATCCAAACTCTCCTAACTCAGCTACCTCTGTTAATTTTTTTCCTTTACCATTCATATGTTAAATTGATATTTATCATTTAAAAAAAAGATTAAACAATGTTGTTTTATTAGTTGTTAGATTTTAAATATATTTGTACCCAATTTAGAATTAATCTACATAAAATTAGATCTGTTAATATTTGATAGACATTTTGCAAAGTTATGGAAAAAGATCAAGATAAAATATTAAATGAAGTAACGCAGGGAGAATATAAATACGGTTTTGTTACGGATGTTGAAGCTGAGTCGATTCCCAAAGGATTGAATGAGGATGTTGTCCGTTTAATATCACAGAAAAAAAACGAACCCGAGTTTATGCTTGAGTTTCGGTTAAAAGCATTCAGACACTGGAAAAAAATGAAAATGCCTGATTGGGCCCATTTAATGATTCCGAAAATTAACTATCAGGACATTATTTATTATTCCGCACCCAAAAGAAAAGCTGATGGTCCTAAAAGCCTTGATGATGTTGATCCTGAATTAAAAGCCACTTTCGATAAGCTGGGTATCCCGCTCGACGAACAAAAAAGATTAGCGGGTGTTGCCGTAGATGCCGTAATGGACAGCGTTTCGGTAAAAACAACCTTTAAAGAAAATTTAGCTGAGTTGGGGATTATATTTTGTTCTTTTAGCGAAGCAGTGCAGGAACATCCCGATTTAGTTAAAAAATATATGGGTTCGGTAGTTCCTTATACCGACAATTATTTCGCCGCTTTAAACTCTGCAGTATTTAGTGATGGCTCGTTTTGTTACATTCCAAAAGGAGTAAAATGCCCTATGGAGCTGTCAACCTATTTTAGAATAAATGCTGCTAATACGGGGCAGTTCGAGAGAACATTAATTGTAGCCGAGGATGATTCGTATGTGAGTTATCTGGAAGGATGTACTGCACCAATGCGTGATGAGAATCAGTTGCATGCTGCAATTGTTGAAATTGTTGCCCATAAAAATGCCGAGGTGAAGTATTCAACCGTTCAAAACTGGTATCCCGGTGATAAGAATGGGAAAGGTGGAATTTATAATTTTGTAACCAAGCGTGGAAAATGTGCCGGGGATAACGCTAAAATTTCATGGACACAGGTAGAAACAGGTTCGGCAATTACCTGGAAATATCCAAGTTGTTTGTTAATTGGAGACAATTCGGTTGGCGAATTTTATTCTGTAGCTGTTACCAATAATCATCAGCAGGCTGATACCGGAACGAAAATGATTCATATTGGTAAAAACACCAAGAGCACGATTGTTTCCAAAGGAATATCTGCAGGACTTAGCAATAACAGTTATAGAGGATTGGTAAAAGTTGTGAAAAATGCAACCAACGCACGTAATTTTTCTCAATGTGACAGTTTATTGTTGGGAGATAAATGCGGGGCACATACTTTTCCATATTTGGAAGTAGATAATAAAGATTCGATTGTTGAACACGAAGCAACAACGTCCAAAATTGGCGAAGACCAGATTTTTTATTGTAATCAGCGGGGAATAAAAACCGAAGATGCAATTGGTTTGATTGTTAATGGCTATGCCAAAGAAGTACTCAATAAACTACCTATGGAATTTGCTGTCGAGGCGCAAAAGCTACTGCAAATTAGTTTGGAGGGCAGTGTTGGTTAATTATAAAAAGATATAAAAAAAGCAAACCTTTGCCAGCAGAATGGATTAAATAGTGAGGATAGATTATAAAAAAACAGAAAACAAAATCAAAAAATATAATTTTAATATATCATGTTAAATATAAAAAATTTACACGCATCAATAGAAGGAAAGGAAATATTAAAAGGAGTAAGCCTTCAGGTTAGAAAAGGAGAAATTCATGCAATCATGGGACCCAATGGTTCCGGAAAAAGTACCCTGGCTTCTGTTCTGGCAGGAAAAGAGATGTTTGAAGTTACTCAGGGAGAAATTGATTATCAAGGGAAAGATTTATTTGAATTATCACCCGAAGAACGTGCCAGCGAGGGTATATTCTTAGGTTTTCAATACCCTATAGAAATTCCGGGTGTTAGTATGGTTAATTTTATGAAAACAGCTGTAAACGAACAGCGAAAACATAAAGGACTGGAACCATTATCTTCATCTGATTTTCTAAAGTTGATGCGTGAAAAGAAAGAGCTTGTTGAACTGGATACTGGTTTGGCAAATCGTTCGGTGAACGAAGGTTTCTCCGGAGGAGAGAAAAAAAGGAATGAGATTTTCCAGATGGCTATGCTTGAACCTAAGCTTTCTATCCTTGATGAAACAGATTCCGGCCTGGATATCGATGCATTGCGTGTTGTAGCAAATGGAGTAAATAAATTAAAATCTCCCGAAAATGCAACCATTGTTATTACTCACTACCAGCGATTGCTTGATTATATTGTTCCTGATTTTGTACATGTACTATACGATGGTAAGATTGTAAAATCAGGCGATAAAAATCTGGCTTTGGAGTTGGAAGAAAAAGGCTACGACTGGCTTAAAAAGAATGTAGTTGTTAAATAAACCGGTTTATTTTTCGGATTAAAAAAAAGCAAATCAATGAGCTTAGAAACAACAGATATAGAAGTAAAAGAAAAATTTATTGAATTATATAACAATAATCGCAACACCTTAGGAAACGGGTCGACCGATTATATCAACCAAATTAGGGATGAGGCATTCCAGAACTTTAAAAAACTGGGATTACCTGATAAAAAGAACGAGGATTATAAGTATACCGATATTCAATCATTGTTTAATAACGGGCTAAAAACTTATCTGTCGCCAAAAAATATTGAATTTAATGTGGACGATATTTTTCAATGTGATGTCCCTGATTTGAACACAGAAGTTATTATTCTGCTGAACGGATGGTATTATAATCGCGAAAAGCAATTAGCTGAACTACCCGGAGGAGTTGTTATTGGTAGTTTTCAAAAAGCAACAGAAGAGTACCCCGAGCTGATAAAAAAGCATTTTAACCAATACGCAGATAATGAGAAAGAAGGTTTAGTGGCTTTAAATACAGCTTTTGTAAAAGACGGGATCTTTTTATATGTTCCTAAAGGGGTTGTTATTGAAAAACCAATACAGATTATTAATCTTTTGATGGATAATGAAGATGGGATGACACAACACCGCAACCTGTTTATCCTGGAAGAAAACAGCCACGCATCATTAGTTGTTTGTGACCATACATTATCTACTTCTAATTTTTTAACCAATTCTGTATCAGAGATTTTTGTCGATAAAAATGCATCGCTGGATTTTTCCAGGATACAAAACGAGCATAATGGCTCCAAACAGATATCTCATTTATATTTCCAACAGGAAAAAGATAGCCGCGTAAATGCTGATACTATTTCATTACATGGTGGATTAATTCGTAATAATATTCATGCTCTGTTAAATGGTGAAGGTTGCGACAACCATACGCTTGGATTGTATTTAACCGATAAGGGACAACATATCGACAACCACGTATTTATCGATCATGCCAAACCCAACTGTACCAGCAATCAACTATTTAAAGGGGTATTAGACGATTATGCCACCGGAGCATTTAACGGTAAAGTACTGGTTCGCGAAGATGCTCAAAAAACACAGGCATACCAGTCAAACAATAATATTTTGCTGACCGATGATGCAACCATTAACACCAAACCAACGCTGATTATTTATGCCGATGATGTTAAATGTAGCCATGGTGCTACGGTGGGACAATTAGATATGGATGCTTTGTTTTATTTGCGTTCGAGAGGAATTAATGAAAAGGAAGCGAAGCTACTGTTAATGTATGCTTTTGCACACGAAGTGATTCAAAAAATTACTGTTCCTGCGCTTCAGGAGCGTATCCATGAACTGGTTGATAAACGATTACGTGGAGAGTTGTCGCGTTGTAATTTTTGCCAGATGAATTGTAAATAATTTTTAAATAGTAGTGTTGTGAGTATAGATATCAATAAAATACGGAGTGATTTCCCAATTTTAAATCAACAGGTTTATCAAAAGCCGTTAGTATATTTTGATAACGGAGCGACTACACAAAAGCCCAAAGTTGTCATCGACGAAGTAGCTAAGATTTACTCACAGGAGAATGCAAATATTCATCGTGGAGTACATTTTTTAAGTGAGCAGTTAACACAGCGATACGAAGATGCCCGGAAGGTGGTTCAACAATTTATTCATGCAGCACACGACCACGAAGTTATTTTTACCAGTGGCACTACAGAATCGATAAATACCATTGCTTACTCTTTTGGCGAAAAATATATTCATGAAGGCGATGAGATTATTATTTCTACCCTGGAACATCATGCCAACATTGTTCCCTGGCAAATGTTATGCGAGCGGAAGAATGCCTCGTTGAAAATAATTCCCATTAATGATGAAGGGGAGTTGTTACTGGATGAATATGAGAAACTTATTTCACTCAAAACAAAATTGATAGCTGTAAATCATGTATCGAATGCAATAGGCACGATAAATGATGTAAAGAAAATGATTGATATTGCCCACCAAAAGGATATTCCTGTTTTAATTGATGGTGCGCAAAGCATACAACATGGTAAAGTAGATGTTCAGAAGCTGGATTGTGATTTCTATGTTTTTTCCGGACATAAGATTTACGGTCCCAATGGCATTGGAGTTTTATACGGAAAAGAAAAGTGGTTGAACGAACTACCACCATTTATGACCGGCGGAGAGATGATTAAAAATGTTACTTTTGAAAAAACAACATTTAACGAACTGCCTTTTAAGTTCGAAGCCGGGACACCTAATTATGTAGGAGCCATCGGTATGGCTAAAGCCATTGAATATATTCAGGGCATTGGGTTAGAAAATATCGAAGCATATGAAAAAGAATTACTGGAGTATGCTACCCAAAAATTAAATGCTATCGAAGGATTAAAAATCATTGGCACTTCAGCTAAAAAAATAAGTGTTATATCCTTTATTTTAGAAAACATTCATCATTACGATGCCGGAATGGTTATTGATAAAATGGGTATTGCCGTCCGCACCGGGCATCATTGTGCCGAACCTGTAATGGATTGTTTTCATATTGAAGGAACCATTCGTGCATCGTTTGCATTTTATAATACGAAAGAAGAAATAGACCGCTTATACGAAGCATTAAATACGGTTAAACAAATGTTTGGTTAAATTGTAATATTATTATGACTTTACAAGAAAGACAAGACGAAATTATTGAAGAATTTTCGGTTTTTGATGACTGGATGGATAAATACAACTATTTGATTGAATTGAGTAAAGACCTTCCGGTTATTGACCCTAAATATAAAACGAAAGAGTACTTGATTGAAGGATGCCAGTCGAAGGTTTGGCTTTATGCGGAGATGGACGGAGATAAAGTGAAATTTACCGCCGACAGTGATGCCATTATAACCAAAGGTATTGCAGCTCTCTTAGTTCGCGTTCTAAGCGGTTTAGAACCCAAAGAAATTATGAATGCCGATTTATATTTTATTGATAAAATAGGATTGCAACAAAATCTTTCGCCCACACGCTCTAATGGTTTATTGTCAATGGTTAAGCAAATGAAGCTGTATGCAATGGCATTCAATGCAAAGATGAATCAGTAAAGGAGGTTAATGATGGAAGAAAATAATTTAATGGCTTTAGAGGCTGAAATTGTTAAAACATTAAAAACAATATATGACCCGGAAATTCCGGTAGATATTTACGATCTGGGATTAATTTATGCCATCGATGTTGATGATGATAACAACGTTGAAATAAAAATGACCCTGACAGCACCCAACTGTCCTATGGCCGACCAGTTACTGAACGAAGTACATGAAAAAATCAATGCCATAAAAGCGGTCAAAGAAGCAAAAATAAACCTGGTTTTCGATCCGCCCTGGGATAAAAGCATGATGAGCGAAGAAGCAATGCTGGATCTAGGTTTATTGTAGTTATTTCCATTGTAAAATATCTCTGTATTATTAAATGCCTTTTTGACTAAATTGATTCCCGTATTTTGTGTACCTTCGGAAATTAGTGTATTGATGGCTATTCAATGAATCATATCATTTTAAATACCCGGGAAATAAAACAAAAAGCACTTGAATTAGGCTTTTCGGCAATTGGTATATCCAAAGCTGAGTGTCTGGAAAAAGAATCTAAACAATTAAAAGAATGGATTAACAAAAGTTTCCATGGAGAAATGCAATACATGGAAAACCATTTCGAAAAGCGCGTTGATCCCAGGAAATTGGTCGCAGGAGCAAAATCTGTTATTTCTGTTTTATATAATTATTATCCTAAAGAACAACAAAAAAAAGATACTTATCAAATCTCAAAATACGCATATGGTAGAGATTATCATTACGTGCTAAAAGAGAAACTACATCGACTTTATGATTTTATAAATAATGAAATTCATGAAACGAATGGCAGAGCTTTTGTCGATTCAGCTCCGGTAATGGATAAAGTTTGGGCTGCAAGATCCGGCTTGGGATGGATAGGAAAGAATACCAATTTGATATCAAAAGAATTAGGTTCTTTTGTTTTTATTGGTGAACTTATTCTTGATTTAGAATTGAATGATTCCAATTTGCCTATAAAAGATTATTGTGGTAATTGTACCAAATGTATTGAAGCATGCCCAACAGGAGCTCTAAAGCCTTATCAGTTAGATGCACGAAAATGTATTTCTTATTTAACCATTGAGAAAAAAGGAGAATTACCCCCGGAATTTAAAGGAAAGTGGAACGATTGGATTTTTGGATGTGATATATGTCAGGATGTTTGCCCCTGGAATTCGAAAGCAAGGCCACATAATAACCCTCAATTTAAACTCACTGAAAAATTTCAATATCTCAAAAAAGAGGATTGGGAAAAACTGGATAAAACAAGATTTAAAAAGATATTTAAAAACTCACCTGTTCAGCGAACCAGGTTTGAAGGCTTAAAGCGGAATCTTGAATTTTTAAAGTAATTGCTTCGGTGTATTTTTATGTTTATAATGCTAAAAAATTTTATCTGTCCTGATTAAAGGAAATATTAACCGTTTGATTGTTAAATTATTGTTGAATACAATTCACAAGTGAGTAAGATATCCCCAAATGAAGTTAACAGCTTAGATCGCAGTCAGGAATTTTAAAAAATTTTTGTGTCAAAATTATTTGCGAAACCTTTGTCTTTATCAGCTGTTACAGTTAACAACTTTTTTTGTCGTTCTTCTTTTTTATCACTCGTGGCACGGTATTTTAATATAATCTTATACCATTACTAACACTAAAACGATTTATATTATGAAATTCATTCAACACATTTCAATTACAACGGTTTTGATACTTATTATGGCCTTACCGCTTAATGCCCAGGAAGAATCTAAAGAATATACTAAAAAATTTACGAACCGTATGTTTTTTTCAATGGGTACAACTTTCTCTGATTATGATGATTTGAATTCCAGTTTAAGCCAGTTTGGTTATCCTGAATTATCAGAAAATACCTTTATTATAGGCGGTTCCAGCTTTAAAATCATGAAAAAGTTTATTCATGGTGCTGAAATACATGCAATTATGGGAGACAGAGCAGAAGGAAATAACTATGAAGTATCCTTAAAAGGTATATCAGGAAAGCTGAATTTTGGTTATATATTATTTGAACCCGGAAATTTTGATCTGTTTCCGCATATTGGTGTTGGGGCATCATCATTGGTTCTAAATATGGAAAGGAATATTGGACAGGCTTCATTCAACGACATTATTCAAGATCCGGATGACGGAGCAGAATTATACAGAGCCGGGTTTATCGCAGATATTGGTATTAACTTACATTATTCCTTTGATTTTATGAAGAACAAGGAAAGAATGGGAGATATCGTACTTGGATTTAGTGCAGGGTATATGTTTGATCCCTTTAACAGGGACTGGATCGTAAACGGAGACAAACTTACAAATGGCCCGGATTTAAATCACAATAATATATATGTTAAGATAATCATTGGCAAAGGCAGAGATAAAGCTTTCTCAATGAATAAAAAATCAAATTAGTATTAAACTGGTTTAGGCCTTAATTTTTGTATCTCTATGAATCCGGTGTTTTCCGGGTTATGTTATTTCCCGCAATGCAGAAATGAGTATTGCGATTGTAAAAATCATACGACAAAATAAAGGGAGAACAAAATTATTCCTAACAGGATATGAAAATTGCGGCTCTTCCCGGGAAAGGAATCTTAAATTCATTGTATAGTCAAAAGGCCATAAAATACATCTGCTGATACAACTGTTCCGAACTGGGAAGACAGTACATCATTTAAAAGGCAGGAGCCGTGATTAAATATGCTGTTATAGTACACCGTTAACAGAACGTTCTAAATTTTGGTAATGTTACAAATTAAAATTATTTGATTTTAACTTCAATTTTTTATTCGCTTCTGAAAACCGGTCTATAGTTGATGTTGAATTTTTTAACAGTATCTTGTATTTCCTTTCATCTAATGATACAAAGTGTGGAATATATTCTCCTCTCTGTGTAATATCTCCCCATATTTATCTTTGCTGTACCTAAAACTTATAGGTCAGCCCGACACCAAAAACTTCTTTAAACTGAATTTTTGGTCCTTGTTCATTTCCCTCATCATCAGAAGTTTTAATATCATCATCATAAATAAGATGAGTATTCAGGTTGGCCGATAAATAATCATTGATTTTCATATTTATCGACATTTTCCAATCAACATCTACATTCTGTGGATTTTTAAGATAATTGGTAAATAATCCTAACGTAGATTTAAGGGTTACATTTTTCATGATTTCTTTCTTAACTCCCATGGTAGCAGATCCACCTAATTCCAATCTTGTTTTTTCTCCGGGAGAAACACCAAAGGAACCTTTTGCCGAAAGGGTATCGTCAAAAACCATGGTTAACTTCCCTGCTACCGGAGAAAGGATAAAATAAAACACTTCACTGGGTTTATATTCCATACCTAAAGCCCCTTGTAAATAAGCAGGGGCAAAAAACCTGGAAATCACATAACTCGTATCTTCTTCATATTTTTTCCCGTCGTCCATTTGCGTCTTGAAATTTAATAACGCGCTTATAAAAAATGATTCGGAAACCTTGCGCCCATATTTTGAGGTAAAATCAATGTTGTCGTCTGTTTTGCGTATTTCCTGCTCTCCTTGTTTTTGTATTCCATAACCAATATCAAGCGTATTTGACCAGTCATTGTTGTCTTTTGAATACTCAAGGGAAAGATTTATTAACCCATTAAACGCATAGGAGTTATCTCCCCCTGCAGCCCAGTTGGTTAACGAAACCTGTGAGAAGTTTATAGAACTAACACCATTAAATTTCCAGTATTTTATGGTATCTGCTTCTTCCTGTGCGCTTAATAATCCCGAACATATCAGTAATGAGGTTATTAAATATATATTTTTTATCATAGTTATATAATTAATGTGTTATATAAAGAATTGATTTTTATCCAAATTAGTCAGAAATAATGGAAATAACAATATTTCGTTTCTTTCTTGGCCCATCGAATTCGCATAAAAAAATATTTTGCCAGGTAGATAAACCTATACTGCCATTAATAATGGGGATAGTTTCACTTGGTCCTACTATTCCTGCCTTTAAATGTGCATCGCCGTTGTTGTCCTGGGCATCGTGCTGCCATACACCCGAAGGGATTAGTTTTTTTAGCAGATTTACCACATCGTTTTGAACCGAGTCATCCCAGTTTTCCTGTATCATTATTCCGGCAGTTGCTCCCTGAACATAAATATTAACCAGTCCGTTTTCTATTTTATTTTTAGATACTATCTTCTCAACCCGGCTGGTTATATCGTATAAACCGTTGTGTTTATCGGTAGATATTTGTATGATTTGTTGCATAATATCGTTAAATTTGGTTGTTATTAATTACGAATCTAAATAAAAATGAACTACCAGTCAACCACCTATGCTTCTTATGATGGAATAAAACTATCGGGTTATTTGTGGAAACCTGAAAACAAACCTAAAGCATTAATAAATCTTGTACACGGGTTTGGCGAATATAGCGAAAGATATAGTCATTGGGCTGAATTATTTGTAAACAAAGGATATGCTGTTCATGCCATTGATTATCGCGGGCATGGTAAATCCGACGGAAGGCGTGGATATATTCATTCTTTTGATGATTATTTAAGTGATATTGACGTGCTGGTTTGTGAATCAGATAAAATGTTCCCGGAAACACCTCAGTATATCTATGGGCACAGTCTGGGAGGAAATATTGTTACCAATTACATCTTAAAACGGGAAAATAATTTTAAAGGAGCAATTATCTCATCTCCCTGGTACAAACTGGCTTTCGATCCAACTGCTATAACTTTATTTTTTGCTAAAACGATTAAAAGCATATTTCCAAAGTTTACGCAGAATGCAAAGCTGGATGTGAACAGGATTTCTCATGACCATGATGTAGTTAATAAATACCTGGAAGATCCGTTGGTACACGAAAAAATATCGACCAGGATGTTTTTTGAAATATTCAACGCAGGGAATTGGGTTCTTGAAAATACTGATCTGCTTAATATTCCTGTATTGCTTCAACACGGCAATGCCGATAAAATAACATCGCATAAAGCCAGTGAGGAATTTGCCCAAAAAGCCCGGACTCAAAATAAAAATATTACTTATAAAGAATGGGAAGGAATGTATCATGAGTTACATAATGAATTGGAATATGAAGAAGTTTTCAAGTTTGTTGTTGAGTGGGTAGAAAATCAGTTATAAGCTGTGAGTTACCAACTGAGAGCCATGAGCTAAGAGTATATTGAATTTATAAACATGAAACATCTTATGATGAAGAGTTTTAATAAATTAAAATATAGTGAACTTGGTTAGCGTTACCTATTGATTGCAAATCATTAATTTTGTGATTATCTGTGTTCTATTCAAAAAAAATATAGCCCAAAGTTAAATTAATATGAAATCATTCAGAACGACCATACAACCTGAACAATCTAACTATAAAATTTCGTATCAAACGCCGGTATTATTCATGGGATCATGTTTTACCGAGAATATAGGCGATAAAATGCAAGCCTTAAAATTTCCGGCTATAGTTAATCCTTTTGGTGTTTTGTATAATCCTGCATCAGTGCGTAAAGGGATGGAGATCCTGATTGATCAAAAAGCATTTACTCCCGATGATATTGGATTTTTTAATGAGCAATGGTTTAGTTTTTATCACGATACCGAATTTTCGCATCCCGAACAACAAAAATGTCTGGACAAAATCAATGGGTCGATTAAACTTGCAGCCTCGCATTTAAGAAAATCAAAATACCTGATTATTACCTTTGGAACCGCTTGGGTTTATAAATATTTGCAAACAGAACAAATTGTTTCGAATTGCCATAAAATCCCGGCCAAAGAGTTCGAACGGATTAAATTGGGTGTTGAAGATATTTTT
>DATFIZ010000023.1:0-9139 GCA_035269575.1 Bacteroidales bacterium | reverse complement strand
ATTAAAGGTTCTTATCTCGCGGGTAGCATCATCACCCTGTATCCCGGGTAATTTAATATCCATTAAAACGGCATCAAAAATATTGCTATTTTTGATGAACCCGATGGCCTCTTCACCAGTTGAAACTGCAATCGTATTAGCCCCTGTATCTGTTAATGCCTCAACCAAAAGCTGTGCACTGTAAGGGTCATCTTCTACAATAAGAACTGTTTTACCGCTCCAGTCAGGGTTATTGCTACTCATTTTTTTCATTCGATTCATGCTCTTGTTTATTCGTTTTGGTTATTGAAACAGGAATTGTAAAACAAAAGATACTCCCCAGGTCTACTTCGGACTCGAACCATATTTCGCCCTGTAAAAAATCCACCAATCCTTTGGCTATAGATAACCCTAATCCTGTACCTCCGTATTTCCGTGATCTCGATTCGTCTGATTGTCGAAAATTTTGAAAAATAATGGCTGACTTCTCTTTTTCAATTCCGATACCCGTATCATTTACATAAAATTGTAGCTTATTTTCACCTTGCATTAAGCATCCCATTTCAACCACACCCTTTGGAGTAAATTTTAGCGCATTGCTAACCAAAACATTCAATATCTCACTTAATTTATCATAATCGGATAAAAAACAGAAAGACTGAACTGATTTATTACGAATAATAAAATCAACCTCCTCTTTGTTTCCAATTAAATATTGATTGTCATCGCAAATTTGCTCAAACAGATCGTTTATATTAATCTCACGTTCATGATATTTTAGTTGCCCGGCCTCTATTTTGGAAATTTCTAACAAATTATTGACTACCTGTAGCAAGTGAATACCACTTTGATGAATTACATCAATAAAATCACTTACCTTATCTGCCGGAGTATTAGCAGATTTAATTAACTGGGTAAAGCCCAAAATACCGTTTAAGGGAGTCCTAAGTTCATGCGATATCATGGCCAAAAAGGAGTCTTTTAAAAGGTCCGATTCATTTGCTTTTTTATTAGCAATCAGCAACTGTCTATTTTTTTCTTGTAATTGCTCATTCTGCTTTTCAATTTTTTCGTAATAATCAGCTACCTCATGCCGAACCTGAGCATGTTCTCGCTGTATTTGCAGGTTAAATAATGTATAAGCAATATCTTCGGCCAACGATTCCAGTAAATCTTGTTCTTTTACATAAAGTTTATAGTCTACAGGAGGAATAACGCAAATCATTCCATAAAAATTCTGTTGAAACTTTACCGGTATCACTAAGCGCTCCTGATTTTTAAAATAATCTTTTAAAAAACAATCAAAACAATTAATTTGAGGATGAAACAATTGCTTGCTCTGCATTTGAACCATATCGTTGTAACAATAAAAGCCATTCGGTTTTATAGCAGGTTCGTCTTGTTCTGATAAAAATAATTGCTCGATATGAGTTTCGGCATGATTTGCCAGGGCAATATAAACCAAATCGTAGCCTGCATTATTTTTCAAAATTTTGCATGCTTCTTTCAAAAGTTTCTCCTCATCGTCTTCGCGTATCATCTGAGAATTAATCTCGCGAATAGCTGAATAAACTTTATTGATTTGAAAAACATCATACTTTAACTTCCTGTCAACAGAAGAGGACTCACTCATAGCTAAAAAATCTCTGGTTAAGGTAAAGGAAGAAATTCCGGGAGGGCCAAAAGCCCTGTTCCCCGAAATTTCTGAAAGCTAACAACAACAATCAAAAAAAATTAAAATTTTTCATACTCATCATCTTTTACATAAGACTCGAGTTTAATATCAGCTCCTTTGGTATTTCCTTTTTGTGCGTCCGGTTTCTTATTAGCAATTTCTTTTACCGGAGCATGTGGTTGTTCAATAATCTTATCCTGAGCTTTTCTTTTCGATTTCATTTCACGCTCATCAAGTTTAAAGTAAGCGATAAGTTCTTTCAGCTGTTCTGCTTGTCCTGATAACTCTTCAGAGCTGGTTGCCATCTCTTCAGAAGCAGCAGCATTTTGCTGAGTTACTTGGTTTAGCTGCTGGATAGCATTGTTCACCTGGTCGGCGCCCGAATTTTGCTCTAAGCTGGCAGCACTGATTTCCTGTACCAGTTTGGCCGTTTTTTCAATTTCGGGAACAATTTCGGCCAGTTGTTTTCCTGCTTTTTCAGAAATAGCCACACCTGATTTCGACAATTCATCAATTTCATCGGCAGCCACTTTACTTCTTTCGGCCAGTTTTCTCACTTCGGCTGCTACAACGGCAAATCCCTTACCATGCTCACCGGCACGTGCAGCCTCAACAGCAGCATTCAACGCCAGAATATTGGTCTGGAAAGCAATATCATTGATAATGGTAATTTTATCGGCAATTTCTTTCATCGATTTAACCGAGATTTCGGCCGATTCATTTCCTGCTCTTATTCCTTCGGCAGCACTTAACGCAATTTTTTCGGTTTGCTGGGCATTATCCGTATTTTGCTGAATATTGGAAACCATCTGTTCCATAGACGAAGAAACCTCTTCGGCCGATGAAGCCTGCTCGTTACTTCCTTGCGACATTTCCTGCGAGGTAGAACTCATCTGCTGGCTGGCTGTTGCAATATTATCAGATCCGGATAAAACACTACCAATCACATCACGTAGTTTTTCAGTCATTAACTGCATGGCGTTCGCCAGCCGTCCAATTTCATCTTTGCGTTCGGTAAGACTCCTTTCTACATTGATGGTAAGATCTCCTTCGGCAATGGTTTCGGCAATCTCAACCCCCCGGTTAATACCCGTGGTTACCATTCGTGTAATAAATATTCCAAGGAAAATGGCAATAATAACACCTATAACAATTCCGGCAACTACCATGGCATTACTTGCTTGTATGGTAGCATCACCTGACTCCACCTCTTCTTCACCAACTTCTACATTAATAGCCATCAACTCATCAAACAAAGCCATGGTTTCTTTCTGTGCATTTAATGAGGCTGTATTAAGGACCCTGCTCATTTCCTCAAACTGACCCTCTGCAGTCTGGGCTTCTTGTCTAATGGTCTCAAAATAACCAAAAACATTTTCTGCTGCAGGTATCATTACATTGGTATAATGATTTAAAGCAGCATTATTATTGCCCTGCCTGATGTATTGTTGAATTTGCCCTACGGCTGCATGAAAAGCATCATGGTCGGCTTTTAAGTCTCTTAACCCTGCATTTATTATTTCATTGTCGGTTTCAAAATCAGTCAGCCATTTACCAAAATTACATTGCGTCGGGTCATCACCGCCATCAAATAGCTGTCCTTGTTGTATGGAATTAACTGCTTTTAGTTCCAGCGCATAATGGTCTTTCATAAACCTTTCAAGGTTACGTACTACGGCAATAGGATTCATTAAGTCAATCTCCAGAACATCGGCATGCTCAGCATCAACTTGCTGTGCATTAATATCCCGCCATTCTCCAAGCTTAGCCATCGTTTCATTGTAGATTCTTTCTTCTTCTTCGGTTTGATCCAGCGGAGCGAACAATTCATTATAATGGGTATATTCTTCGCGGGAATCTTGAATTTCTTTCATAATATTTTCTCTTTCGCTGCGGGTGAGTGTTAAATCCAGCAACCTGTAGTACCCTTCCTGTACCTTTTCAATGCTGTGTTCCATTTGTCCCAGATACTGAATACTAGGCATCCTTACATCCGTTACTTCGTGGAAAGAATTACCGACGTTTCTCAAACTCATAAGTCCGATAACGCCTATAATGACTGCAATTAATACCACCGTTAAAAAACCGGTAAGTATTTTTGTTCCTGTTTTTAAGTTTTTAAAATTCATAGCGATCAGTTTTTTATTAATTAATTATTTTACCGTTTCTTTTTGTTTTGATTTATTTTTTAATTCAAGTATCTCCTTCCCTGTAAAAAGTTTTTCCATATCAAGAATCATGATAAATTTATCATCGACATTGACCATTCCGGATATAAACTGCGATTTATATTTATCGCCGATGGAAGGAGGAGGTTGGATTTGTTTGTTTTCAATCTCCAGCACAGCCACAACCTGATCGACCAGTGCTCCAACATAAACCTTATTATTGTCGAACATCAGCTCTAAAACCACAATACAGGTTTTATCAGTATACACTGTTTCGGACATACCAAAACGCAAACGAGTATCAATAACAGGTAGTACCATGCCCCGTAAATTAATTACTCCTTTCATATAATCGGGCGCTTTGGGCACTTGGGTAATAGGGGCTAGTTCAAGGATATTCAACACTTTATTAACATGCAGGGCAAATTCTTCATCACCCAAATTAAATGTTAAATAAGAGTTAATCTCCGATAATTTCTCTTCTTTCATAACGGATTGTTTTTTAAATTTTGATGGTAAAAATGATTATCTATCTTATTTTTTAAGGCTTGTAAATTAAGCGGTTTGGTTAAAAAATCACTGGCCCCAAGTTCAAATGCCCTTTTGATGGTTTCGGAGTCATTATCAGCAGAAATAATAATTACCGGAATATCCTGATAATCATTGTTTGTTTTAATTTTTTTAAGAATGGTAAAACCATGTTCATGCGGAAAAAGTAAATCGAGTAATATAATATCAGGTTCATTTTCCTGGATTAACCGATAGGCTTTAAACAGATTTTTAGCTATTGAAACATTATACCCTTCAGCTGATAGAACCCCATTTACTAAACTAAGGTATGAAACAGAATCATCGACGATTAATATTTTTGGATTAGCCATTTTCCCGGTTCTTTAATTTCTATTCAAAAGTACGCTGGTTAATATCTGATTTTAACAGGGAAAATACGCGTTTTGTAATACAGGTGTTATTACCTGGTTATTGAAATCGTGTAATGAATAGTCATGAAGAATGCTAACAGGTTAAATTCACCTCCAAAAAAATAGTTAATCAACGATTTGTAAAAGAATAAGCAGGGTGGGTTGGGGTATAAATACCTGTTTGAGGGTTTATAAGTTAACATCACCTTTTCTTTTCCAAAGTTCGAAGCGTTGGAAAAGATTAGCCAAAAGGCTTTTTGAAATTGTTGGCCGCTTCGAGTGGGCTGGCAGGATTGTTCACTGCAAACTATAAAAACCATATTTTACGGCAAAAATAGCCAGGCATACCGAATTTTTGCAGGAGGTTTTACTTAACAAATTAGCCCGGTGCCCTTCGACGGTACGTTCGCTGATATTTAACTTTTTGCCTATTTCGGTATTAGATAAACCTTCACAAATCAAATTCAATACTTCTTCTTCGCGTTTCGTAAGTTCAACAGGTGTTTTTTGTGGAATAAAAGGCTTTTTCCGGGTTTGTGAATCCGTATTTAATCGTAAAGTAGCAATCAAACTTTTTTTACCCCGTATATTCAAAGTATTTCCCGTCATGGCTACTTCGATAATTTGCTGATCTCCCCGGATGGCTCTGAATTCAATCTCAATATCTTTATGGATACCTCTGAAACAGCGGCTAATTTTATCGATAACAAAATGGATGTCATCTTTGTAAATAATGTTCACCAGATTCATTCCCAATAGTTCCCTTTCAGAGTATGCAACAATTTCACAACACTTTTTATTCACATAAGAAATTTTTTCATCCTGATAAATAAAAACACCGGTATTTGAATTTTGCATTAACGTATGAAACTTTTCATCGGCAAGGTTTATAATTTTCTCCTGCTTTTCAAGTCTTATTTGTATCAAATTAAGGAGATCGTCTGAGTTAAAAGGTTTAACAAGGTAATCATCAGCACCCAGGTTCATGGCTGCCCTTATTTCATCTTTCGAGGCATCATTCATTAAAAATACAAAGGGAATGATGGCCGTTGAGTTGATTTGCTGCAAGGTATTAAATACTTCGTACCCGCTTAAACCAGATCCCTCTGAATCGCATAAAATAATATCAGGAGAAAATTCCAGTGCTTTTTGTATGCCGGACGAACCATTAGAAACACAGGCAACATTAAACCCTTTATTTTGAAGAAATTCACTGGTTTCATCTAATATATTTTTATTCTGCTCAATCAATAAAATACGTTTCATCTATGTCTTTCTGGTAATATTCTTAAACTTAAAAATAATAAAATTTATTTCTCTTCTTAAATAATAAAAGATGTATTTGCTAATCCTTATATCCGGGCAAAATAAAATAGAATTCCGACCCTTTATTCAGTTCAGATTTAACACCAATCTTTCCATTCAGTAATTCTACCAGGTTTTTTGAAATTGTTAAACCCAATCCGGTACCTCCGTATTTTCTGGTAGTACTGTCATCTGCTTGTCTAAAACGCTCAAAAATCATTTGCAATTTGTCTTTTGGTATTCCTATTCCTGTATCTTTTACATAAAACCGGATCTTATTATTTCTCACTCTTTTAAAACCGAAAATAACTTCTCCCTTTTCAGTAAATTTAAGGGCATTGGATAAAAAGTTGGTTACGATTTGCTTTACTCTTAGTTCATCGGTAAATAATTTATAATCCTCCGGAGGAACTTTTACAATCAATTGGACATTCAAGTTATCGGTTTTTATTTTTTCACCAAAAATTTCATACAGCTCATAAAACAATTGATTTAATGATACTTCTTCTTTGCTGATGTTTAGCTGCCCCGATTCAATCATGGCGATATCTATCACATCATTCACAATCTGCACCAAATTTTTCCCACTGGCTTGGATAATATTTACAAAATGTTTTCTGTTTTTATCTGACAAATTATCTTTATCTAACAAACTGGAAAAACCAAGGATACTATTCATCGGAGTTCTTATCTCGTGGCTCATATTAGCCAGGAATGCAGATTTTAGGCGATCACTTTCTTCGGCTTTTTCTTTGGCTGCAATAAGTTCCTGCTCAGCATTTTTTCTGTCCGAAATATCGTGGTAATTACCCATAATCCCTTTTATATCCTTATCATGCAATAGATTAACCGCAGTGATTTCAATCCATACATACTTTCCATCCTTGCGTTTATATCTAAACTCTGTTGTAGCGGTAGCATTTGGTTTTATAGCCAGCTCACCAATAATTTTTTTTACTCTGTTTAGATCTTCTGTATGAACAACATCGAGTGTATTTTTACCCACCAACTCTTCGGGCTTCCAACCAAATAAAGGTTCAATATTGGGACTTTTGTACTGATTAACTCCATTTTTGTCAATAATAACAATTACATCGCCAATATTGGATACCATTTTATTTTTGATGGCTTCGCTTTCCTTAAGTTCTTTTTCTGCCTTTTTACGTTCGGTAATGTCTATATCCAAACAAAACAACTCAGGTTCCTCTCCATGTCTTTGAACAACTGCATGGCTAGAAAAAACCGGTACCCGTGCTCCATCTTTGCGCATCAGGGATAACTCAGATGGTTGAACAGGCTTCATACTTTCGTGCATTTGGCGCATTTCCTCCCGAACATTCTCGTGCATTTCAGAAGGGATAATCAGATCGAGTAAATTACGCCCAAGGGCTTCTTCGGCAGTATATCCATAAAGGTTCTCTGATGCTTTATTCCAGTAGGTTGTTGTGCCATCGAACAGGTATCCCTGAACCGCTACCGTGGGAATATCCCTAAACAAATACCGGAAGCGTTCTTCACTTTCTCTGAGAGCCAACTCTACCTGCTTGCGATCGGTAATGTCCTGAATAGCCCCATGCATTCTGACGGGGTTTCCTTTTTTATCTAATTCAAGTTCTCCTGTACCATAAACCCAGCGTTCTGCCCCATCATTCATACGGATTATTTTGTATTCATGCTGGAAAGACTTTCTTTCTTTAACAACAGATTCATGGTAAGCAGCTACTTCTTCGCGGTAATCCGGATGAATAAAACCAATCCATCCCTCTATAGTATGAGGATAAGTTTCGTCTATTCCAAATATTTTATAAAATTCCGGCGAGCATACCCATGGGCTTTTCTCCAGCTTATTTAGATTTAACGTGGTTGAATAAGAACATATATGTGCCAAAGACTGTGAGTTTCTAAGCATCTCTTCACTTTTGCGCAAGACTTGCTCTGCTTGTTTACGTTCGGTAATGTCCTGAAAAGAACCATGTACTTTAATAATCTTGCCCTTCTCATTTTTCACTGCTCTTCCATTCGTTCGCACCCAAATCCGTTTTCCTTTAGAAGTGATAATCTCCATTTCTTCATCGAAAGGAATGCCTTTTTGGGCACAATCATTAAAAACCCGGGTAATCTTATCATGCCATTCGGGAACATAAAAGCTAATAGCTTCCTGCAAAGAGGGTGCATACCCGTGTGGCACCTCATGAATATCTGCCACAGCATCTGACCAGGTGGTGATATTATCCTTTAAATCAACACTCCAGCCTCCAAAACAGGCCGTTTCACCGGCAATCTGAAGGAGGGCATAATGCGAGTGTAGTTCTTCTTCCGCCTGTTTGCGTTCAGTGATATCCCGTGTATTAAACAAAAGTTGTTCAGGATTCCCTTTTTCATCCTTTAACAGGGTTCCAATGGTTTCAAACCATAGATAGGTACCATCGGCTCGTCTATTCCGGTATTCAACCTTTCTATCTTCGCCTGTTTTTAGAAAATGAGCGAATTCCTGGCTAACAAAAGCAGCATCATCGGGATGCACAAAATCCATCACATTTTTGCCAATTAAATATTCAATTTCATACCCTAATATTTCGTGCGATTTACCGGCCAGCGTAAAATTACCCTCCAAATCGGTTAGTGCAATCAAATCGAAGTTACTGTTAAAAACCTTCTCCAAAAGATCGTTTTTTTCTTGTTCGGCCTTTTCAGCCTGTTTTCGTTTGGTGATATCTAACGCAGTAAATATGAAGCCTTTAGAAAGGTGGTTTTGATCGATAGGGGTAGAAGCCAGCAAAACATGAATAATTGTTCCGTCTTTTTTCTGCCAAAGGGTTTCCACCTGACCTGTTCCATTTTGGCGAATTTGCTCATACTTTTCTTTCCCGACAAATTCATATTCTGCCATGGAAGGATAGAGTATTTGGGCATTTTTTTCGATAAGCTCTTCCCGGCTATATCCTGTCATCTCGCAAACAAGCGGATTTACCTCCTTAAGCATCCTTTTAACAACAAGTCCTATTCCGGTAGGAGCCACGCGATAAATACTCCGCATTTTTTCTTCACTCTCCTGAAGTGCTTTTTCGGCCTTTTTACGTTCGGTAATCACC
>DATFIZ010000022.1:0-4439 GCA_035269575.1 Bacteroidales bacterium | reverse complement strand
AGACTCACCAATTGTGCATTATCATACAGCATTTTTTCAAAATGAGGAACCAGCCAGTTTCTGTCGACTGAGTATCGGGAAAAACCGCCACCCAGCTGGTCATAAATTCCACCTTTTGCCATTTTTTCCAGCGTTAACAGGACCTGTTGTAATACTTCCTTATCGCCTGAATGATAATAAAAGCGCATTAAGAAGAAATAATTAACAGGCAACGGAAACTTGGGAGCACTAATGGTACCACCATTTTCACGGTCGAATCGTTTGCTGGTTTTTAAAATTATCGTTAAAAGATCTTCTTGGGTAAACTCAGCTTTGTGTTGGGTTTTGATAATTTGGTTGTTGGAAATGATTCCCTGTTTCAGTTCATTCGCATATTGCTCGAATCGTTCTTTATCCACCTCATATCCTTTAGCAAGATTTTGTAAAATATCTTTCCATTGCCGGGGCTTAAAGTATGTGCCACCAAATACCGGTTTTCCATCGGGCAGTGCAAAGCAATTTAAAGGCCACCCACCGCTTCCGGTTATCAATTGCACTGCATTCATATAAATTTGGTCGATATCCGGCCGCTCCTCGCGGTCTACTTTTATACAAACAAAATGATCATTCATTATCCGGGCAATCTCTTCGTCCTCGAACGATTCGCGTTCCATTACATGACACCAGTGACAAGCAGAATAACCAATACTAATGATGATTAGCTTATTTTCTTTTTTTGCTTTATCTAAAGCTTCTGCATTCCAGGAGTACCAGTTAACCGGGTTATGTGCATGTTGCAGTAAATAAGGACTGGATTCATTGATCAAATGATTGGTATATTTTTTATTGTTGTTCATACAAAAACATTATTTTCTTATTTAACAAGAAGTGCAGGAGGAATGTTTAAATTGACAGATGCTTAAAATGATATGATTCGTTTATATCATAGAAGAAACCCACTGGCAACAGATATAAAGTCGGATTATTTTTTATATTAGATAAAACGAGATAATATAATTTGTGTTCCTGAAAGCGCCCGTTTTTTATGTATTTACTTACTTAACAGTTGTTTAATCGACTTTAAATACGACTCATTCCGCTTTGGTATTATGCTAAAGTGTTTTTTTATTCATTTAGCTATAAAGAAAATATGGAGATTAAAATGCTTTTTATTATTTTTGATTAGCATTATTAACCTATAAATTTTTTTGAATGTTTAATATCGCACTATTTGGCCCTCCCGGGGCAGGAAAAGGAACTCAGTCCCGGAAACTTATCGAAAAATACAATCTGGCGTATATTTCAACGGGTGATATTTTAAGAGAGGAAATTGCCGAAGGTTCCGAATTAGGACTTAAGGCAAAAAGTGTAATTGAAAAAGGCGAGCTTGTTTCTGACGAAATCATTGTACAGATTATCGAGAAAAAAATTAAAACAAATAATGAGGCAAATGGTTTCCTTTTCGATGGATTTCCCCGAACAGTTGTTCAGGCATACATTTTAGAAGGATTATTAATTAAAATGAATACTACCCTTAACTGCATGATAAGTCTTGAGGTTTCCCAGGATATTTTAATGCAAAGAATGCTTGAAAGAGCAAAAAAAGAAAACAGGGCTGATGATACGGTAGATGTGATTAAGAACAGGTTGGAAGAATATAAGAACAAGACTGTTCCGGTTGCTGAATTCTACAAAGATAAGGGTATTTATTATGCTGTAGACGGTGTAGGAACGGTGGATGAAATTTTTGGAAGAATTACCAATGTAGTAGAACATACCTTAACAAAAACTTGGCTGAATGTTGTTTTATACGGTCCTCCCGGCTCAGGGAAAGGAACACAGGGAAAATTGCTGGCCGATAAATATAATCTGGTATATATTTCTACCGGGTCTTTACTTCGACGCGAAATTGAGAAAGGAACACAAATGGGTCTTGCAGCTAAAGAATACATGGAGAAAGGAGATATTGTACCTGATGAATTTGCGATAAAACTTATTGAGAAACAAATTAAATCACATCCTGAAGCCAATGGATTCTTTTTTAAAGGGTTCCCACGAACGATTGTTCAGGCTTATATTTTAGACGGTTTATTACGAAGGCTTAATTCTTCCGTTTCTTGCATTTTTAACATGAATGTACCTACGCTGGAATCTATTAAACGATTAACTGCCCGTAGTAAGACCGACAAAAAGAGATATTATGATATGAATATCGATGTGATTGTCCGAAGACTGGAAAATTTTGAGAATCAGACCAAACCGGTATTGAATTATTACGCCAAACAAAAAAGTATTTACCAGATTGATGGTGTAGGTTCAGAGGAAGAAGTTTTTAAACGTCTATCCGAAAAAATGGAATTGGTATTTAAACATGCCCGATAAAGTAAAAAGCTCCTTTTCGGGAGCTTTTTTTAATATAAATTTAAAACTTCATCTACTTGTTCAGCCTCTTCGTTATAATACAACGAATATGTACCTAACTCCTGCTCTGTTCGTTCAACAATTAAATCAATACACACTTCAGCACAAGGTGTCTGATGTTCATTATTCTCTAAGTGTATACATACCGTTTTTAATTTCACTCCAATATCTTCAGGCTGTAACTTTGGAGGCAAAAGCGATTTAATCTTATTCACATCATCTCCGGCAAGAGCATTGCCTATCAATCCACTTAAACTGGTTAATGTTTCTTCGATAAGCTGATCTTTTGTTTTATTTTTAAAAAATAGATTTTCAATCTTTTCTTTTAACATAAGGAGTATTTTTCAAGGTTTAAATGATAAAGTAAGCAAACTTTTTTAAAAAATAAAAATTTAAGGCGTTGTACTGCTAACGGGAATAACTTTTCCATTAAAATATTTTTTCCCGTTTATAGCAAAATCGTAAATAAATGAGGCCATTTCTTCAGGTTCCAGGGGTGCATTCATACCGGGAAAAGCAGATTTAAGCATTTCGGTATTTACAGCACCCAAAGCAAGGCTATTAAAAGCTATTTGCGCTTCTTTATACTCCTCGGCTAAACATTCAGATAAAGTGGCTATAGCAGCTTTGCTTGCACTATATATTGATAAACCGGGAAATTTGACACTCCCCTGAAAACCACCCATACTTGAGATATTGATAACATGTTTAACCTGCCCTTTTTTTAATAAAGGCATTAGCTCCTGTATTATAATCGCCGGGCTAATGGTATTGATATGAAAAGATTTCATCATTTCTTCGGCAGATATTTCATGAAAAGGGCTATTTACCAGTTTTCCTGCATTATTGATTAAAATATCCACTGTATCCATATATTTTAAAACTTCCTCTTTAATTAATTCTTTTACTGTTTGGGGATTTTCAATATCAAAAACAACCGGGCGTATTTTTGTTTTAAGATTTTCCCGAATGCAGGCATTTTTTAATTCTTTAAGCAAATCTTCGCTTCGGGCAATGGCTACAACAGTATTGTCTTCATGAGCAGCAAACAGCTTAGCTACCTCAAAACCAATTCCTTTGCTTGCTCCGGTAATTACAATATTCATTTGATTTCTTTTTTATAATTTTATCCTTGAAAATTAACTATTTTTGATCAATTTTTTAATTTGTTGACAACATAAAATAAATTATATGAGAAAAATTTCTGTAATTATAGCCTCTACTCTCCTCTTTTTTTCATTCTCAGCCTTTGGACAGCAAAAAAATACACAGGACAAAAATACTGAAAACACTGAAAAGGAAACAAAAGAACCTTACTTTTTCTGGGGAGGGAATTTATTATTAGCTTTTGGAAATCTTGATTTGGTTGACATTAATGTAATACTTGGTAATCAGCTAACAGAGCGTATATCCCTTGGTATTGGTGGTAAATATCAATATTATAATGAAAAAAGAAATTTTGATCCAGATAATATTAGCTCAAGTAATTTTGAAGCACATACCTATGGGGGTAGTGTATTTTTACAATTTGCCGTAATAAAAGATTTTCGGGAAATTTTACCACTAAAAACACAGTCAGGACTTATTTTGCATGCAGAGTATGAATTATTGAATACAAAATACAATACTATTCGTTTTGGTGTTACTGATTCAGATAAAGATCGTTACTGGCTTCATAACTATCTACTTGGAGGAGGATATGTTCAGCACATGGGAAAAAAAGCAAAATCATGGATTATTTTGTTATGGAACCTGCAAAAAACAGATGATAATCCATACGAGTACCCACAATTTAAAATAGGTTTTTCGGTAGCTTTTTAATCGTCAAAAAATTTAGACATAATGGTAAGCAGGTTATCCGGACGTATAGGTTTGGAAATATAGTCATCACAACCGGCCTCCTGGCTTGCTATTTCATCTTCTTCCATAGCATAAGCCGTTTGTGCAATAATCGGTAAATCGGGATATTTTTTCTTGATTTCAATAGTAGCATCTAACCCGTTAATATCAGGCATTTTAATATCCATAAGCACCATGTC
>DATFIZ010000021.1:0-4081 GCA_035269575.1 Bacteroidales bacterium | reverse complement strand
TTGTGGCCCCATCCGGGTCTCTACAGGACTCACAAAATAGGCAAAAGCAATTTGAGGGTCGGGCAATGCTTTAGCTTGCGGAATAACTTCAAGAGCAGCCATATATTCATTAAATTTAACCTGCAACTCAGGATTATTCTCCGCAGCTATCTGCAAATAGCGGTCTAAATCTTCTTGCGCAACAACCATTGAAGAAATCAGCAAAAAGATAATTCCTGTTATAATATAATTATTCTTCATGGCTAATATTTTTATTTTTTATATTTTTCTTAATTTGACGTTCTTGCCACATGCTGTAAAGTACCGGCACAACGAACATAGTCAATACCTCAATCAACATTCCGCCAAACAAAGGAATCGACATGGGCACCATGATATCCGAACCCTTTCCGGTTGATGTGAGCACAGGCAACAAGGCTACTAATGTAGTAGCAGTTGTCATCATGGCCGGACGAACACGCTTTGACCCGGCATCAATAATTACTTCCCGTAACTCTTTAACCGTTGTGGGATTATGTTTTTCCTTCAATTGTTTGATATAAGTACTAATAAGCACTCCATCATCGGTTGCAATACCAAACAAAGCAATAAATCCAACCCACACGGCAACACTCACGTTAATGGTCTTAATCTGGAATAAATCCCTGAGGTGGATTCCCGCCAGGGTTCCATCCAAAAACCATGGCTGGCCATAGAACCAAAGCATAATGAACCCTCCGGAAAAGGCAACCAATATTCCACTAAATATTAATCCTGTAGAAGTTACAGACCGGAATTGAAAATATAAAATAAAAAAAATGATAATTAGCGAAACAGGAATTACCAAAGCCAATCTTTTGGTCGCCCGTATTTGATTTTCATAATTTCCGGTAAAAATATAGCTTACCCCGCCCGGTAATTCAAATTCTCCTGCATCCATTAAACCATTCAAATATGCCTGGGCATTCTCCACCACATCGACCTCGGCATATCCATCTTTTTTATCAAAAATGACATAGGAAACCAAAAAAGTATTTTCACTTTTTATCATTTGCGGTCCTCGTGTATAAGTAATATCAGCTACCTGACTTAAAGGTACCTGTGCGCCTGAAGAGGTAGGAATAAGCATATTTTTTAAATCCTCGGGATTATCTCTAAACTCACGTGCATATCTTAATCGAACAGGAAAGCGTTCGCGGCCTTCTACCGTGGTTGTTAAAGTCATTCCACCAACGGCGCTCGATAATATGGTTTGCAGTTTATTTACAGTTAAACCATAACGCGCAGCTTTTTCCCGGTCAATTTCTATTTCTAGATAAGGTTTACCTACTACACGGTCGGCAAATACTGAAGTGCGAGCTACCCCTTCCACCTCTTTAAGATGTTGTTCCAGCTCTAAACCAACCTTTTCTATGGTTTCTAAATCAGGGCCAAAAACTTTAATTCCCATAGGAGCTCTCATGCCCGTTTGTAACATAACCAATCGCGTAGATATAGGCTGAAGCTTAGGTGCTGATGTTAATCCCGGAATTCTTGCTTGTTTAATAATTTCATTCCAGATATCATCAGCCGAATGAATCTCATCTCTCCATTGACGAAAATAGTCTCCATTCTTATCTTCAATTAACTCTTCCCGTGCAATTAACTTAAATCCTTCCTTTTCGCGGTCGTAATATTTACCATTTTTTAATACAAATGCACCCTCTTTATTTGTTTTAAATCGTATTCTGTGTCCATCCTCATCCAGAATATATTCCGGTTTGTAATTAATTACATTTTCGTACATGGAAACCGGAGCAGGGTCGAGGGCTGAATTAACACGTCCCCATTTACCAACTACCATTTCTACCTCAGGTATAGCACTTACCTGTTTATCCAATATACGGATAACGTCTAAATTTTCCTGAATTCCTGAATGGGGCATTGTAGTAGGCATCAAAAGGAAGGAACCTTCATCCAGCGATGGCATAAACTCCTTACCTAAACCCGGGATTGTTTCACTTAATGACTGGTAGGTTCCTGTATTTTTTACCCATTTGGGCATAAAACCAAACAACTTATCAAAACCTTGCCAAATAGTAATTCCAAATAAAACAACAAAAATGGGAATGGTTAAAAAAGTCCATTTATGATTAAGTATCCATTTTAACAGAGATGGATAAAAGAAAACTACTGCAGATAGCAAACTCAGAATAACACCTACAATTAATAAAACAAAAAGGAAATTGGCAAACAATGAATTTTGTGCCCCTAATGGCATCCAAACCCTCGATAAGAAGAAAACCACAATGGCTGCTGTTATGGCAATATTAATATAGTTCGTCCAATGTTTACGATATTCCGGCCATCTATCAGCAAAATAATTATTTATTCCAATAACGGTAATAAATAAAGCAATATAATAACCAGAAGCGAAAGCTAACACAACACCGGCTGATGCTGCAATAAGATTAGCTACTTTCTTGTATCTGTTTTTATCAAATTTCAATGAAAATACCAGATGAGCTAACATGGGAATAATAATTAATCCAATAATTAGCGCAGAAATCATGGTAAATGTTTTGGTAAAAGCCAATGGTTTAAACAACTTGCCTTCGGCTGCCTGCATGGCAAATACCGGAAGAAAACTAACGATAGTAGTAGTAATTGCTGTTAGAACAGCCCCAGCTACTTCAACAGCCCCTTCATAAATTACGGTAATTAATTTTTTGCCTTTTGTACCAAGTTCTTTAGCTGCCTCAATGTGTCTGATAATATTTTCGGTAAAAACTACTCCAACATCAATCATAATACCTATCGAAATAGCAATACCCGAAAGAGCAACAATATTGGCATCGACCCCAAACTGCCGCATGGTAACAAATGTCATTAAAACACCAATAGGTAATAAACTGGATATCAAAAATGACGCTTTCAGGTTTAACACTAAAATAATAATCACCAAAATACTAATCAAAAGCTGGAGTGTAATGGCCTCTTCAAGCGTTCCCAACGTTTCTTTAATCAGTCCGGTACGATCGTAAAAAGGAACAATGGTAACTTTAGAAGTTGTTCCATCTTCCAATGTTTTAGAAGGTAATCCGGGCGCTATTTCATCGATTTTATCCTTTACATTTTCGATGGTTTGCATTGGATTTGCTCCATAGCGGGCAACAACCACTCCACCCACGGCTTCTGCTCCACCCTTGTCCAGTCCGCCCCGACGGGTACCCGGACCAAAATTTATTCTGGCCACATCTTTCAAGCGTATGGGCACATTATCGTTAACGGCTACAACACTTTGCTCTAAATCCTTAAGTTCCTGAACATAGCCTAATGACCTGACCAAATATTCAGCACGATTAAACTCAATGGTTCGCGCACCAATATCAAGGTTGCTGTTTTTAACGGCAGCCATAATTTGCTCGATAGTGACCCCATGCGCTTTCATAGCATTTGGATCAACATCTACCTGGTATTCTTTAATAAAACCACCAATAGAAGCTACTTCGGCTACCCCTTTAGCTGCAGTTAACGAATACCTGACATGAAAATCCTGTATTGTACGTAATTCATGGGGATCCCATCCTCCTGCAGGATTTCCCTTTTTATCTCTGCCTTCGAGTGTATACCAGTATATTTGTCCCAAAGCAGTTGCATCAGGACCAAGCGCCGGGTTGGCATCATCTGGTAAAGTCCCCGGTGGCAAAGAGTTGAGTTTTTCTAGTATTCGGGTACGGCTCCAGTAAAATTCTATATCTTCTTCAAAAATGATATAGATACTGGATAAACCGAATATTGAGTTACTTCGAATCGTTTTAACACCGGGTATTCCAAGCAAGGCTGTTGTTAAGGGGTATGAAATCTGATCTTCAATATCCTGGGGTGATCGTCCCGGCCATTCGGTGTATACTATTTGTTGATTTTCTCCTATATCCGGAATAGCATCAACTGGAACCGGGTCGTTGGGTAAAATCCCTGTTTCCCAGTTAAAGGGAGAAGTGGCAATTCCCCACAAAACAAATACAATTAATACCAAAAAGGTAACTAATTTATTCTCTAAAAAGAATTTAATAATTTTATGAAGCATATTTATTTGATTTGAATATTCAATATATATATA
>DATFIZ010000020.1:0-11156 GCA_035269575.1 Bacteroidales bacterium | reverse complement strand
TTAAACCTAAGTAAAGCGCTATTTCGTTTTACTCATATCGCTCAACTTAGGTATAATTTAATAAAAAAGGAGCTGTCTAAAAAATAATCTTTTCCCGTCATTGCGAGGAGGTACGACGAAGCAATCTTCTAAAATCAACTTAAACAGATTGCTTCACTACGTTCGCAATGACGTCTTCGAGCCATCTTAGACAGCTGCTCTTTTATTTTAATTTAACGATATGATTATTTCTTCACATCCAACTCCAATGGTTTAATCTCTTCGCCCCAATAAACGGTAGTATGTGGGAATGGAATTTCAATTCCTTTTTCGTCGAAAGCTTTTTTAAGTCTTTTGCGGTATTCACGTCCTAATGTCCACTGATCTCCGGGAACAGTTTTTAAGCGGGCTTTAATAACTATTGCACTGTCATCAAACTTATCCAGACCGAATATCTCTAATGGCTCTTTAATTTTTTCTTTATATTCCGGATCAGTCAACATCTTTTCACCAACTTCCTGCATTACTTTGATAACATCATCAACATTCTCTTTATAAGCCACGCCAATATCAAAAACCATGGCCGACCACTCTTTAGTCATATTAGATATGGTGTTAATTTTACCATTCTGTAGAACATGAACAACTCCCGAAAAATCACGTAAAGTGATCGTTCTTAGTTCAATTTTTTCCACTAAACCACCTGTGCCGTTAATAATCGCCACATCGCCGGCACGAACCTGGTTTTCGAGTAAAATAAAAAATCCGGAAATAAAATCCCTAACCAGTTCCTGGGCTCCAAAACCAACAGCCAAACCCAAAATACCGGCACCTGCAAGTATGGGTCCAATATCAATGCCAAATTTCTTAAATAGGATCATTAAGAAAATGGCCCAAACAATCACTTTTCCAATACCTTTAAGAATTGCTAATAAAGTATTAATTCTTTTCGAGGCTTCCTGGGTATCCAAACTCTCGCTTTTAGTAGCACGGTTGATTAATATTTTATTTAACCGGCGAATAAGAATACTTAAAAATTTCAGGGTTATAAATAAAACAACGAAAAGAATAAGAATTGACGGCCCCTGCCCTATTATCCAATCCACAAATTGTTGTAAAACATTTTGCCAAAAATCCTGAGTAAAAATTTCTTGTACCATATCTCCTTTTTTTTGTTTATTTAATTTACTGTTTTTACATGCTGCACACCAATTAACCGATCATAATTCCCTCTGAAATCGTGGTAATAAACCAGAACAGTATAGCTGTTTTCGGTTTGCACATGGTTCCCATCTATATAAGTAAAATCTGGGTTATTGTCTTCTACTAAAACATACCGGTAATTATAGTATCCCTGTTTTAAAAATAAACGGCATTCGTATGCTTTGTGTTCAAAATTGTATTGCATTTTATTCTCATGGGTAAAATTGTAATTGGATAGAGCACCCCAAACATAAATATCTCCCTTTTGAACAGGAGCGTCCATGCGCAAAGCAAAATAGACATATGCATAATCAGCTTCGGTAGGCGGATAATTACTTTGAGTTACATCAATTTTAAATTGTCCGTTTATATCCTGCTTATATTCATAATCATCAAATGTTTTATCTTTATCTTCAGTTAATTGAAAATGATACCTTTGATTGGCAAAACTTATATTTTTAATATTTTCTCCTGCATAATGAATGTTTTTCGTATTAAAATGATGAAACTCATTTCCCCCTTTAAATTTTAGCCGGCTGAAATCATGATAAATAAATTCATTGTTACGGATAACATCTGCTCTATCAAGAACCAACGACTGTTCCCAGTTAAAATTTTTTAGTATACTTAATTGTATATTCTGGTCAATATCATAAAAATCAGAACCAATATATTCTACCTTTATTTCCAGCTGCTGATCATTATAAAAATAGCTTGATTGCGCCATGTTTTTTATCTGGGTTTCAATTTGTGTTTGAGATTCAACCAGCATAAAACGTTTGGTAAAAACAATCTCTTCCGGATTTGCACTATCATAAACCTTTATTATATAATTACCTGAAAGTACAGGTTTTAGATAATCGTTAGGTAAAGTAAGGGTATAATGTGTATAGTCAACGGTAGTATTAAAAGATGATTGATATTGATCGATTTGATCCTCGAAATAGCCATCAATATATTCACTGGGATCTAAATCCGAGGGATTCCAGTCGGCATTGCAGTGAATAATGGTATAATAATAATCTTTAATATCTGCATCCAGATCATCAAATAACAATACCATCTTTTTATCCGACTGTAAATCCAATACAGGAAATGAAAGTTCGTCCCCTTCGACAAACATAAGTACTGTTCTTATATTTTCTTTATAAGTTTTATCTTCGAAGTTATCCTGTGCTGCTGACTGTATAGTAAAAATCAGAATAAAAAATAAAAAAAAATTTCTCATATAAACTATAATTTATAACAAATATAAGAACATTTAAGCGAACAAATGTTATCTTTATTACCATTAAAAAAGCTTTTTCTACCCATTAACATCAAAAAATATACATTATGAAACAACAAATCCTTTTACTTACTACACTAATTTTACTGCAGCTTACTGCTTTCGCAGGTCCATCGGATTTAATCAAAAAAGCCGGAACATCAAAAGATTATCCTCATGCGGATTATCTGGTTGTGTTAGACGAGACGATTGTGGATATGCAAGAATCCGGATTAAGCTACAACGATATTCACAAAGTATTAAAAGTTTTAACACCACAAGGTGCAAAGCAACTTAATCATTTAATTTTTGATTATGATCCGCTTTCAGCATTTATTGAAATCAAGGAAGTAAAAATTTACCGTAAAAATGGAGTAGTAGAAATTTTAGGTAAGGACCGAATATACGACTACCCGGCTCCTGCACGAGCTATTTATTGGGGGGCACGTCAGAAAATGGTTGATATTGGAAGACTTGAACCCGGTGATGGTATTGAAGTAACCTTGTTTAAAAAGGGATTTACCTATGCTTTACTATACGATAATACCCAACCTGACGACTCGAAATATATACCACCCATGCGGGGACAATTTTACGATATTGTCGAGTTTTGGAATAACCAACCGGTTTTAAAAAAAATTTATGAAGTGACAATCCCAAACACAAAAGAATTACATTATACATTCTTTCATGGGGATGTTAAAACGTTTATCCACGATCAGGGTGAAAAAACACTATACCGTTTTACCAAAGAAGATATGATGCCCTTAAAACGAGAGCCGGGAATGGTTGCTCTTTCTAATGTGGCACCCAAATTACTTTTAACAACTACAGCCGACTGGGAAGATAAGTCCATTTGGTTTTACAATGTAAATGAAGATTTTGGCAGTTTCGAATCAACTCCTGAAATTGATAAGAAAGTAGATGAAATTTTAAAGGATGCCCAAACCGAATTGGACAGCATCTCCTTATTAAACCACTGGGTTGCTGACAATATCCGATATTCAGGTATATCTATGGGCGAAGGCGAAGGGTATACCTTACATACCGGGGATATGACTTTTACTGACCGCTGCGGGGTGTGTAAAGATAAAGCCGGAATGCTAATCACCATGTTACGTGCAGCAGGTTTTGAATCGTATGCTGCCATGACCATGGCTGGTTCCAGAATTGAAGATATACCGGCCGACCAGTTTAATCACAGTGTCACGGTAGTAAAAAGACGTAACGGCGAATATATGTTGCTCGATCCAACCTGGGTTCCTTTTACACGAGAAGAATGGTCGAGTGCCGAACAACAACAAAACTACCTCATGGGACTTCCTGAAGGTGCCGATTTAATGATTACAGATATCTCTGCACCCGAAAATCATCCGTTAAAAATTAACGGTATTACCAGCATCTTAGCCGATGGCACATTAGAGGGATCGATTCATGTTACTGCTGACGGGCAGTCTGATGCTGCCATTCGCGGAATATTCACCCGCAATTTAAAATCAAACTGGGAAACAGCTCTTGAGCTGGAATTAAGAAGTATCGCACCCAATATGGAAATTATTGAGATGACTTTTAATAACCCCTATGGATATATGGAAGAACCGATAAGCATATCGTTTAAATTTAGAGTTCCTGATTATGCCGTAATCACAGAAGACGAAATTATCTTTACCCCTATTATTGCTACCAATATATTTAAACGGGCACAGGCTCATCTGTATACAAACACTTCGCTTGAGGAAAGGGAATATCCGTTCAGAGACCGATGCAGCCGACTGGTTGAACAGAACGAAACCATTACGCTTCCCGCATTTAATGAGGCTGTATATCTCACCTCTCAAGAAGATATTGATGGTTCAGCTGCCGCTTTTAGTGGTAAATATTCGGTTGAAGATAACCAAATAAAATTATCTGAGACGGTAACGATTAAGAAACGAATATTTGAGGCTGATGAATGGTCCAATTATAAATCAGTAGTCGAAGCACAACAAAAATTTGCCGACGAAAAAATAATTTTATCACGATAAATCGTAAAAAATGAACATCATGAAAATAAAACATATTATCTATTTTATTGCAATTGTATTAATTGCCAGCTCATGCCAAAAAAAGGCAACAGAGGAACAAAATGATGCAGTATTTAAATCCATAAAAAAGGTTTACGAGTTAAATACTGATGGGTCCATAAATTATCACTACCAACACGAGTTAAAATATATTACGCATTATTCATTTAATCGATTATATGGTGAATCATTCATTATATACAATCCTGATTATCAGGAAATAAAATTCAACAAAGTAGAAACTACCATGGCAGACGGCAAAGTAGTTAAAGCTCCTGAAAATGCCTTTAATGAAGTATTGCCTCGGTTTGCTGCCGGAGCACCGGCCTTTAACCATTTACGCGAAATGGTGGTTACACATACAGGCCTTGAACTTGGATGCACGGTTAATTTTGATTACGAAGTACGTTCCGGTGCAGGATACCTTCCATTTTTAAACGAGAACATTATTTTACAAGAAGATGTTCCGGTAGAAAATTTAGAGATTATTGTAAAAGTACCTGAAGGAACGGAGTTAAACTTTAACATTTTAAATATTAATGCACAGGTTAAGGAATCAACAAATGATGGTTACACACAATACGCATGGAACTTCAAAAACCTGGAGAATAAAATTCGTGAACCCAATCAGCCACAAAATCAAACTCATCTGCCCAGGTTAATGCTTAGCACGGTAAATATAGACGAAGCTTTACAACACGTTTCCAATAACCAGTCACCCTTAACGGATAACATGAAACAAAAGGTTACCCAGAAAATCTCCGGAAAGAAAAAAGAGATTCATATGATTCGAGCGTTACAAAAATTGGTGGGTGATGAAATCAATAATTTCAATATTCCTATCGGCTATGCAAGATATACTACAAGATCCTTAGAAGATGTTTGGCAATCGAATGGAGCTACAGCCATTGAGAAAAGCATTCTTTTCAATAAGATGCTTAACTATTCTGGTATTGAAAGTCGGTTAATTTATGCCATCCCTTCAGAATTTTATGATGAAAAAACAGGTATTCTAGATGATGCCGGAGAATTCTACCATATGGTAAAAGCGAATAACGAAAAAATTATTGTGGGAATCAACTCAAAACAGGCAAATAACCTGGCATTTTATCTAGAAGACTATATTTTGCTTGATATGGAAGCCGAATCAGTTGAACACCCATCGGTGATAACCGAAGTAAAACCTGAAGTAAAGATAGATGGTCGTTTTGAATTAAATACAGAAGGAGTATTAGCCGGTCGGGTAGCCATAAATGTTCATGGAGCAAAAAATCCATATCTTAATTATTTAGACCAGTCTGATAATGCACAGGAAGTGATTCAATCAACATTTCCCAGGCATACAATTCAGGCGTACGATGTTAAACAATTTAACAACAAAGGCAGTGAATTACAGGCTGATATTGAGCAAAAAGAAATTTGGAAAAATCAGGGCGATTATTACTTTTTAACATTACCTGAGTCTGCTTATGGGATAAAAGGTGAACATTTAAATGTTTTAATGGAAAAACGACAAACGCCCTTGCAGCTATCCCGGGAAATTAACGAAACATATCAATACATTGTAGAACTTCCGGAAGGTTTTGTTTTGACAACACCTGATGTTACCAAAGAACATAAAAACAACCTGGGTTCTTTATCCATCAACATGAATGAAGAGAATAATATCCTGAAGGTTAATAAAACCTTAATGATAAATAAATCATTCATAAATCCTGATGAATACAGTGATTTTAAAGAATTATTAGATCTTTGGAACAATAAGAACTACCAGGAAATCAGTTTAAAGAAAAGCAAAACAGAATAAAATTACCAACTTTAGGGAAATAGCCTTGAAATTATTCAGGGCTATTTTTTTCATCTGTGCTAAAGTATTTCATAAACTGAGCCCGCTCATATACCATAGGCTTATTAACTTTTCTGTAACTCAGTTTTCCGATAAGGTCGTCGAGACTGGCATAGCCTTTCTTATCCATCCAACTTTCCATTTGTTGTAACATCACCCCCATGTGCTTTGCCGTATTTTTATAAAGGGCAGAAGCCACTTGGACAGCCTGAGCTCCTGCTAACAATGCTTTTAGGGCAGCATACCCATCGGTTATTCCGGTTGATGCAGCCAGGTCGCAATGCACTTTGTCTGAAACCATTCCGATCCAGCGTAACGTATGGCTAATTTCTTCGGGTAAACTAAATATTCGTGAGGAAACCATTTCTTCCTTTTCCAGATCAATATCAGGGGTATAAAAACGATTAAACAGAACCATTGCCGAGATTTCTTCCTGAGAGATCTTAATTAAACTATCCGCCATTCCGGTAAAATAAGAGCTGAGTTTTACAGCTACAGGCAAATTGGTGTTTTTGCGCACACTTCTGATAATATCAAAATAAATATCTTCTATCTCAGGTCCGCTAAACTTTTGATCTCCTGGCATTAAAAACAAATTTAACTCTAAGCCATCAGCACCTGCAGATTCAATACGTTGGGCAAAATCAACCCATTGTCCTACCGAGAAACAATTAAGACTTGCTATGACCGGGATATCAACCTTGCTTTTGGCCTCCTCAATTAAATAAAGGTATTCATCCAACGAATGTTTTCGGGTATAATAAGAAATATAATCTTCTGCTTCGGCATAGTTATTATATAAATTACCGGCAGCTAATGAATTTATTTCCATCATTATCTGCTCTTCAAACAAAGACTTTAACACAACAGCACCTGCTCCGTTTTTTTCCAGATTTTTTACCTTTTCCGCTGTGTCAGTCAACCCGGAGCTTGCTGCAATAATTGGGTTTCTCAAATGAAATCCCATGTACTTTGTTGATAAATCTGCCATCGTTCAATTTTTTAATTATAGATATTTATTATCTAATCAATTAACAATTTTAGTTGAATAATTGTTCTTCTTTTACCCGTTTTATCTAACCATTATTTTTTCATATCTTTCATTTTTTAATAAATATGGAAAAAACACCAATTATTGAAGTATTTACCGACGGAAGTTGTAACACAAAATTAAACATCGGAGCATGGGCTGCTATTATCTTTCAGGAAGGTAAAAAAAAGATACTAGAGGGTATTGAAAAAGAAACGACTCACAACAGGATGGAGTTAATCGCTGTAATAGAAGCTATTGATTATATTGAGAAAACACATACAGATTCCTGCTTAATACGAATTTTTACGGATAGTCAATATGTTGAAAAAGTCCCATTACGAGCGAAAAAATTAATTGCAAAAAATTTTAAAACAAACAAGGGAAAGGATATCCAAAATAAAGATTTAATTCAATCCCTTATTTTACGTTTGCAACAAAACACTGTAGAATTTATTAAAGTTAGAGCTCATCAAAAATCAACGTCAACAGTAAACTATAACCGTGAGGTAGACAAACATGCACGCAAACTGGTCAGGCAAGTGGTACCCAGAAAGAATGATACAACTAATCTTTAACCTGAATTATACTATTTCACCTCTTCGATCCATTGTTCCATTTCCGGTGTTGATCTAACCTGGTATTGCCCTTTCTCATCGCTGTAGACAAAATATGCTTCAATATCAGAGAGTTTGAGAGCCAGCTCAAAAGCTTTATCTAACCCCATAACCATAAAAGCCGTAGCATAAGCATCAGCGGTCATACAGTCGTTAGCAACAACTGTAGCACTTAACAATGAATGAGTTACGGGATAGCCGGTTTTTGGATTAATGGTATGAGAATATTTAACACCATCGCGTATGTAAAATTTGCGGTAATTGCCGGAGGTAGCCAGTGATTTATTACGTAAAGAAATGATAGCTTGTAAATTCTCTCCGGGAATCATATTATTATCTTCAGGTCTGTCTATACCAATTCTCCATGGTTTTTGTCTGTGATTAACTCCATGGGCTTTTACTTCACCCCCAATTTCCACCAAATAATTTTTAACTCCTTTCTTCGCTAAAAATTCAGCCACAAGATCAACCGAATAACCCTGAGCTATAGCATTCATATCCAACATCATTCGCTGATCGGATTTAATTATCAATGAATCTTTAAGGCAAATTTTATGGGTGCCTACAAATTCGAGTATGCTGTCGATAAGTGAATTCGTAATTTCAGATTTGTTCTTAAATCCAAATCCCCAGGCATTTACCAAAGGAGCAACTGTGATATCAAAAGCCCCATTGGTCTTTTTATAGACTTGTTCGGAGGTTCTAAAAACAGTTTGTAGCTTTTCATCGGCAATATTCGATTGATTTTTATTAATTTTTGATATCACCGATAGCTGATTGTAAGTAGATAAGGATGAATCGAAACAGGCAAGCAACGTTTCAATTGCTTGTTTATAAACTATGCTATCAGCACTTTCGTAAGAAATTGAATAAGTAGTACCCTGGGTAAACCCTCCAAAGGATATATAATTTGATTCAGGTTGGCGATTACATGACCCCAGTAAAAGAATTAAAATTAACGGAATATAGACTTTTTTTATCATTTGTTTTACATTTTTATAACAAAAGCTATACGAAGTTAAGAAGTTTTTTCACTAAAAATCAATAATTTTATAGATTAATTCATGAATACTTAAGATCTCCAACCCATGAAAAAAACAATCCTCACTTTTATATTTACAGCATTTATTTCTTTAACCGGAAATTCTCATCCCTGGAAACCGGAACATTATGTTGTTATTGATACCGACTGCGGTTTGGATGATTTCAGGGCAATAAGGGTGATGCTTGAATCATCCAATATACGTATACTGGCAATTACAGTTTCCAATGGTGTTGTGAATGCAGAAGACGGTTTTAATAAAATAAAAGACTTATTGTATACTACACACCACGAAGGGATACTGGTAGGGGCAAACAATAATACCGAATCTAAAATCATTCATTGTAAAGCAGCTAAGAAATTCAGGAATTAAATTATATCCACGGATCAGCCAGCAATATATACCGGGATTTGGTTCGTGATATTGCCATCAATTGCTGGAAAGACTGGGATAAATATGAAATTTTTGAGTTCAAAAAAAACCCGGAAGTAGATGATACTGCCGGGTATATTCAATATTTTAGAATAAATACTATCCTCCAAAATCATCAAAATCCACCATCTCATCAGGTACGCCTAAATTATACAGCATATCCTGAACGGCATCGTTCATTACAGGAGGTCCACATAAATAAAATTCAATCTCTTCAGGTTCTTCATGTTTACTTAAATATTCATCATAAACCACCTGATGAATAAATCCGGTAAGTCCGTCCCAGTTGTCCTCTTCTTTAGGCTCTGACAATGCAATATGGAATGAAAAATTAGGAAATTCTTTTTCAATTTTTCTGAATTCATCCTCATAAAAAACTTCTCGTAAGGAACGGGCACCATACCAGTACGACACCTTCCGGTCGGTTTTAAGGGTGTGGAACAGATGGAAAATATGAGAACGTAAAGGAGCCATCCCGGCGCCACCACCAATGTATACCATCTCGCGATCAGTATCTTTAATGAAGAATTCCCCGTAAGGGCCTGATAAAGTAACTTTATCACCCGGTTTCCTGGAGAAGATAAAAGAGGAGCAGATACCAGGATTAACCTTTTTAAAGGCTCCTTTTGAGCGATCCCATGGAGGAGTGGCAATTCGAATATTCAATTTTACAATATTTCCCTCGGCAGGATGATTAGCCATAGAATAAGCGCGGAATGTTTCTTCCGGATTTTTCATTTTTAAATCCCACATATTAAACTGATCCCAATCTTCACGGAAACGTTCATCTACTTTTATATCTTTAAAATCAACTTCAATTTTAGGAACATCTATCTGTACATATCCACCCGGCCTAAAATCAAGATTTTCGCCTTCGGGCAGTTTAACCACAAATTCTTTAATAAAGGTAGCCACGTTTTTGTTCGAAACGACTTCGCATTCCCACTTCTTAATACCCATCACCTCTTCAGGAACTTTGATTTTCATGTCGTTCCTGATTTTTACCTGGCAGCCCAACCGCCAATAGTTTTGTTGTTCTTTACGGGAAAAAAAACCGGTTTCGGTAGGAAGGATACTTCCTCCTCCTTCTAACACCTGGCATTTACACATTCCGCAGGTTCCACCTCCACCGCAAGCCGATGGAAGGTATACATCATTATTCGAAAGTGTTGATAAAATTGTATTCCCGGGTTCAACTTCAATTTCTTCCTCATCGTTAATTGTCAATTTTACTTTTCCCTGAGGAGTAAGTTTTTTTCTTGCCAATAGAAGAATCAAAACCAATGCAAGAATAATGGTTAAAAATACCGCTATACTAAGTAATATAACCGTTGTTTGTGATGTTAGTAATACCATTCTTAATATCTTTTTATCAGCCGTTTATCTAATATCAATTATTGGTGGCTTTTATATATTATTTTACCTTATATTAATTTACACAATACTTATAATTTGATACCCATAAATCCCATAAAGGCAATCCCCATTAATCCTGTAATGATAAAAGTTATGCCAAGGCCTTTTAAGGGAGCAGGGACATTCGAATATCGTATTTTTTCACGAATAGCAGCAATTCCTACAATGGCAAGAAACCAACCGACCCCGGAACCAAGTCCAAAGGCTGTTGCTTCAGCAATATTATTGTAATCCCGCTCCTGCATAAATAAAGAACCTCC
>DATFIZ010000019.1:0-8845 GCA_035269575.1 Bacteroidales bacterium | reverse complement strand
GGACTATGTTGCTGCAAGCCACGGAGGATCGTTTCACAGCCCGATAGAATGCTCCAGAATTTTATCTACCGGAATTAATATTGCCGCTGAGGCAAGACTTAAATTAGCCAGAATTTTTGCCTCGTTAGGTTTTAATGAGAAAGTTCCCTACCCGGATATTTCAACCAAAGACAAAGCACAGGAATATATTGGGCTTGATATGGAAAAGCTTAATGCTGAAAAGAAAAAATTCATGGAAGAAGTTGTCCCTGTTTGGGATAAAAAAGCAGCCGAACGAGAAAAAACATACGAAACAAAAAATCTATAAATTAAAAACACCTCTTTAGCCGCCGCAAACTATTAAGTTTCGGCGGTTCTTTTTATATAAACTCCTCCGTTTAATTGCTCAAACATTTTCTTACCTTTGCCATAAATTTGGTTTCATGGTTGGAATTTTAAAAAAAATTATCGGTTTTATTTTTCTTATACCCGTATATATTTATAAATACGTTATTTCACCATACACTCCTGCTTCGTGCAGGCACACCCCTACCTGTTCTGAATATTTTATCGAAGCGGTAAAAATTCATGGCCCGTTTAAAGGTTCATGGATGGGATTAAAAAGAATATCCCGTTGCCATCCCTGGGGAACCCATGGATATGACCCTGTCCCTATTATTGAGATAAAAAAATTTAAGCCTAAGAAAAAGAATAATAGGAAAGGATAGTTTTTTACAAAAAAAATGTACAAATGTTTCCGCAATTACTTTTTGCGACACCCGCTTTTTTAATATCTTTTAATCACTTTAAATATAACCTGCCTCAGAATATAATTCCATGCATGATAAATCTTGAGGTGTATTAATATTGAAGAATGATTTCCGGTTTTCTTCAGTGTCTTCTAAATTATGATAACGAATATTTAAACCACTTAAAAAGCTTTCGATAGAGTAATCATGAGCCGTTTTTAAATATTCATCTAACTGGTTAAGAATTCTGGTATTGTAAATAGAATGTAACGGTTCCTTAAAGTCATTAATGCGAGGAATAGCTGCATCACAACGACGTTTGTGATAAAATTGGATATGGCTTTTAACCAGTTTACTTGAAATGCATGGCATATCGCTTGCAAATACAAATACCGAATCATTCTTAGCTACTTGCATGGCAGCATGAATACCTCCAAGTGGGCCAACGTTTTTTATTTCATCGGGAACCAATGTATAGTGGCTAAATCCTTTAAATTGATCAGGTGTATTAGTAACAATAATAATATCGTCGAATATTTCGTGTAAAATTTTAATCGTACGGGTAATAATTCGCACCCCGCTAATTTGAATATTCGCTTTGGTTTTCCCTTGAAAACGCTTGTTGGCACCACCAGCTAAAATTACCGCCGATACATTGTGTTGTTCCTTTTTAATTGTCATAACGCTTGTTTTTAGTCAAACAATTGTTAATTAAATGAACTACTTATTACACTTAATAAGCAAATTGTAAGAGATTAGGTTGAGTTTAACAGATAAACTCTCCAACCAAAATTAAAAAAAAATTAAACAAACCTTGTGAATTAAATTTCTCCAACATTAATACTATTGTTTTTTGTTAAATATGAATTCATTAGAAACATTTTTTCTTTCTATTTTATTTTAAGTCTAAATAAAAATAATAGCATTCTATTACATATTCAACTGCAAATCAGGGTATAACAGAATAGTATTTTAAAGGCAACAAAGTAAACAATTGTAAATCAACCTTATAAAAGATTAATTTATAATCCGATTTTATCGGAAATTTCTTTCATGGCATTTAATGAGATCTCAACAAACTCGTTCAAAGGGATTCCAATTTCCTCGCATTCCATGATAATTTCTCTGCTTACAGAAGCAGCAAATGCACTTTGTTTCATGCGCTTGGTTACCGATTTTGGTTTTACATCCTTGATTTTCTTATCGGGATAAACCAATGCGGTTGCATAAATAAGCCCGGTAATTGTTTCTCCGGCAGCCAGCGCGTGTTGAAATTCCGTTTCGCGCTTTAATCCGGTAGCTTCTCCGTTATGCATTTTTATAGCATCAATAATATCTTCTTCCAGCCCTTCATCTTTTAATAACTCATAAGCAACCAATCCATGTTTTTTAGGATCTGCATTCGTTATTTCTGTATCAATATCATGCAATAAACCGGCTGTACCCCATTTTTCTTCATCACGTCCAAGCTTCCTTGCTAACGCTCTCATAACAGCTTCGGAAGCAAAACAGTGATAAAGCATCTTCTCGTTTCGTACATACTTTCTTAATAATTTTTCTGCTTGATCTCGATCCATAAAATGTAAGTTTTTTTAGGTTTAGGTAATTTTATTAATGTGCATCTATTCCATGCAACATATAAAAAAGATGGTGTAATGTTTTTAAAATCTCGGTCATATATTCATTTACCGCTTTTACGCTACCGGGCAGGGTATAAACCAAACTATTTCCCATGACTCCTGCAATCCCACGACTTAATAATGCGTTTGGTTTCTCTACCCCATATTTCATTCGTATCATTTCCATTACCCCCGGAATTTCCTTATCCAGCATCGGCTCAACTGTGTCTACCGTTATGTCTCTTTTTCCAATCCCTGTTCCGCCGGTAGTAATTATTAGGTCAATATTGTCTTTCTTTGCTTTTGCTAAGATTTGTGAAAGTTCTTTGCTGCTGTCAGGAATTACCATTCTTTCGGTCTGATATCTTACACCTTGTTTGTTAAAATAGGTATCCAGAAATTCAATTACTTTAGGTCCGCTTCGGTCTTCATACTCTCCGGCACTTGCACGATCACTTAATGTAATTACCAGCGCATGATATACTTTCGGAAAAACCTCAATAGCATCATTGGGTTTTATAGTTCCTGTTTTTTTTACTCTGCAGAATATCCCAACACGAGGCATTACATAATTTCCCAGTTCGCGAAACTGATCGTGAAACGGTTTTCCAACCTGAGTAACTTCTAAAATTGCATCGCCAATTCTTAGCAGGTCAAATGTTTGAAAATCGATATCGTGTAATCCTTCTGCCGTAATATTTTCAGCAAATTCACCAAATTGAGTATCCCTGGCTTCAGTAATTTTTTTAAAACGATGAACATGCGATTGGTCAATAACACTAACCTGACGGTTCCAGTGTCCGGCATGAATATCCCCTTGTATTCCCTTTTCGGTAAGTATTAATTCTGAAACAGGTTTTTTCATTCCCCTTTCAGCTGATAAATTAACGGATAGAACTTTCCCTTTAGGCATATCTTATATTGTTGGAATATGAATAATTTCATCACCTGATTTAATTGTTCCCGGATGAATTACTTTGGCAAAAATCCCTTCTTTAGGCATAACGCATTTCCCTACCTGGGTAAAAATGGCACAACCATCACCATGGCATTTCTTCCCAATTTGGGTAACCTCCATTTCAACCTCAGCAATTTTCAACCTGTCGCCGGGTTTCATCGTGAACAATGTAATCCCTTCGGTAGTAATATTCTCAGCAAATTCACCAAATGCAAGTTTTCGTCCTATTATCTCTTCGAACTTATCAATGCTTTCTTTGGCAAGTAAGCTTACCTGCCTGTGCCAATCGCCGGCATGGGCATCATTTTCAACACCCTGGTTATTAATCAAAATTTCTGTTACCGGCTTTTTAATAACTCCTTTTTTTTCGGATATATTAACCGAAACCACTTTAGCTGCTGTCATTCCCTTATTGTATTAAATATTTTTTTTATCTAACAAAAGTAATAAAATATCATCTCTTTACCTATCATCTTCATCCTTACAAATATCATAAAAATGATTTAAAATAGTATTTTTGCGTTGGTATGGATAACAATAAAAGTCAATATAAGTTTACCGAAGGGGAAAAGCACCGATTCACTATCACTGGCTTTACCGAAATTCCGGGGACTGATGAATCCTATTATATCTTAAAAAATCCCTTTGGAGGGAAACATCTTTTAAAAGCTAATCCTTATAAACATTATCATTTAAAAACGGGGCAAACGATAAATTGTAAAATTGATAAAATTAATTGTAGCGGGAAAATTTTCCTGGAACCGGAAAATCCTGAATATAAAGAGGATGAAGTCTATGCGTTTGATTTAGTTAAAATTACTGACCATATAAACTCTGTAGGAAAAAAGGAAAAAGCAGCCATTGTAAAAGATATATTTGGGATGGAAAATAGCTGTTCTTTGCCCGAAAATTATACAGTGGATAAAAAATCCCCCAAATTAAAATGCGAAGTACTAAGAATTAAGAAAGGCCAATTGTTTTTAGGGGTCCCAGAAATAAAAAAGATAGTAAAACAACCGGAAATCGGTAAAAAATATCTGTTTGCAATAATAGATATTAAACCGCTGGAAAAAAACATGGATTATTATATCCTAAAAGATGAGTTTAATAATTTGTACTCCTTAAAAAAGAAGATGTATCAACACTATGGATTCAAGATTGGTCAAAAAGTTGAATGTATTATAACTAAGTTTAATACCGATTCGCATTTAAAAATAGAACCGGTTCATCCTTTTTATGAAATTGGCAAAACCTATTCATTCAACTATTTACGCACAGAAAAAGACACAAATCCTTTGGGGAAAGAAGAATATGTTATTATTGTTGTAGATATTTATGGTATTGAGACGAAAGTTCGGTCAATCGATTCTGAAGAAATCGTAAAAAACAATCCAAAAACGATAAAATGCAAAGTAGAAGGAATCCGAAAAGGAAAAGCTATTTTAGCATTAAAATAAGAAAATTAGAACTTCTATACATCCGATTTTGTTTTTTCCACCAGCTTTGTTTCATCAATATTCATGGTTTTATCCACAGCCTTACACATATCGTACACGGCAAGCAAAGCTACTGAAACAGCGGTAAGTGCTTCCATTTCAATGCCTGTTTTTCCTACACACCGTGCTTCGGAGTTAATACGCACACCCGTTTCATCGATGGTAGCTTTAACATCTAATTTGGTAATTTGGAGTGGATGACACAAAGGGATTAGGTCGCTTGTTTTTTTCCCTCCCTGTATTCCTGCGACTTCGGCAATGGTAAGCACATCACCTTTTTTCATGGCATTATCACGGATTAGCTCAATCGTTTCGGGTTGCAGGGCAATATGCCCGGTGGCTTTAGCTATACGGACCTGGTCGGGCTTTGTTCCAACATCAACCATATTGGCTTTTCCTTTGTCATCTACGTGACTTAACTTTCCCATTTTTATTGATTTTAAAGTTATATATATACTATTACACTTCAAATCTTCCGTTTATCAGAAAAGCTTTGAACCTGCCATTCGGATTACCAGCCGTAGTTGGCAGGTAAGCTCTAAACCTGCCATTCGGCAGGCAAGCTGTAAACTGTATTATCCTCCAATATTATAAAATTTACCGGAATGATTTGAATGCCCACTTTTGGGTTTATTCTGCAGAGCCAGGTCAATCGCTTTTTCTGCGCCAAGTTCTCTAACACTATATCCCAAATCACTAAACAAACAGGGCTTTATTTTTCCGTCTGAAGTAAGACGCAATCGGTTACAATGGGCACAATCACCGCCAGATCCTCCCTGAACAACAGAAAAGCTCCCGGTTTCCAAATCCATCTCTTTAATAAAACGTATCTTTAGATTATTTTCACGGCAAAATTCAGCAACCTCAACAGCATCAGGTTCCTGACTGCTTTCCTTAATCACACAATTAATCTTTATTGGCTCTAATCCGGCTTGCCTGGCGGCCTTAATACCATCAAAAACTTTCTGAATATCTCCTCCCCGTGTTATCTTTTTATATTTTTGGGGATCCAAGGTATCCAAACTAATGTTTACTCTTTGTAAACCGGCCTTTGCCAGCTTATTTGCAAAACGATCAAGTAAAATTCCGTTCGTGGTCATGCCGTAATCTTTAATCCCATCAACTTCACCAATCATGCGAACCAGTTTAACAATATCTTTCCGAACCAAGGGTTCTCCACCGGTTAATCTCACTTTATCAACACCTTTACGAATTGCTGTTTCGGTTACTTTAACAATCTCATCAAAAGTTAAAATATCTTTATGATCGAGTAATTTTACTCCTTCTTCGGGCATACAATACACACATCGAAGGTTACACCGGTCGGTAACCGATATGCGCAGGTAATTTATTTTTCGATTAAATCTGTCGTACATGAATTTTTTCTCCTTTTTTGATCTCCTTCTTTCCTATGTCAATGGCTGCTATTCCATGCGCCAAAGATAAAGCATGAATATGAGCAGAACCATGATAATCGACAGGAAAAACTTCTCCGTTTTTAATAAGCACAGGAAAATAAGCTTTCCGTTTAGTACTTCGTCGGGTATAATCAATACCCATAGACATTTGTATATCCAGTGGCTGATAGTCCTGCCCCATTAATTTAAAGATTAACGGTTTTACCAATAAATCAAACTGAATAAACGAAGAAACCGGATTGCCGGGTAATCCGAAGCAAAACTTTTGGTCCGCCATTCCAAAAGTGGTAGGTTTTCCCGGTTTTACAGCCAGTGTATCAAAATCAATTTTAACGCCTGCTTCCTCTAAAACCTTGGGAACGAAATCAAAAGACCCCATAGAAACTCCACCGGTAAGCAGTACAATATCATTTTCGTTTAATGCTTTGCTTACTTTATCATAGGTATCTTCGGGTGTATCATCGGCAATACCCATGTAATTGGCTATGGCACCACAGGCTTCTACCTGAGCAATTAACTGATAACCATTACTATTTCTAATTTGCGAACGCGAAGGTTCCTGATGGGGTTCAACCAGTTCATCGCCCGTTGATATAACACCTACTTTAGGTTGTTTGTAAACCAAAACATCTGTATAACCTACCGAAGCAAAAACAGCAATGTGCTGAGCACCTATTCTAATTCCCTTTTCTAATACTTTATCTCCTATACCAACATCTTCGGCCTTATAGCTTATGTTACTTTTTCCCGGAGCTTCTATCGCATGAATAGTATTCTCATTTAACTCTTCTGCTATCTCAACCGGAACAATACAATCAGCTCCCTTAGGCACCGGGGCTCCGGTCATAATTTTAGCGCATTGGTTTTTCCCTATTTCCTTTTCGGGATATTTGCCTGCGGGTATCGTTTCAATTATCTGTAATTGATTTTTTAAATCTTCTCTGCGGCAGGCATAGCCATCCATAGCAGATTTATCAAAGGGTGGCATTTCAATATCCGACTTCACATCTTCTGCCAAAATTCGTCCTAAAGAATGAATAAAATCTATTCTTTCTTTTTCTAATAAATATGCATTTTGTAATACAATATCATATGCTTTTTCAATTGTAATCATACTATCAAAATTTTTTGTATAAAAATAATAAATAAATACAGAAAATATTTAAGTATTTAGATATATACTCGTTCTAATTCTGATTTTCTTTATTCCTAAAGACGGATTTTTAGTTTTTCTTCAAAAAAATTTACCACAACTTCTTTCAGGTGATTAACCATTTCATTGTCAGGCAAGGTCTTAAATATTTTATCCAGATATTTTTTCTCATATACCCGTTTGACCGAGTAATCAAAATTTAAATCAAACAACCAACCAATTTGTAACAATTTAAAATCATTTAATGTCTGCATTGATTCTTTTAAAACTACCTGTTTATTAACAATGGCTTTAAATACGTCATCACTTATTTCATTACTATCGGGTAATTCAAGCTCTAATGTTTTATTTCCATTGTTTGCCTTTATCTCTTTTACCATGTAATATTCAGTAATCAAACGCCAAATATCCAGTTTATCCGCATCTCGGATTAATTTTGAAAAGAAAATAACCTTCTCCTCCTGATCGGGTATTATTTCTGCACGACTGTGATTTAAAATCGATTTTTGGACAATTTCAACCTCATCGTCCGATAAAACTTTTAGTAGATTATTATCATTCAGAACTTCAATAGCCAGTTGAGCATGATTTTGTGACTTATCATCAGAAAAGGTCTGGTATTTTACATATTGCTTAAATCGCCCCACATCATGAAAAAGGCCAATGGTCTGAGCAAGCAATAAATCTTGTTCATTTAACTGCAAGTGTCGGGCTAATCCTGTTATTTCTTCACTTACTCTTTTACAATGGTCTGCTTTGATACTTATATTTTTCTTAAGGTCAGGATATTGCTCGATAAATTGATAGATATAATTAGCAAACCATCTTTTATAGTTTGACACTATTTCATGGGAGATCTTCATCATTTTATTCATTTAAAAACAGGTACAAAATTGCTAAAATTGTACAAAAGAAAAAAATCGAAGATTACCATTCGGGGCATATCAACATATTTAATTATTGATATATTAAAACTTATAGGCCAGCTCCATCAGAATAAATCTACCCGGCGATAGTCGTTGTTTTTTGTCAATATATACTTTATCAAAAATATTTTGTACATCAAGTGCTATAAAAATATTCTTATTGATTGTTTTGTAAAGGCGAATATCAACCGTTAAATAATCATCAATCATCAGGATATTCTGGTCATCAGCAAATGATTCGCCAATATAGTTCGCAGTTATTGTAGTATTTACAATTTTATTCCTCCAGAATATTCCTGCAAAAGCCTGATGCCATGGCACCTCAACTAACATCTTTCCGGTTAAATCATCCCCGTAGTAGTCATCAACGTCAAAATCAGTAATCGTTGATGAGTTATAGGTATAATTTGCTTTCAACGTCAAATCTTTTGTAAAGTCATACTGAAAAAAGAATTCAGCGCCATAGATTTCAATAGCAGCAATATTCTCGCGGGTTAATTCGGTTTGCCCATCTACATAATTGCCTGTAGCTACAAAATACTGAAAA
>DATFIZ010000018.1:0-3235 GCA_035269575.1 Bacteroidales bacterium | reverse complement strand
AGTTGTCCTAATTAGGTGGACCACCATAGTATTTATGATGCATTTTAAAGAAAATAGGGGGAGCATAGCCGTAGCAATAAAACAAATTTATGATGAACATAAAAAAACTCAAACAAATCGCAAAGACAAAGAATAAGTTTATTTTTGTTTTAATGACATTGATAATTATTTCTTCTTGCAGTTTTAAAGGTGATAAAAATATCTTCTTGGGAAGGTGGGTATGTAAAGATAAGAAGCTTAACCACGATAAGTTAAAGGCAGAAGATATTTTGTTAACTGGAGATAGTGTAATATGTAATTTAATTATAGAATTTAAAGCAGAAAAGAAGGCAGAATACATTACTCATGGGGACTCATATTTAGTACCGTATTCTTTTCAAAAGGAAGATAGTTTATTAATTATAGGTAATAAAAATTTTAAAGTAAAAAGTATTAATAAAAATAAAATGGTTCTTGAAGAAATTGAAGAAATTGGTTTTGAATATATCTCAGACTTCGTCATTTTATTAATTTATTTTTTTACACTAAACGGATCGTTTCCGACATCGTATTGTAATAATTTGCCATTAGGCAATTTAATTTTTTGACTATTCAGATATCTGCATAGCTGTATCTGTGCATCTTTAAATCTTGGTACGTCCAATGGTTCTATGCGTACTATAAATGAATCTTTCGTGCTTTTTATCCATCCTCTGGAACTTGTTATTGCATCCAAAACCGGCAATAAATCACGATTGTCTGGCAAATAGGTGTACAATAGTTTGGCTAATCTCCTGCGCATATTCCAAAATACCATTTCCGATATGTTCCACCAATTTTTTGACTCATTGTCAATGGCCTTAAATTTTTTTTCATTCGTCTCACTTATATCAATGCGACGGGAACATTGGCCAATTTGCCAACTTATTTGATTTATTTCTTCTTCAAGTTTTTTTCTTCTTTCTATTTTTTGTTCCCTGGCCGGGCTTTTCCTTGGTGTGCCATCCTTTTTAAGTACGGGTTCTTTTTTCCCAAGTTCCTTTTGAAACTTGAAAAGTTCATGTTTTTTTCCCTTCAGTTGCTTATTGAGGCGTATATATTCAGGATTGGTGATTTGCTGATTATCGCTTTCCTGCTGTATCTTCCATAATGGATTGTAATGCATTTGGGTGCGCACCCCCATATGCTTGAAACCGTTCTCGCTGCAACCCCACCGGTTAAGCATACTATCTGCTATGGTTTCAGTATTCTCAATCTTGTCATTGGTTACAATGGCAAAGGTTTCTCCATCCTTTATATTACGGGAAATGATCCGTCGTAACTCAATGCTTTTTCCCGTTGGGCTTCGATAGGTTTTGTGCTGTTCAAAAACAATATAGGTGCTTTCATTTAATTCTAATTTACCTGTAAACCTACTTTCCGGGAGTTTTTTTAATAATGCTTTGTCACAATTTTTCTCCCAGGTAACAAAACGGCAATCCGCTAAGGAAAGAAAATTATCTACGCCCCATAATTCCCTGTCAACAACAATCAAAGGCGGACATCCTCCATTCAAGGGCTGTAACCGATGGCTTGTTTGTCGAAGGCTTTCATGGATATCTCCCTTTCCTTCCCGGATGTCAAAGTAAACAATGTTACAATTACTATCATGTGCAAAAAATTCCGTTCGCCCAGGCATCATCAAATCCCGCTGCGTGCAATAACCTTTGTGTACTTTCTCCTTGCCTGTATAAGGAACAAAATGCCCATCTAAAAATACGCGCCAAAGTGATACAATCCCTCTGATTATCTGAGATTTAATAAGTTTATCCTTGGCCTCTACGGCCTTCCCTGTATCTATGAGTTCACCCATGTGCAGGCGGACTTTGTCCATGTTCCAAAGCTTTTTTAGTCCCATGATCTGGCCAAATTCTTTTCGGTAAACCGTTTTAAATTGTTCTACCGAATGTATTTTGTTGACATGCATCATCAGAAACATAACCGGAAGCCAAAGGTATTCACCAACAATAGCTGATAATTGTTTCAAAAAATTCAAACTCTTATTAGCCATGCCTACATAAAGCATGCTTCCACTATAACGGTTCTCTTTATAATCAAATTCTTCATTATATAATGAGCGGGCCGCACCACAATGTTTCTCTTCTATTTCAGGTTCTTTATCAAAATTTATGGCCAGTGTCTTTCTCTCCAACTCCTGCTTATCTTCCAGTCGCTTTTGCTCTAAATCACGCGCCTTGTTGCCAGTAAACCGTTTAGGGTTCTTTTTCCAACTGTCTTTCGTGTTATTTATTAAGCCGGTAGAGCCAAATTTACGATATGTGTCCACCCAGTTATTAACACTTTGACGGGATATGCCCAGGCTACTGGCAAGCTTGGTTCTTGTAACACCCTGTCGGTCAACTAAATCTACAACAAACAACCGCTTCTCTATAGCAGGTACAAGTATTTGTTCCTTGATAAATAAACCGTTTTTATATAAATGTACTTTATTTTCATCTTTGGTTTTTTTCAAAGCAAACCCATGTCCGATAAATTCAAATCCCTGTTCCTTATTTTCAAATAAATTGTCCATTTTTCAGAAAAATATTTTGAGGCAAAAATAAGTCAAAAAAAGTTAAAATAAAACTTTTTTTTTCAATAATTTATTGTATATTAAAACCTCAAACCATATTGACCGTCCAATTATATCATAAATTCCTTCAATCCCCCTGTTTTTGTATATTTGTTGAGGTTAAAAATTATGAACTGACGAAGTCTGTGTATAGAACAATATCTGTTTTTCGAGTTAAGCCTGTGGAATCTAATACAGGTTTTTGCGAAACAGTATTCCATTTCCTTATAATATTTTCGTTTATTTCTATGCCAATTTTATCTGTAATAAAACCGCCATTATACCGACTATTTTTTATTGTAAAGGTGATCCAATCAAACGGCAAATTTTGATAAAAAATCTTTTCTAAATTTCTCTTTTCTTCTTTGTTAATTTTATGGATACTATTTTCCGTTAAAACAAACTCTGATAGAATAAAATCTGTAATGTCAACATCCACTGAATCAAGTGTAGATATAAAATTTTCTATAATGGGTTCCCTGTATTTACTTTTTTTACAGGAAATCCCGTATCTCTCATATATACCTGTAATATACTTTTCCAATTCTGAAAAATCCTCACCAGAATAGCCGTATATAACTTTATCATCAAGAATATTTTTAAGTACTTTTTTAGGTTCAATTCTATCTATTGAGCTCAAACCTG
>DATFIZ010000017.1:0-3540 GCA_035269575.1 Bacteroidales bacterium | reverse complement strand
AACATTATCAGTAACATCACCATTCCTTTATTGGGTATTGTTGATTTGTCGCTGGTTGGTCACCTTGAATCAAAAGTATATATAGGAGCGATTGCTTTGGGAAGCATGATTTTTAACTTTATTTACTGGGGATTTAGTTTTTTACGAATGGGAACCAGTGGCTTTACGGCTCAATCGTTTGGGAAAAGAGACCTTAAAGCAAGTTTCCAGTTATTGTACCGTGCGCTTTTTGTTGGTTTAGCCGGAGCAATGGCTTTGCTTATTCTGCAAAAACCTATTGAGTGGCTGAGTTTTTTTATAATCAATGGGAGTGAGGAAGTAGAACATCTGGCCCGTGAATATTTTTATATTCGTATTTGGGCCGCACCTGCCACGATTGCTATTTATTCAATAACCGGATGGTTTATCGGAATGCAGAATGCGAAAATTCCAATGATGATAGCCATTACCATCAATGTGTTAAATATTGTGTTTAATATTACATTGATTAAGTTTTTTGGGATGAAATCAGACGGGGTAGCATTGGGAACCGTTCTTGCTCAGTATTCAGGATTAATTGTGGCTTCTTTGTTTATCTTAAATCATAAAAAAAGGTTGATAAAGTACTTCCGTTTTAAAGACATTATTCAAATCGACCAACTTAAGATTTTTTTTAATGTAAATAAAGATATACTAATCAGAACCTTAAGTTTGGTTTTTGCTTTATCGTTTTTTACTGCCAAGTCGGCTAAATATGGTGATACACTATTGGCTGTAAATACCCTTCTTTTACAGTTTTTTACTATTTATGCCTATATTGTAGATGGCTTTGCTTATGCAGGCGAGGCATTGGCCGGAAAATATTTTGGTGCCAGAGATAAAGGACGGTTAATTAAAGTTTCTAAACTGCTATTTTATTGGGGCTTATTAATGTCCGGAATATTTACCGTAGCGTATTATTTTGGCGATAGTTTTTTGCTAAGTATTTTTACCGATAACCAGGAGGTTATTCAATCGATTCAGCCTTATCTGGTTTGGGTATATTTAATTCCGGTTTTAACTTTTGGGGCATTTATCTGGGATGGCATATTTATCGGCGTAACAGCTTCAGCCAGTATGCGTAATGCGATGTTGATATCTGCTTTTTTAATTTTTCTGCCGGCATATTTTTTACTGCATCATTTCTTTCAGAATCATGGTTTATGGGCTGCATTTATGTTGTTTATGATTGCCCGGGTAGTTACCCTTAGCTTGTATGCACCTAAAAAGATATACCGAAAAATATAATGTGTGTTTTACAGATGAAATAAAATTAAAATCAAAAAGACGATTGTTAACTTTTTTGCAGCCCGTTTTCCCTACTCAAGCTAGGCTTTCCGAGGTCATGTTTTATAACATGTATTCTTGATGATAACATTTTGCTCTTTTTAGACACTTACAGATGAAGGCATGTTGTAAATTTAAAAATGTTATCACTATGGAAAGTTTTAAAGAGCAGTTTTTTTAAGGCAAAAGGGTTTGATAGTACGTATTTCTAAGCAACGTATTATTCGTATAGAAACCTTTGCAGGAGGAACAAAAATTTTTACAGATACAAACCATTATGTTACCCGTATTAGTTTAACGGGCTTGCAAAAGTATTTCGGCGATAATTTTTTCCGAATCAGGAGAGATATCGTTATTCATTTAAAGCGGGTTCGATATGTGGATTTAGAATCTAATCAAGTTATTATGGATGATGGCACTTTTTACCTTATCGCAAAACGAAGGAAGAAATCTTTTTATAAAATAATACAAAAATATGCGATAACGAACTTAATGTAGTTTGCGTGTTGCTTTTCATGGTTCTATTTTTATTGATATTCATTTAAACAAATATACCCGGGGGTGATTATTAACTTGTTAGTTGTTTACTTAAATAGAAAACGAATGAGAGGAAGTTATGAACAATCAGGTTCACGCTTAGTACAAAAAAATGACCGCTTAGGATAAAAATATTCTCGCTTAGTTAATTTTTAACAAAAATATAATGGTGGGTGTTTATAACTCATTTTGTGAATGATATCAATGATCTATATCTTTAATTTCTGAATTCAATGAAACAGGTGTTGCAGCACTTTAATTATTAACTTTTAAAATTTATAACTATGAGAATTTTTTTTATTTTAAGTACAATGTTGCTAATTTTATCTGTAACTTTTTATAGCTGTACAGAAGAAGAAACAACAATTAGAAAAGATGAAATTGTTGAAAATTTGAGACTTATGGAAGTGGATGGAGTTGTAACCCAAGAACAAAAGAGCAGTGTCTTTAATTGGGTAAATAAAAATTTTAAAAATGGTGTTATTCTTGGCGCTGATAAATCTAAAGTTGAATTTGACTATGAAAATTTATCACTTGCTTATTTGGAGGGAAATGAAGAGAAAGCAATAGTTGCAAATCAAGTTGGATTTGATGCCAATAATACTCAAAACTATGGTGTTGCATTTTTTGTAGAAAATGATATTATTGAAAACGCTATGGTAATTAGTACACAAAGCGTGAATGAGAATTTAAAAAGATTTGAATATTGTGATCTAACTGGAGAATCATTACTTATAATTGAAATTGATGCTTTGAACGAAACAATTAATGTAATCAAAGGTGATGAAAAAATTCAAGTGAAAGGGTGGGGACAAGATACAGCAGATTGTATAGTAGATGTATATTCAAATCATGGCTGGATTTCTGTTTGGGCATTTGTTCAAACAGCATTTATTCCAGCAACAGGTGCCGCACTTGCTGCTGCTTGCGCAATTCATAATATATAATTAATTCATCATGAAAAATTTATTTATTTTTTATTTAGTAACTATTTTCATTCCAATTCCTATTCTAATTTGGTTTGCGTTGAACGAAATGAATGATTTATTTGTAATTTCATTGTTAGTTTATGCATTACTTTATAGACCGATATTTGACTATCTGAGATTAAAGGGTAAAGGAAAGGCTGACAACAATAAGATGTGGAAGTTTTTTATTCCTTTTTGGAGTTTAAAATGGTTTAAAAGTTTATATTTAAATAAATAATAATAAGGCTAATGTGGCTGTTCAAAAAGAAATTTGAACAGCCTTTTTTTTGTACCGCCTAAAGATTTCAATGGATCACTTGAAAAACATGGTGGATTTATAAAAAATTAAGCCTATATTTTAGTTACACGATATAAGAAAAACTTAATATCAACAACACCTTTTAAGGTATTCTTGTTGGTTATAGAAAGAGAATAGAAGTTCTCATCAAGTATGTATTTAATTGAAAAAAATCCTCTATTATAGTATACATTATCATTACTGTCCGATAAAAAAAATTAAATCAAGATTTCAATTCCGGAGTTGTATTATGATTTCAATATTCCGCGGCATGTTTGTTATCTGCATGGAAAGGTCTGCTGTGCTTGCCGCAGGCTAACCTGATTATTTTTTTGTATGACGATTCATGTCCGGATTGGCATTGTCCGGTGAGCCGAAAAACAAGCACAGTGAGCGTTAAAAAAAATCTGCTGTTCGAACCGAGCGTTTAGT
>DATFIZ010000016.1:0-7799 GCA_035269575.1 Bacteroidales bacterium | reverse complement strand
GCAAGGGCATAGCTGTCCTCGAGATATTTAATTCCTTTTTTTAAATCTCCTTCTTTAATATACGTATTTCCCAAACACTGAATAGAATATACCATAATTCCTTTAGCCCCCACCTGCTTTCCTAACTCAATGGCTTTTCTCGCATACTTTCTGGCATCATCAAATCGTTCCATTTGTTCGCTGTTAGCTGCTAAATTATGATACAACAAAAAACGATCGTACCTATTTGCTTCGCTTTGCAAAGAATGCATAGCCTTTAAATAATATTCGTTTGATCTTTGATAATATTCCGGATCAGAATCTTTAAATGCAATTTTTTGATAAACATTCCCAATATTCATATATGCATAATTCACACCTTTTGTTATACCTGATTTGTCTCTTAACTCAAGATTTTTTTGATAATTACTCAAGGCTTCCTTATATCTCCCCAAATCACAATACAAAACTCCTAAATTATTATATAAAGAAATCATTTTTAATGTATCGTTAATACTTTTAAAGATTTCTAACGCTTCTAAAAAACAATCTACTGACTTATCAAAACTTCCAAAACGTTTGTAAACATTCCCTAATCGGTTAAGATTAATCGCACGCTCATAATCCAATGCCAGGCTATCGAAAATAGCCAGTGATTTATTATAATAAAAAAGGGCAGAATCGTATTCAGACTGATACTTATAAACAACACCCAACTGACTTAATGCTGAAGCATATCCTTTGGTATAATCAATATCCCGGGCAATTCGAAGCGCCTCTTTGATAATGACATAGGCTGAATCGGTATTATATTTATAGGTCTTATAAGATAAATCAGTAAGTTGGTCTACCTTAACAGAATCATCGGCCAAACTATAAACAGCCTTTTTAAGACTATCCAGGTTAGAACCATAGGATTCCTTTCCGGGAAAAAATCCCAAAACTATCTGAATAATTAATAACAGGAACCATTTTTTCATTTTAACCAAAAGAATTAATCAGTCTCTCCATTATCCATTCCTGTTTTGCCTTCTCCATCCGGTTCACCATTTTTTAACGTATTATCATAATTTTTAACTATAATTTTTATTTTTTTAAGTTTTTCAACCCTATCCGGAGTTAATTCAATGTTAAACTCTTCTGTTTTTTCTTTATTCACTACGTTTTCATCCTGTTTTTCACGGAGTTTAATCCTTACCTCCCAATACTCACCGGTAAATATCTGTTCTATAGTTTCTTTATAGCAACTCCCGGGCATTTTTACCAAAACATCTAACCTGTAGTCGGTAGTTCCTTCTTGATAAAATAAATTAAAATATGGGTAATATAATTCCATGCCAGGTAAATTTAAGCAGTTTAAACACTGCTTAAAGATAACATAAAAATTATTTATTCCAATTTTTCAAAACAGAAAACAGATCTTACCGCTTGATTTTTAATACAATACCTGCCTTTGCCACTCGAACAGAGTAACAGCTAATGCATGAGAAACATTTAAGGAGGTATTACGACCTAACATCGGTATATGTATAATCTTACTACACTTATCCAATACTGAATGACTGATACCAGAAACTTCATTGCCGAGAAATAAAGCAATTCTTTTCGGTAATTGAGTTTGAAAAATATTTTCAGAATCGTTTGTCGTTTCAACAGCTACCCACTGATAGTCTGAAGGAATAAAATCTTCGAAAGAGTCAGGTTTGCAAAACTGAAATTTTACAGCATCAAAACTTGACGAGGCCGTTTTTTTCACTTTCGACATGCGGATATTTTCCATACGGGTAACAAACAGTACCCGTTGACAACCGGCATTATCAGCCAAACGCAATATATTACCCATATTTTCGGGTGTTTTAATTTGATACCCAATAATAATAGGCGGTAAAACATTATCGGGATAACCAGTATTTTTAAATAATTTTGAAGAATGAAGTATCCTTTTTGTCATGCTTAGTCGGTAATAACCCTATCCATCTTAACATCATACTGATCGGCAGGAACTTTTCCCAGCATTTGAAAATCAAAACAAACACCAATTTTAAGGGCGGAAGTTTTACTTAATAATTTATCATAATAGGCTTTTCCTCTTCCAAGCCGGTTGTTCTGTTTATCGAAAGCAACCCCGGGAACAATTATCATATCAATTTTATCAAGAGAATTTTTATAAAGTGCCCTTGGTTCTTTAATTCCAAAAGCAGTTCCTTCAATCATATCATCCAGGCCTTTAAATACCCGGAGTTCCAGCTCATCGTCTTTAACCGAAGGTAAAATGATTGTTTTGGTTTGATACCATTTTAAAACAAAATCATGGGTATATACCTCATCATTCATCGACCAGTAAGCCATTATGATATCTGCTTGCTGAAATTCACTCAACAGCTCAATCTGCTCAAATATTATTTTTGATTTTGCTTTTTTTTCTTCGAGTGTATATTGTTTTTTAAGCTGTTTGATTTCCTTTCGGACTGTATTTTTTTGTTCATGAATCATAAACGGGAAGTATTAAGAAATATTAAATAATCAATTTATATCCTTTCCCGTGGATATTTAATATCTGAATGGAAGGATCATCTTTTAAATATTTTCTGAGCTTAGTAATATAAACATCCATACTACGAGCATTAAAGTAACTGTCTTCCTGCCAAATGGTTTTTAAGGCAAAATTACGCTCTAATACATTATTCATATTATTACAAAGCAATTTTAACAGCTCTGATTCTTTCGTGGTTAACTTTTGGGTTTTATTTCCATTCTGAAGAATTTGTTTTTGCGAATCGAAAATATAATCCCCAATTTGATATTGATCATTATGCGCAGAGACATGATTGGATTCCGTGCGCCGTAAAATTGCTTTAATCCTAAAAAGCAACTCTTCCATGCTAAAAGGTTTGGTCATATAATCATCAGCCCCAACCGAGAAGCCTTCAATAACATCTTCTTTAAGCGATTTTGCTGTAAGAAAAATGAAGGGAACAGCCGAATTAATTTTTCTTATCTCGCGTGCCAGGGTAAAGCCGTCCATTTTGGGCATCATAATATCTAAAATACATAAACTGTAATTATGTTTTTTAAATCCTTCAAGGGCTAATTCTCCATTAATATAAAGGTCGGTATTAAACCCTTTCGCATTTAGATACTCTCTTAATAAAGTGCCAAGATTTTCGTCGTCTTCAGCTAATAAAATTTTTAAGCTTTTATCATCCATTTTTCGTATAATTATTTGGAATAAATATTTTAAATGTTGTTCCTTTTTTAAATTCAGATTGCAGCTCAATTACTCCGCCATGTTCTTCCACAATCTTCTTTACATAACTCAATCCCAGACCAAATCCTTTAACATCATGAACATTTCCTGTTGAAACTCTATAAAACTGATCAAAAACTTTTTTCTGGTCTTGTTTTTTGATTCCAATTCCCTTATCTGCAACAACAATGTTAATTCCTTGTTTACTATTGTTGGTAGAAATGGTAATTTCAGGAGCTCCATGGCTATATTTTACAGCATTATCGAGCAAGTTAAAAATAATATTCGTAAAGTGTACCTCATCGACCCAAAAAATAGAATGCTCTGCTTTAAGATTTTTGATTATTTGCCCCTTATGATTTCGTACCTGAATATCAAAGTTATGGACTACATTCTCAATAATATTATGTAAATCCAGTTCTTTTCGTTTTAGTTTTATTTGTCCCTGCTCAAATAAGGCCGTTTTTAGAACTTTTTCCACCTGGTAACTTAACCGTTTACTTTCATCATCAATAATCTTTGAGATATATTCCATATTTTTTGTCTCCATTGGAATTGTTTTATCTTTTAGCATTTGTGAAGCAAGTGAGATTGTAGAAATAGGCGTTTTTAATTCGTGGGTCATATTATTCACAAAATCATTTTTTATTTTCGATAAACGTTTTTGTTTAAACATAATATGTATGGATAACGAAAAGCCTAAAACAATGATCAGGGTAAGAAAAAATGACGAAAAAGCCATAAATCCCGTTGATTTAAAGATATATGTTCTTTCGTCGGGAAAATAAATCGTAAGAAAATTGTTTTTTGCAAATACATCATTGGGGAATAATCGGCTCGTAAATCTCTCTGCATTTATATCCTTATCATAGTTATCTGATTGGTAAACTATTTTATCATTATTCCGTGTAACAGCATATTCGGCTTTTATATCAACACCAAGATTAGCAAATGTTGTACGAACAATCTCCTCAATAGTTTTCTTATCAATTCGATCTTTTAAATCAACATCAATTTGAATTAATTTATTTACAATATTTTCAACAAAAACGGTTCTGTTATCCAGTTTCTCGGAGAAATCTGAGGTTATTTGCAAGTTCTCAAATGATTGCGTTTTTTTAAAATCTCCAAATTGCATATTGGTAATATTGCTAAATTGCATATTTTGCGAACTTATGGCCTGGAGTTGTTTACTAATGCTTAAAGAATCGGTGTTTCTAAAAATGAAGATCTCTTTTTCTTTATCTGTAGTGGATAAACTAAAAGCCCGTTGATTGATTTCGTTTAAACGATAGTTTACCGAAGGGCTGCCTGATATGGAGACATCCTGGTAAGGTTCAATTTCATTTACAACCTTATAAACCATTTCACGGTTCTCAATTTCTTTTACAACATTATCAAGTCCACTGTTTACTAGTTGTTTAAACTGCTCTTGTTTAATTTCAATCGCATTTTTAATCCAATAAAACTGAACAAATATTAAACCTATTAGTGTAATTGATAATACAACGGTAATAATCCAAAGGGTTCTTTTTTGCATAACATTACAAATATAACTGCTAGAAGTGTTAGAAATGAATTATTTAACATTATTTAACATAGGTTTAAATAACTTAACCAATGTTTGCCCTACTTTTGTTTTTGACAATAAGCAGCAAGAATGTAATAAATTGTCGTAGATTTAAATTTTAGGGTTAGGAAAGAGAGAAGTCATTCTCTCTTTTCTTATTTTAAAAAACAAACATGCTGTGTAGTTTGCTGTTTAAATCTTCAATAGCAAATGCAGTAATCACAATATTAATTTTCTTGATTTTCCGGATAAGATTACTGATATGATTAAAATCTTCTTCACCCGTAACTTTTAAAATATAATCAATATTTTTATAATCAGGCAGCAGGAACCCTTCTTCCGATTTATTGGATATTAGATCAAAATTAATTGAATTAGCATCTGTATAATGATACATCGAATAGCTGACATTCACCTTGAATTTTGGATGATTGATCTTGAAATCATCTGTTTTAACCAGTTTCCAATGTAAAAAATTGTTTATAGCCCAACTTATTCTATAATCATTTTCATGCGAAGCAATCCCTATTAAAAAAAAATCGCTGTCGTAATCAAAAGATAATTTATGCACTTTCTTTTTCGAAATCATAAGTAATAATTATCAACGAATATAGCTAATATTTTGAGAAAGTTAATATAATTATTTTAACTGTTTATTGCGATATTTTATAGATTTTGTCTAAAGCCCTGTGTGATGCATGTTGTTGAGCTTCTTTTTTTGAAGTTCCTTTTCCCTTACCTAAAACCTCATCACCGACTTTTATGATTGAGGTAAAAAATTGCATATAAGATTCTGTACTTTCAATTTCTTCATCAATAAACTTAACGTCTAAGTGATTTTTCTGAGCCCACTCAATAATTTGACTTTTATAATCTGAGTCATTTTGGATCAACTCGTAAAGGTTAATATTTCCTTTTATAATCTTTTCCAGGATAAATTTTTTGGTTTTATTGTAGCCCTTATCAATATATATTGCCCCAATAATTGCTTCCAGCGCATTGCCATAAATATTTTTTGTGCCATTCATTTTTGCTTGTGCAACAATATGATATTGCAAGCCAAGGTTAAGTGCAATTTCATTCAATTGTTCACGACTAACAATTCTGGATCTCATTTTGGTTAAAAACCCCTCTTGTTTAAAAGGGAAATAAGAAAATAAATAATCGGCAACAACAGCTGCAAGCATTGCATCGCCTAGAAACTCCAGGCGTTCGTTATTCATAAACTTCTGATTGTCAGATACTATAGATGCGGATTTGTGGGTAAACGCTATCCTATAAACCTTAATATTAACAGGATACATTCCTGTTAAAAAGTGTATTAGCTTATAAAACTTTTTATCTTTTGAAAAATAATATTTTAATGGGGGTATATCCGTAAGTACCAACTTTCTTATTCGGTAAATTTACTGATAATAACTGATGCATTATGCCCGCCAAATCCAAAGGTATTACATAACGCTGCACGAACTTCACGCTCCTGAGCTTTGTGCAATGTTAAGTTAAATTCAGGATCAATATTCGGATCTTGTTCCTGGTGATTAATCGTTGGCGGAACAATATTTTTATTAATAGCACAAAGTGTAGCAAGTATCTCAGCAGCTCCGGCAGCACCGAGCAAGTGACCGGTCATTGATTTGGTAGAACTAATATTCATTTTATAAGCCTGTTCTCCAAAAATTTCTTTAATGCCTAAAAGTTCTGCAACATCTCCCCGTGGGGTAGCTGTTCCGTGAACATTGATATAATCAATTTCATCGGCATTCATATTTGCATCATTAAGTGCATTTCGCATTACATTCATTGCACCTAGCCCTTCGGGATGTGGAGCCGTAAGGTGATGTGCGTCGGCAGATAATCCTCCGCCTTTAACCTCAGCATAAATTTTTGCACCACGTTTTTTGGCATGTTCTAATTCTTCAAAAATTAAGGCAGCACCACCTTCTCCCATTACAAAACCATCACGGGTATTACAAAATGGACGAGATGCCGTTTTATACTCATCATTTCTGGCAGAAATGGCTTGCATAGAACTAAAACCACCCATTCCTGCTTCATTAATCGAAGCTTCAGAACCGCCGGTAACAAACATATCGGCTTTTCCTAACCGGATATAATTCAGCGCATCTATCATTGCATTGGTTGATGATGCACAAGCAGAAACCGTTGTGAAATTAGGTCCACGCAAATTATATTTCATCGAAATATGTCCCGATGCAATATCAGATATCATTTTAGGAATAAAGAAAGGGCTAAACCGGGGAGTACCATCTCCCTGAACAAAGTTCCGAACCTCTTCAAGGAAGGTGTTAATCCCTCCAATTCCAGAACCCCAAATTACTCCTGTTCTGTCATGATTTAACTTCTCAAGGTCTACCCCTGAATCTTTCATTGCCTGATCTGCAACATATAGTGCATACTGGGCATATAAATCCAGTTTACGAACCTCTTTGCGATCAAAGTGATCCTTAGGATCAAAATCTTTTACTTCACAAGCAAATCTTGTTTTAAATTTTGATGCATCGAAATGAGTAATAAGGTCAGAGCCACTTACTCCATTTAATAAATTGTTCCAAAATTCATCTACATTGTTACCAATAGGTGTAATCGCTCCAATGCCTGTAATTACTACACGTCTAAACTCCATAACATTAAAATTTAAAACAAGATTTAAGAAATATTAACAATTACTTAGCGTGCTCTTCAATGTATTTGGTAGCATCACCAACAGTACCGATATTCTCTGCTTGATCATCCGGAATTGAAATATTAAATTCCTTCTCAAATTCCATGATTAACTCAACAGTGTCAAGTGAATCAGCACCTAAATCGTTTGTAAAACTAGCTTCAGGTGTTACTTCGTTTTCATCAACTCCTAATTTATCAACGATAATCGCTTTTACTCTTGATGCAATATCAGACATAACTTTTAGTTTTAATTAATAATTAAGTTTAATTTTTAACAGTGCAAAGAAATATAATTAACTATGATAAATCAAAAAT
>DATFIZ010000015.1:0-3477 GCA_035269575.1 Bacteroidales bacterium | reverse complement strand
GGTTTCATCATGGGTTATTCGTTTCTGCAAAAATAGATAAAAGTTATGAAACCCATCATTAAAAAAGCCAGAAACCTGGTGTTCCTGACTTTCTTAATACCCTAAAAATTAAACCTAAAATTTAAATGAAAAAAATTGCTCTTTAAACAAAAATTTTACTCCAGACACTAAAATTTGTAAGCCTAAACAATCTTTATAGTAATAACGAATAGCACCCCCTTTTTGTTTCAAAATTTTTGAATAAAATGATGTTTTTTTTGTTTCTTAAGTGGTGAATTTCAGGAAACTATTGTGTGTTCTGTCTTTTGGAATGTTAAGAATATGAAAAAAACCGGCACAAAAAATTGTACCGGAATTGTTGCTAAAATGGTTGAAAATTTATTAAAATTTTAGGGTTAAACCTCCCATTAAATTTATTCCTGCCTGAGGGAAATATCCATCCATGACATATTCTTTGCCCCCTAAAATATATCGGTAAGCCCATGCATTGGATTCGTATTGATGATTAAAAATATTGTTTATCATCAAACTGAATCCAATCTCTTTTATTTTGCTTGTTTTTATGGTGTAACTTAATTTTAGATCATTAACAAAGTAAGGGTCAATGGCTCGTTCATCGTTTGATGTATTATCAATGTATTGTTTGCCTACGTACTTTGAAATAAACTCGGTTTTAAAATTTCTTGTAATATCATATGCGATTGATCCATTAGCAATTATCTCGGGTGAAAAGGAGAGGTCTGTTTGTCCCAGATTTTTTTCTTTTTGGTCTCCGGTGTCCCAATTGTCAACATACTCGGTAAAATCGTTAATTTTATTTTTACTGAAAGTAACATTTACGTCTACCTGTAACTTGTTAAGTATTCTGACACCCCCCGAAAGCTCTAATCCTAGTCTATAACTTTCATCAACATTGGTCATGATTGCAGAACCTACATCATTAATCTTTCCGGTTAATACCAATTGATTAAAATAGTACATATAGTAAATGTTCGCTTGCAGGTACCTTTTCGTTGCATTATAATTATATCCCCACTCGAAATCGTAAAGTGTTTCATGAGTAGGTTCCGGGCGATAAGGTTCTGCATCTTTATAGTTGGTACGGTTGGGTTCACGATGGGCTACCCCAAATGTAAAGAAGCTTGAGTGTAAATCGTTTATCTCGTAAAATAATCCCAGTTTGGGATTAAAGAAATCAAAAACATGACTTTGTGTTATATCCCGTAAATCATCATCAATACCAAGGATGTCATACGCTATATGTCTGTATTGTAAATCGATGTAAGTACTTATTTGAGATGAAAAGTGATATTTCATTTTTGTGTAAATGTTAAAATCTTTTTTGATTCCATCATTTTCGTACCAGCGATGTCTCATATCTCCATTGCTGGCATATTTTGCCCAGATTACTTCTCCAAAATGGTCGCCAATATATTTATTCCATCCTCCGCCTAGGATTAGATCAAACTCTTCTTGTTTATAATCGACAGAAAAAATTCCCCCCAAAAAATGATTGTCGAGCCATTTTTGCTGAATCAGGTCAGTGCTTGTGATGGTGTCATTTCCTATGATTACATTGTCTAACAGGTAATCTTCAAAATCTCGTTCTTTTTTATATTGCTCGTAGAAACCTCGACCACGTGTATAATGCATTGCTGTATTGAGATGAAAATCAGGGTTTATTTCGTATGAATAAAACAATTGATAATGGTCTTGTTGGTAATTATCGGTTTCGTTATCATAGGTATATAGATTATAGGTACGGCTATCTGAATTTATCATATGCTCATATTCTTCTTCATCTATCAGCCCATGATCAAGATAACGCTGCATTCCTTCATAATCATCTTCAAGCCGGACTTTTGGAATGCCGTTCCATGCCTGGTAAGTTTTTTCTTTGCCCGAAATGATATTAACCTTTAAAATACTATTGCTTGAATGATAAGCTCCTGATAAATAAAATGATTTAAGATCTGACGAGGCCCTGTCTATAAAACCATCGGATGTAACTTTTGATAAGCGTCCGTCAAAGGTAAATTTGTTGTTCAGTAAACCGGTTCCGAAACTTACAGAATTTCTAAATGTGTTAAAGGACCCTGCATACGAATGTATTTCGGCATAAGCATCTTTATGATAGGTTTTGGTTTGTAAGTTCAGTGTTGCTCCAAAAGAAGCAGCCCCGTGTGTAGAAGTACCTACGCCACGTTGTATCTGTATATTATTTACCGACGACAACAAGTCGGGCATATTTACAAACCAGACCCCATGTGATTCGGCATCGTTCACCGGAATCCCGTTTACGGTAATGTTTATCCGGTTTATGTCAGTTCCCCGAACCCGGAAATAGGTGTAACCCACACCTGTTCCTGCATCCGATGTTGAAACAATAGAAGGAGTGCGGCTAAGCAAATAAGGAATATCCTGCGTAAAATTGTTTTCTTTAATCTGACTGTTGGAGATATTGGTAAAAGATACCGGATCATCAATTTTTGCCCGCGTAGCTCTAATAATTACCTCATCGGTAAGGATGTTTGATGGCTCAAGAATAAATTCGAAATGTTCAGATTCTTCAACCTCAATAGTATCCTCAAGGGTTTTATAACCAATATATGATATGATTATGGTATAATGGCCGGGTTTTAATTTTGTTAATTTAAACTCTCCGTTTGTGTTGGTTGCTGTACCCCTGTAAGTTTCATTTATGGTAACGTTTGCTCCTACAAGGGCTTCCTCTTGTTGATTCTTTACAACCCCTGTGATGGTTTGTTGAGCATAAGCAGGTAACATTAAAAATGGTAAAAGAAAAATAAATACTATCCGTTTCATCGTTTTTTTAATTTTTTATCGTTTAATACTTTCGGATAGTTGATGTACTGAATAACTTACAGAATGAATCTGAGGCCTCAGATAAATCATTGTTTTTATAAATAATGATTACGTTTACTTATTCAATAAGCAAAAAGCACAAATCAACTATAATAAAAACAATGGGAAATTTTTGATTTACTCTTTTTCCCTATCCGGAATTACCCGGACCAGGTTCGAAGGGTATGATCTCAGCCTGTAATATTTGGCACCCCATTGAATGGTTCAAATGTAAACCTAATTTTTGGTGTAAACAAAAAAAACCGGCAAAAATGCCGGTTTTAATAAATAGTGTCTATTAAATGATTAGTTTTCTTCAATGTTTAATACATCTTTCATTGCTTTTTTTAAGGAGTCTTTTGGTAATGCACCCTGTGCCATTTGTGGTTGTCCGTCTTTAGGAACAAATAGTAACGAAGGAATACTTCTGATTCCAAACATCGCTGCTAACTCCTGCTGATCTTCTGTATCTACTTTATAAATATTAATTTTTCCTTCGTATTCTCCTGATAATTCTTCCAAAATAGGAGCTACTATTTTACAAGGTTGACACCAGTCAGCATAAAAGTCAATTAAACAGGGTAAATCACCTTCAAATTTCCAATCTTTATT
>DATFIZ010000014.1:0-6097 GCA_035269575.1 Bacteroidales bacterium | reverse complement strand
TTCACGTCGTACGAGTGTAGTAAAATAATCCCAATCGGATATTTCGTTGTATGATTCAAAATCACCAAGACAACGGTTGTAACGAATGGTTAGAATGTTACCATCCAGAATAGAACTTGTAGACGCAAAGCCCGATTCGGTTTCGGTATAAAATGCTTCAGATCCGGAGATTGATATTCCATATTGCTCCTGCTCATTAAAAGTAATTATATCGGTGTAGTCTCCCTCGGTATATTCCCACGATCCTTCTATATCGGACAAAGAAATGCCATCGAACCGTGTATAAATATATGGCTCTCCATTGTAAGTAAAAGTTAGCTGATCTCCTTCAATATCGGCAGGAAATGCCACGATATCTCCTTCAGAAATTTGATTGTAATCTTTATAATCTCCATAAAAATCCTTGTCTTTTTCTGGGTACATCAATACAACTGCACTGCCTACTATAAGGAAACGAAAAGAAGTCATCCCTGACTGATCATCAGCAATAAAAGAATCACTTCCCAGGCCACTTCCCAGGCCTTCCGAAAAAGACATAAATCCGGTGTAATCGCCTTCCGTATATTTCCATGATGCATTTAGTTCTGACATCTCCAATGGCTCTCCCGGCACAAGATCATATTTATTTCCCTGACCTGTAACGGCAATACTCAACTGCTCGTTAGAAACATCAAAGGGTAAAATTATTGGCTCATGAGCATTAATCCTGATTGGATGATATTGATTTTCAACAATTACTGGGTTGTTAAATGTAATGACAATCTGGTCATCTTCAATTTCCCACGAAAATCCCTCTATTTTTTCAAGATTATAAATGCGAGTATTTTCAGGGTCGGGATCATTTATCTCCTGATAAAAAATTCCCAAAATCCCATCGCCTTCTGAACGAAAATCAAGGACTTCAACATATTCATTTCCGGAAGATAACATCCAGGTTCCCACAACAGGGCTGTCAATGGTTGATCCCGGATCGTAGTCATCATCTTTACATGAGACCAATAATAAAGATGCTAACATTAGCAAAATAAAACTTTTCAGAATTGTTTTCATATTAATGGGTTTAATGAATTAGTAATAAAAAATAAAAATCACTCAACACCCCTTTTTCAGGTGTTTGAGCACTCGCCTTCTGTGGGAGGAATACACTTACCGTTAAAAGAATCCCGATAGTCATCGGGACTAAAATTGTAAATAATTTTCTCATTGTTTTTATTTTTTAATTTAACTTCGTTTTAATTTGTTCCCGATATGCTTCGCTATCGGGACTCTTGCCTGCAGGCAAGCAGGAATTCGACTACGTATTTTTGAAAAAAAATACGGTCTCATTGAGTTTTAATGATTTTAAATGATTTAATTTTTCTGTTTTTTTGCATTACAGTAATAAAATAGCTTGCGACAGGTAAGTCGCTCATATTAATTTCTGTTTGGTTAGATGTAATAACATCACTGCTTAATAATTTACCTTGCATATCAAAAAGCTGATAGCTTAACTTTTCGTTATTGTAATCGTTTATTTGCAAAGTCAATTGATCGATAGTTGGGTTAGGAAAAACAGACAGTGAAATGGTTAATTCTGTTTCCTTCATGCCAACCGTAGAGATTACGTAGCCTTGTTGTACTCCCTGGCTTACTGTACCCGAAGTACCGGTGTTTGTGGTGTAAAACACCTGCCCTAAACTGTAAGCAACGGTTCCTCCGCTGCCCGAAGCATCGCCACCTGTGGCGTTAACGCTTTCCTGTGCTGTTGCTGTTGAAAGGGAAAAAGCAAAAGTTAAAAGTGTTGCCAATCCAAAACTTTTTACTTGCCAAACATCGAAAAACTCAGCACATCGCTTTCTACATTTTACTTTGTTTTTGTGTTTCATTTAATCACATTTAAGTTATCTGTTTTTATTTTAGTTCCGGTGGCTATCGGTATTCTGTTGCCGGGTTACCTCCAATAAACGCTAATTTCGGATATATCAGCACCTTATGTTCTGGTACATACTTTACCCAAATACATATCATTACACATGACATTAATTTAATTCAAGTTAGTGCAAATATTAAAAAGAATCAACGTAATCTAGACTTTTTCTCCTGGGGCTTAGCGTTTTAAAACCATAAAGTTAATATGAATCATAGCACGAATAAGCATCGCACTATAATCCAGAACGTTTTTTTAAAAAAATATCTTACATAAATTTAGCTATGTCCCTTCTATTAGATATATTGCCTGTTGGTGTTTTGTTGGTTAATATTTATCATAGTCAAACATTTCATTTATTCCCCTGCACCAAATACCAATCTACCCAGGCATCTAATTGGTTAACCGAATTAGGACGCAGTATAATTTCCCGTTTATTATCCAGTAAATATATGGTTGGTGTTGCAAACACATGATAATCTTTTACCACTTTGCTTTCCCATTTTTGATAATCACAGATACTGATAAACGGGAAGATGGCCGCGAAGCTTTTGAAAATTTCTTTGTCTTCATCAAGCGAAATAAATACAACTTCAACATTGTGTTTTTTCCATTTTTCATATAAACCGGCAATTTGTGAAAGTTCTTGTGGGCATTGCGGACACCAGCTTGAACCAAACATGACTACCGTATATTTACTCTGCAAGTCGGATAGTTTTTCCGGAATATTGCCGGTTTCATAACCGGGAGCAAAAACATCACCCAAAAACTCAAAGTCGGGCGCTGTATTTCCTTTTTTCATGGCACGGTAGCTTTCCAATTGGGCGGAAAAATCATTATTAAGGGTGCAGCCCTGTTCATGGAGTAGTTTTAACGCCAAATACTCCGAAGAAGCAAATAAACTGCGTTTTTCCAGTAACCTAAACAAGTATTCTGTTATTTCATTCAGCTTTTGTTCGTCTATCAAAAGATTTGCTATCATCTCATCAATGGACTTATTCATTTCTATGTAAACCGAATCTAAAAAGCGACCGCTGTTTTCAATTAACCAAAAATGGCTTTCAATAACTTCTTTCAGCAAACCGCTTTTGTATAGCCGTTTATCGGTGTAATCAATTTCTCTGAATGCATTGATAGTTGCCTGAATTTCTTCGGTACGGTATTGGGCTATTGTTGAAACAGAACTCACTAATTTGCGAAGCGGCAAATAATAACTCACGTAAGAACCTTCCGGCAAACTTGCCAAAAACAAACGGTCTTCGGTTTTTATGCGTTTTTTTTCGGTTTCTATTGCCTGTTTGGGAGCTTCATGAACGGCAAAAAGCGAATCTTTCCTATAAATTTTTGACAGGTAATCCCATGCACTCAGGGTTTGTTCGCGGCGTGGATGTTCTGATGCATATTGCTCAAACAATTGATTTTGAATGCCTTTTTTAATTACGATGGTTTCAGGTAAAGCAAAGTTTTCCCCTGTTAATTGCAGGTTTTCATTTACAGCCAGAATTACAACAAAGCTTTTATTTTCTTCTGACAAAAGATAAGCCATGCCAAAGTCTTTTGTGCCGAAAGACAACTGAAACTGTCCTTTTTCATTGGCTTGTGTGCTGTCTATTGGGTATGTATCAAAACCGTTAAAGCCAACAAGTTTAATTTGTTGATTGGCAAGGTCCGGAAAAGTTCCTGTAATAGTGTTTTGAGAAAAAGCAAGCGCATTAAAGAGAGCGAAAACGATTAGTAATTGTATTTTCATTTTTAAAATTTTATCGTTGTTATATTATATGTATGCTTTTCATGCTACCCTACGTTACCCCCGACCCCTGAAGGGGAGATCCACCGCACAAACCTGCCATGTGAATAGGCTCCCTTTAGGGATTAAGGGTGCGGGAAGGACTTTAACCTTACAAAAGTCTTTCACACACCTTTTCAATTTTACTTTTTACTATTTCAATATCTTTCATAATTTCTTCATTGTTAAAATCGAATAACAGTAATACCGTAGTTTTCCAACTCAGCAGTTCTATTTTGGTCGTATTCTTTATTTTCTTCAGCATTATGTATATCTCCATCTACTTCTATAACCAACTTTATGGCATGACAATAAAAATCGGCAATAAAAATACGAATTGGATGTTGTTGTTTAAAACGTAAGCCCATCATTTGTTTTTTTCTTAAAATATCCCATAAGGCTATTTCCGCCTTTGTTGGATTTTCTCTTAAGGCTTTTGCTCTCTCGAAGATAATCGGCTTTGCTCCGTAAAACATGGCTCTTTCTAAAGTATTTTTAAGTTGTGCCATTATTTGTTTATTGTATTTTCCATATTGCTACCCTACGCTACCCCCCGACCCCTGAAGGGGAGATCCACCGCACCATTCTACCACGCGGACTGGCTCCCTTTAAGGAACCAAAGGGTGCGGGAAGGGCTAATCAAGTCAACTTTTTCTTTAATGTTCATTACTTAAAAAAAATCGATCGCCTGTTTCGACAAGCTCAACAAACAAGGCGGTATTTAAACCATGCCACCCTAAAGGGATGGCCTGGTAAAATGTCAAAGTTTCTAATCTCTCCGCTAATCAAAGGGTCCCGATGAAATATTTGCTTCGTTGCATTACGCAAATTTCACGGGATAAATCAATCCTTAAGGCAACGCACAGAGAATCCGTACGCCCGTTGGTTGCTATACATCTTTGCTGTGCTGCTATTGAAGCCCAGGCGCCGTGAGAAGATATCACTAACGGTACTCGACCAATAGCCGCCGTTGGAGCCGACATAGACGAGCAAACCACTGCTGCAGCTGCGGCCGCCCGCCATGGACAATTTAAGCGGTGAGGCAAAAGCCCCTGCTGCATCGTTGCTGCTCCAGCTTGTGCGTTCTGCCTCCCATTCAGCTTCTGTGGGCAAACGATAACCACCCGGACAAGGGTTATTGGTGCCGTTTACACCCTGCCATAAAGTGTCGTTTTGTGGGCTACGCCAGTCATAAGGGTTGCTGTTGACGGTTATAAAAACTCCATAAAAGGGCGTATCGCTACTGCTTGTAGTTCTGGTTGTGTCGGTTGTTCTTAGCTGATGTCCGTCGCCAGCCCTGCCCCATTGGTATAAATCACCGTATGCATCTGCATCGGTGCTTGAAGCAGCAACTCTCAAAGCTCCAAGGTTTCTGTCCATCCATATTTTGCCGGTGGTCGGGTTTTCAACCACCCCTGGTGTCTTCCATATTGGTACACCACTTTCAAAGATTAAAACCTGCCCTTCATTACCTGCTGAAATCGTTACCCATTTCTTTCCATCCCAGTATTGCATTTCACCAATTTGTTTGCCGGTGGGTACGCTGGGGTCGGTTTCGGCTATTTCACCGCTTACTGTATCCGCAGATTTTGCATGCAAAGCATAAGGCACGCTTAATAACTGGCTTGTGCCTGTTATGGTATAACTTGAACCGCCGTTTAAATCAGTTTCGGTTTTAATAAAATAAATTCCTGTTGACCAGTCAATAGTCGTAAAATCACCACTTACAACGGTTGCATCTGAACTACCAATTTCAATGCTTACCAATCCATTGTTATTCGTTGTAGGGAATTGTCTTTCTACATAAACTTCAGTACCACTTGCTGAACCTTCCAGGATGCTAATTTGCATTCCAACCGAAATATTAACTATTAAATTATCATCGCTATCTCTTATCACTGCCTGATAGCTCATTTTTTCGGGTGTTTGAGCACACGCCTGCTGTGGCTGAAATAAGCCTGCCGTTAACAGTGTCCAAATAGCTATCGTGCCTAAAAATGTAACTATTTTTTTCATTGTTTAATGATTTTAAATGATTTAATTTTTCTGTTTTTTTGCATTACAATCATAAAATAGCTTGCAACAGGGAAGTTGCTCATATTAACGTGTGTTTGGTTAGATATGATAACCTCACTGCTTACTAATTTACCTTGCATATCAAAAAGCTGATAGGTCAGCTTTTCGTTATTGTAATCGTGTATTTGCAAAGTCAATTGATCGGTTGTTGGGTTAGGAAAAACAGACAGTGAAATGGTTAATTCTGGTTCCTTCATGCCAACCGTAGAGATTACGTAGCCTTGTTGTACTCCCTGGCTTACTGTACCCGAAGTACCGGAGTTAGTGGTGTAAAACACCTGCCCTAAACTGTAAGCAACGGTTCCTCCGCTGCCCGAAGCATCGCCACC
>DATFIZ010000013.1:0-31649 GCA_035269575.1 Bacteroidales bacterium | reverse complement strand
CAAAAGCCAGGTTACTTCGATTCATTCTGATTGGCTTCTTTTTGTTCATGGTGATAGCAAAACTTATGAACAATCGGTTATGCGTGGTTTTGACATTCAGCATTTATATCAGGTTAAAGTAATCGTTTTTAGTTGGCCCAGTAAAGATCCAACGATCAATGGGTTAAAAAATTACAAAAAGTCAAAAGAAAATGTAAAAAAGTCAATGCATCATTTTAACAAACTTATGCAATATCTGGATTCTATGAAGCAACACCATAAGACTTTTAAAGAAAAAACTAATTTTTCTTTGTTTGTTCACAGTTTGGGGAACTCTTATTTGGAATATTTATTTAAGTATAGCACAAAAGAAAATAATTTCGGGTTAATGTTTGACAATGTAATTATAAATTCGGCGGCAGTTAATCAGGAGAAGCATAAAGAATGGGTCGAAAAAATGAATTTCCAGAAAAGGATTTATATCACCAGTAACAGACAGGATTTCAATCTAAAGGGAAGCCGGATATTTACCAGCGATGGTAAATTATTAGGCGAAAAAGTTGAAACTCCCATTGCAAATAATGCAAACTATGTGCAGTTCACCAAGGCAGTAGGCTTTAGATTTCCAACAGGTACAACGCATACTTTTTTTATAGGTGAAGTCCCTGAAGAAAGTAAAAACATTCGCAATTTTTATTATACCATTTTACATGGGGTTGAGATTGACTTAAGTAATGAGCATCAATTTATAAAAAGGGAAGATGGTGTTGGATACAATATAATCTTTTAAATCAATCACTTTATAAAATCGGTAATTATGAAAAAATTAAAAAAGTATTTAATATATGTTGGATTAGGGGTCATGATTCTCACGATAGAATCCTGTGTAAGCTTTAAACCAGGATGTTATGAATTTGATGAAAAGATAAGTTCAGACAATATCGATAAACTCTTGAATGAGGCGCACAAAATAGAATCGACAGCTTCTTCATCGGGTGAAGTTTTAAAACTTATAGATGCTTTTAAAAAGATTGAAAATGCAGATCCTTATCATTATTATGCATTATGGAAGATAGGAAATTACAATATTTTAATGGGAGCAGCATACGCCGAAAAAATAAAAGATAAAAAATTTTATTACCGCGAAGCTATTAAATATTGTGAAAAGGCCATGTGCACGAACCAAAAATTTTCTTCTGAAATTAAAAAAGGAACAGAAATTACCGATGCATTTAATAAATTAACTATAGATGAAATTGATGCCATGGGGTATTGGTATACAGCCAGGTTTTATTATTTCAAGGAATGTATGAGACCTGTTGGGAGAATTATTAATACCAGGATCCCTATTCAAAATAATATTATGATTGAACGCATTGATGAATTAGACCCCAATTGGGCTGGCGGTGGTAATTACTTTTCTCGCGCATTGTATTTCTTATCTGTACCGGAAAAATTTGGTGGAAGTAAGCAGCGCGCAAAGGAAGAATTTAACAAAGCCGTTGAAGTGGGCCCGAACTACTTAGTTAATCGTTGGGGAAGAGCTAAATATTTTTACCTTTTAATGGGCAATATGGAAGCCTATAAATCCGATTTGGAATGGGTAGTTGCTCAGAACCCTAATGAAGCGGCTAATACTTATCCATGGAATGTCTATTTTCAGAGAGATGCACAGAAAATGCTGGACGATTTGAAATAAAAGATTTTTTAGACAGACGGCCGTTCGCGGTTATTAACAATCAAAACGGACAAAACATAAAACAAAAAAATTAGCATTAATTATTGTTGCCCTTATCTTGGTCAATTTTTCATTCGGACAAACTCAAAATAAAACAGCCTTTAATAAGGAGTTGATGACTAACCAGATACAACCCATCAAGAAGATCAAGAATATCGACTACGAATAGATGCATTGTTAACAACCAACGATTCGTTTGTCAATCTGTCTTTCAACAGCCCATAAACTTCCCTTCGGTGGGGGGTTTTTTAGACAGGGTGTGAGGCTCTGCTTCAGAATTCCGAGTTAAATAATTTAACCAAGCGTTTAATTAACAGAAAATCGGGAAGCATACAAGGTCAACAACTTAGAAATTATTGAAAAAACAAAAGCTGTCGATCCATTTGGAGACAGCTTTTTAATGAAAGAAATAAGATTTTATATCTACTCAAACAAAAAATCAAAATCATCGCCCGGAGCTAATTCCCTGGGTTCTTCACCGTGCTTAAATATTCGGGCATTTCGCGGACCGATGAGCTCTGCTTTTGCATTGTCTATTTTGAGCATCGTCCCTTCTCTTAATCCAACAACATAAATATATGGATTCGCTTCCAGGTATTCATTAATTCGCTGTTCTCTGGTTTCACCGGCATGTCCGTCAGGATTGGCATCCAAATAGTGAGGATTGATCTGAAAACGTACCAGATTGATGGCATGGAAACTTTCCGGTTCAACAATAGGCATATCGTTGGTAGTACAAATGGTCGGGCAGGTTACATTCGACCCGGCACTCCAGCCAACGTAAGGTTTGCCTTTCAGGCATTCGTAACGAATGGTTTCCAGTAAATCCTGCTGTTGCATAAGTTTTGTAAGATGAAATGTATTCCCCCCTCCAACTACAATAGCTTCTGCATCTTTTAACGCCTGTTTCTTTTTATCATAATCGTAATGATGAATAGAATCTACTTCGTACCCTATTTCAGCAAAACGTTCCTGCACTTTTTGTTGATACTCATCAAAAGAAAAGGTAACTGCTGCATAAGGTATAAATAATACTTTCTTTACGTTATCCCCAAGAAACTTCTTGATCTCATGTTTTGGATAATCAAGATATGCTTCTCCGGCATTGGTTGAATTACTTATTAAAAGAAGTCTCATAATGGTCTGTTTTTAATGTTTAAAATTTATTTTGGGGCTAAGATACTAAATCTTCTTGTGAACTGTCAAATTCTGAATCCAAATACTAAAACATCATCAATTTGTTCTAATTGGCCTTTCCATGCATTAAAACTGGCTTCAAGGATCTTTTTTTGTTCTTCTACTGGTTTAAGATGAACAGAAAAAAGTAACTCTCTGAAAGGAGCTATTCGGAATTTTCGTCTGTTATCCCCTCCGAATTGATCAATGTAACCATCGGTAAACAGGTAAAACATATCACCCGGTTGAATGTCTATTTCGTGATTCGTAAATGTATCTTTCTCTTTCATGTAGATACCAATAGGCATTCTGTCGCCTTTAATCATTAGGGGTTTATTGTTACTTATAAGAAAGAGCGAATTATAAGCTCCGGCAAACTGTAATGTCCCTTTATTTTTATCGATTATACAAAGAGAAATATCCATCCCGTCTTTGGTTTCATCATCTTTGCCGGTTTGGTGTAATGATTTTTTAATATAGTTTCGCAGTTGATTTAAAATGCTGTTTGCTTTCTGATCAAAATCCGAATTAACAATTTCGTTTAAAAATGCTGTTCCCAACATACTCATAAAGGCACCGGGCACTCCATGTCCGGTACAATCAACTACTGCCACAACAATTTTGTTGTTTTTTTCGGTAACCCAGTAAAAATCTCCACTAACAATATCGCGGGGTTTATAAAAAATAAAATGTTGGGGTATTAATTGAGTAATATAATCATCGGGGGGTAAAATAGCGGTTTGAATCTTACTTGCATATTCAATACTATCAGTAATTTGTTTCTTCTGATAAGAAAGTTTATCGTTAGCCAATCGAATTTTCTTGTTTCGATTAAATAAAACCAGTATAAACGAAGAAATAATCAACAATCCGAGAATCACTGAAAAGATTAAAAATTGTTGTCTTTTGATTCGCAAATCGCTAATTATTTTTTCGTTTTCCAAATTCTTAATTCGTTGTTCTTTTTTCCGGGTTTCATATTGAGTTTCAATTTCTTTAATTTGTCTCAATTTTTCAGCATTGAAAATACTATCATTAATTGTACAATACAGTTCATTATATTTTAGTGCGGTTTTATAATCTCTTTCTTCTTTATAGATCTCTGTTAACAAGGAATATGCATTCCTGATATCAATTAATGAGCTTGCTTCTTTAGCCAAATTAAGCGATGGATAAAGATAGCTTTTCGCCTCCTTAAAATTACTGCGAGAACTATATAAATCAGCAATAATAAAATAGGTTTTCGCCATTTGCGCGCGCTCCTTTAATTCATCTTCAATTTTTAAAACCTCAAAATATGTTTTAAGCGCTTTATCTTTTTGCCCTAAAACAGCATATATTTCAGCCAAATTAGACAAGGCCATCACCTGATTTCTTCTATCTCCCATATCAACATATATTTCATATGATTGCTGAAAATAATACCTTACACTGTCATAATTTTCTGTGTAATAATTGACTATGGCAATATTGTTATACAGTAAAGCGATTCCTCTTAGATCATTTAATTGTCGTTTTAAGGTTAGTGATTTATTATAAAATTCAAGGCTTTTATCAAATTCTCCGTGATCAAAATATAACAATCCCAGATTAGTATAGGTTTTAGCTAATCCTGACGAATCATTCATTGTTTCATAAAACCCTAATGATTTAATTAGGTTCGACATAGCCTCTTCATATTTCCCCATACTTTGATAGGTTGCTCCAAGATTGTTATATATGCTGGCTAAATTATGTTCTGCCTTCTTTTCAAAAGTTTTTTCTTTTTTAAATTTTTCGAAAACATTCAACGCCTGAGTATAATATTCAATAGCCTTTTCATGATCTCCAGTGGTTTTATTATAATCTCCAAATTTTATCAATACAATTCCCTTCATCCATAAATCGTCATATTTTTCAGCAATTTCTAATGCTTTTTCCAGGCACTCTTCCCCGTCAGAAACAATGCCCCGCCTGTATTTAGGAAAGTATTCATTGAGAAGTAACTGCATTTTTACCGTATCATGCTTATTTTCATGAACAATCAAAAAACTATCCAGGGAGCTGTTTTGTGCTTTCAGGGAAAACGGTGCAATAAAAAATAAAATAAGGATAAAAAATGTTTTTCTTTTCATAGAATGATATAAAAAATTTAATCATGCTATGGAAAGATACAATAAAGGTTCTTAAAAGAAAAATAATTTTATCGGAGAAATTTGAGCTAAAACTTAAATGTATTTTTATTTAATCATTCTTAAACAATTTTTATTAAGCATATTATAAACTTTTAATTAAATTAATTTATAGTTAATGAGTCATAAAAAAAAATAAGCCAACATTATATATTGGCTTATTTTATAAAAATTCATTTTTTTATTATTCAAATGACAAGGCCAGACCTACCGAAATAGGATACAGTTCAGGCCCTTTGTTTTTCTCAAACAATGGCGTTAAATAATATGTTCCATAAACCAGCCAGTCTCCCACACCAAAACGAGCGGTAACTCCGTATCTGAAAGGATTAAGATTGTAATCATTCCTGACTTTGTCTTTCTTTTTATCGCCATTTTCTTTATAAACGATTTTTGTGTTAGAGCCTAATTTAGCTCCCCCAATGATACCTGCTGCGAAAACCATCCCTTTATGCTGACTGCCAGAAGTGTGTACTTCGAGAAGTATGGGTACGGTTGCATAGGTGGTCGAAAATTTAGATTTTTCAATATTCCAGGAAATCGGCAACTCCTGATTGATAATTACCCCGTCAAGATCTTTCTGAATAGAATTATCTCTGTCAAAACGGTAAAAATTAAACTCAAGGCCTAATCCTGTTACCAAACCAAATTTATTGCTGGCTAAATTCACACTATATTGGGCAATGTTTAAATTTAAATTCCATGATTTTCCGGTATTCAGGTCCATAAATTCATTATCACCCGATCGGCTAATGGAGAAATCCTTATCTACAAAATTGCTTAATCCCATAGAAAAACCAGACCAGGAACCTTTAAATCGATTATAGTTATATCGTTTATCACCATTTCCTAAAAATTCCCAATCCCCCCTGTCATGTTTTTGTACATAAATTTGGGTTTCTCCATCATCTTCATTTTCGATTATTTTTACGGTTTTCCTTTTCAGCATAATCCTCGTCGTATCTGCTTTCTTTTCCTTAAGCTCTTTTTTCATCGTATCTACATCGGTATTGTTTTCTTGTGCGACAAGACCTAATGTAAATATTAAGATCGCTAATAATAATATACTTTTTTTCATGATATTAAATTTTTAATTGTTTTTTCTTATTGATTATTTTCACTGTTAGGACGGACAAGTACTCCTGTTTGTTACAGTAAATATTATTTTTCATTAACAGGCGCCGAAAAGGCGATGAGCTTTGAATTGAAGTTAATTTTTTCTGCTTCTCCTTCTTTGTTGTATTGTTTTTCTAATGTCATATTGCTGCCGGTTAACCAATTAACACCCCGAACACTCCAACGTGCCAAGTCAAATAGTTCAAACTTCTTATTATCATTTTCGGAGTTTTTATTCCTTCTTTCACTTACCGATTCGGCTAAAAATGAGGTTATATTTTTATCGTCTGGTTCCTGATTGTATTGGGTCTGAAAATAGTCCAACGTTTTATTCGTGATTCCGGACTCAACCCTGGCAAGATGTAAGGGGATTCTTTTTTGATCAATCGGTTTTAGTGGAAGAGGATCAATCGCAGCTACCCTCAAGCTTTCACTGTCTCTAACACCTTCAGAAGGTATTGATTGATCTTTTTTCTCTTCAGCAGGGGATGGATAATCTTTTACTTCTGCCAAAGGAGTCGACAAATTAGGTAATACCTGTTGTTCTGCTAATTCCAGTTGTATTGTATTCTCCTGAGCCGGCAGGGCTTCAAAAACAGCAACCCTGGTTGAATAAGATTCATTGCTTTTTTGTGGAACAAAAAGATATGCAGCAATAAGCAACAATATGGAAGCAGCAACAGCGATGTACGGATAAAATCTTTTCATCGCAAAAATTATCCCGGATTTTTTCAATTTTTCTTTTTCCGGAAAGATAATTGACAAATCGGCTTGAAATTTTGTTTGCTTATATATTTTAAACGCCTTGGCTTTCTGTGGATTACTATTCAGGTATTCGTTCAATGCAGCTTTTTCCTTCAGGCTCAAATCCCCTTCTATATACCTGATACAAAGTTCATCAAATATTGAGCTTTGGTTTTCATCTAATAAAATTGATTTTTTTAATTGTTGTTTCCCGGAGAACTCTTGATCATGTTCATGGGATGGAATATGAACAGACTCAAACTCTTCCATTTCTTGTTTTAAGTCGGGGTTTTTGTGTAAAAATGACCATAACAGCTCTTCCTGGGATGGAGATAATTGGCCATCCAGGTAATCCATGCAATAGATTTCGTAATTATGTCTGTTAATTTCATTCATTGATTCATCCCTTATATGAAAACTTCCATGCTGCCAATATATTTTTTCAGGGCCAATCTTCCCCTATAAATATAAACCTTAACCTGCGACTCGGATAATGCTGTAATGTCTGCAATTTCCCGGTAAGAGTATCCTTCATAATCTCTCAGCAGGATTACCGAACGTTGTACATCCGGCAAAGTCTTTAGGGCCTCGTTTAAAATTTCACTTAAATCCGTATAGTGCTCATTATGCAATGGATCTAAACTCCCATATTCGTCTACCGATGAGATTCGTTTATTTTTCCTGATTTTATCAATCATGGTGTGGTATGCTGTAGAAAACAAATATGACTTTACCTTTTCAAACGACACATCGGCTGCTCTTACCCACAATTTTTCAAAAGTATCCTGCACAATATCTTTTGCTTCATCGGGTTGGTTCATGTTTTTTAAGATAAACCGATATATAGCATCTGAATACAAGTCTATACTTTTATTGTATTGCTCTACAGTCATTCCAATTTTTCTCTTTTTCGTTGGTAAGACGTTTAAGGATATAAAAAGTTACAGGCGCATAACCTATTTTTATCCAAAAAAATAAAATCACTACCTTTATCTTTTAAAAATAAAAAATGTTGCGTTATGAAAAAAATATTCGTTGTTGTCTTTATTCTTTCTGTCTTTTCCACATCATGCAAAACCCACAAAGAGCCTCAGGACACACAGGATCATTTAATCATGTCGGTGCTATGGTACCAGAAGTCTGCCGAGATGAAAGCAATCTATTACCAAAGTTTTAATTGGGCAAAATACCGGATTGAGCAAGAATTATCAGAACAATCCACAGCAAATAAAAAGGCGGTAGTTGTTGATATTGATGAAACCATGCTTGATAACAGTCCTTTTGAGGCAAATTGTGTGCATACCGGAAACGGTTATACCACCAACCGATGGAGGGACTGGACAGCAAAAGTATCGGCTAGAGCTTTACCGGGAGCTGTTGAGTTTTCGCATTTTGCCAAATCGAAAGATGTAGAGGTTTTTTATATCTCGAATCGTCACGTAGATGAATTTGAGGTAACCCTTAAAAACTTACAAAAAGAAAATTTCGCTTTTGCCGATAGTATGCATTTACTTTTAAAATCAAATACCAGTAGTAAAAAATTACGCCGGCAAATAGTCGCTAATGATTATGAAATCATCCTTTTAATCGGTGATAACCTGGGCGATTTTTCTGAAATTTTTGAAGACCGCTCACACAACTTCGGTTTTAACGCGGTAGAGGAAAACAAAGAGTTGTTTGGAAAAAAATTTATTCTTTTGCCCAATTCAATGTATGGTGCGTGGGAAAATCCAGTTTTCCCATCAAACAAAAAACTAACCGATAAAGAAAAATATACGCTTCGAAAAGAAGCTTTAGCAGGATATAAATAAAATAGCTGACAATTAGACCTTTATAAGTATTTACTTAACACTTCAATTAATGTCTCCTTTTTAAAGGGTTTGGCAATATAATCGTCGCAACCTTCTGTCAGGCTGTGTTCTTTCTCTCCAGATAGTGCATATGCCGTTTGTGCAATTACAGGAACGTTTTGGTTATATGCCTTTATCAGTTTTGTTACTTCATAACCATTAATTCCGGGTAACTGAATATCCATTAATACCAGGTCGAAATGTTCTGTTTCTTTAAAAATATCAATGGCTTCTTTCCCTGATTTAGCCCAAAAAATCTGGATTTTTGTTGGTTTTAAATAATTTTCTAAGAGTAAATAATTGGAGGGCGTGTCTTCAACCACTAAAATTACTTTATCTTTCCAGTCAACCTTCATCTTCTTCTCCGGAGAGTGTAAAAGCTTGGTTTCTTTACTATCCAGTATTTTGTAAGGTAACGTAAAATAAAATTCTGACCCTTTGCCTTCACGGGATTGAACCCCAATTTTTCCTCCCAGCATTTGAACCAGCTTCCTGGAAATAGCTAAACCTAATCCTGTTCCTTTATAGACATTTTTCCGTTTCTCGTCGAGCTTACTAAACCGGTTAAAAATATATTCCTGGCTTTCTTCGGGGATACCAATTCCTGTATCTTTCACAAAAAATCTCAAAAGCTCTCTTCCTCCTGAAGTTATTGGCCGATATCCAAAAACAACCTCTCCCTGATCTGTAAATTTTATGGCATTACTGATTAAATTATTCATCACCTGCTTAAAGCGCGACTTATCTGTATACAAGGCAAGCTTATCATTAGAATGGGAGTTTTCTATGTGTAGCTTCAGTTTAACTTTTTCTTTATGTAAATAATTCAGATCTTTTACATAAAAATCATACACTTCCTGAAGAATTTCATGAACATAATACAATGCCTTTTCTATGGTAAGCTCATCTGCTTCAATTTTTGAAATATCAATAATATCATTAATTATATTTAAAAGGTCTTTGCTGCTGGAGCGGGCTAAGCTGGTAATCTCTTTTCTTTCCCTGGAGGGTAGTTCCGATTCAGACAGCAAATCTAAAAAACCATTAATGGCATTCATGGGTGTTCGAATTTCATGCGACATATTGGCTAAAAATGCCGATTTTTGCTGATCTGATCGTTCCGCTCTTTCTTTCGCTTTTTTTAGTTTTTCTTCGGCAATTTTTCGGTCAACAATATTCCTGCTAAAAGTAAAATTATATTCCTCACCCTCAAATTCCCGAAAATTAAATGCAGCCTCAACCGGTATTTTATTGCCTTTATTTGTTTGGTAATACAACTGAATAATTAACGATTGTTTCTGTTTAAGCTGATTCCAGTAACTATTCCATACATCATGGGTAAATTCAGGAACGATATCAAATATATACATACGCTCCAACTCCTCCTTTTTGTACGATAACATATTGCAAGCCGACTGGTTAACATAAAATATTTTCCCGTTTTTTTGCATCCAGATTATGGCATCAAAGGCCAGATCAATAGAAAAACGAGCGATTCGCAATGCTGATGTTTTTTCTTTAACCCTCAGGTCAAGGGCTTTATTTATATTCTGTATCTTTTTGCTTTTCTTACGGATGGTTCGGTTTTGCCGGTATAATAAAAACAAAAATACGATTAAAGCAATCAGGATAATGATGATAAAGATAATTTGAAATCGTTGTTTGAGTATCTTGCGTTCCTGATCGATGATTTCATTTTCGGCTCGTAATTTCTCATAACGGCTAATGTATTCAGATATTCGCTGATTGGTTAAACTCTCATATAATGAGTCTTTACTTATATTATATTTTTTAAAATAAAATAACGCATTTTCATAATTATTTTCTTTTTCATAAGCTTCTGACAGGAGTTCAAAATTATCAATTAAACGTTGTTTAAGCTTGTTTTCAGAAGCAATTCGGTTCCCTTTGCGTAATACATCAATCGCTTTGTTATTTTCTCCCATCCGAAGATATACCTCTCCTAAATAATTATACGCTTCGGAAATACCATTCACATTCTCCATATCAAGCCACTTTTTAAGCATCTGGCTATAATAATCAAGCGCTTTATCATAATCTCCTGCCGAAGCATATATCTGGCCAATATTCCCCAGACTATTGGCAATCCCTGGTTGATTATTTAATACATATTTTATTTCCAACGATTTTTCCAAATATTCTATGGCAAGGGGGTAGTTGCCTTTAAGTCCGAAAACCATCCCAATATTATTCAGACACAGGGCAATGCCCTGATCATCACCTATCTCTTTATATAGTAACAATGCTTTCTGATATTGTTCTAATGCCGAATCTTCATTCCCCAGATAATAATATATAATACCCATATCCTTAATTGCAGTCGCAATATTTAACTTGTCTCCTTTTTCCTCATAAAAAAAAAGTGCTTCCTGAATTAAATTAATTGCTTTGTTATAATTATTAAACCGCATATAGGTTAATCCTAAATTATGTTTAATTTCAGCAAGGGTATTATTATCCAATACATCAGTATATTGATCTAAAAGATGTTGAAAAATTTCTTCGGCTTCATAAAAATAGCCGTTGGCATAATTTAATTTCCCCTGTAAAAAAAGTGCTTTGCCCATATATAAATCATTGTCGAGGCTGTCGGAAGATTGGCGGGCTATACGAATCAGCCGGCTGGATTGATTATAGTCTATGCTTATTAACCTTTCCGCTGAGTCAAGTATAAAATCTATCTGTATTTGTTCGGATTGATTGGAAATACTATCCGGAAAATCAAAGGAATTTCGAATAGCATACGAATCCCCGAAAGGAATCCCAATAAAAAACAAAATAAAAAAACAAATAATGATAGCTCTTCTTAATATGCTCATGAATGAGATGAATTAATCTATTGTAAATTAATAAATTATTTCTACGATGGAAAATAAAATTATAAAAAATACCTTAAAATTTTGACTTATAAGATAAAAATATTTTATATTTGACCAACCGTTCAGTCAAAAGACGTGGTTGCGATTAATACAAAAAACTTAAATAAAGGGATAATGTCTCCAAGAACTCCTAAACAATTCGAAGATATAAGAGAAGAAAGAAAGCTGCTAATCATGCAGGTAGCGTTAGAACTTTTTTCTAACGAAGGATACCATTCGACATCAATTAGTAAAATTGCTGGTAAGGCGCGGATTTCTAAAGGATTAATGTATAATTATTTCGATAGTAAAGAAGAATTGCTTAAAGCAATAATATTTCATGGTTTTGATGATTTAGTACAGTTTTTTGATCCCAATCAGGATGGTGTTTTAACCACCGAAGAGCTCATTCATTTTATCAAACAATCCTTACATTTAATTAAAAATCATATTGCTTATTGGAGATTATACTTTTCACTTATAATGCAGGCTCCTGTTCTTCATTTATTTAACAATGAGCTTTGGGAGATGATGGAACCTTTTTATACTATTCTTTTTTCCTATTTTAAAGAACAGGGATATGAAAACCCACAGGCAGAAGTTCGTTTTTTTCAATCCTTACTGGATGGTGTTGCTTTGAGTTATGTTTCAGATCCCAAAAGTTACCCAATAGATGCAGTAGAAAAGAAAATAATCGCTATATATTCAAAAAAATGTTAATGGTTATGAAAAGAAAACATTTAATTACATCCGTACTAATCCCTTTTATGGTGATTTTTTTATCCCCGGCATTTGCTCAAGATGCAACAGAAATTGTAAAAAAAGCCGATGAAAAATGGAATGGTGAAAAATCAAGCTATAGCGAGATGACCATGAAAATTATTCGGCCTGCCTGGGAAAGAACCATCGAATTTAAAAGTTGGACACTGGGCAGAGATTATGCACTCACCCTCATCACATCACCAGCCAAAGAAAAAGGGCAAACCTTTTTGAAACGCGAAACGGAAATGTGGAACTGGATGCCCACCATAAACCGGATGATAAAACTGCCTCCGTCGATGATGTCTGATGGATGGATGGGTTCGGATTATACGAATGACGATATACTAAAAGAATCATCTATGGTTGTTGATTATACGCATAAAATCACGGATTCGGAAACCATTGATGGGAGGAAGTGCTGGAAAATTGAAATGACACCCAAAGAAGATGCTGCCGTAGTGTGGGGAAAGGTGATACGATGGATTAGTAAAGATGAATACATGATGATGAAATCTGAATATTACGATGAATACGGAGATTTGGTTAAAAGCGAATTTGCTTCGGATGTAAAGGTAATGGACAACCGTAAAATCCCTGCCCGCGTTGAAATCATACCGGCCGATAAAGAAAGTCAGAAAACGGTAGTAATCATAAACAAGATCCGTTTTAATATCGATATTAATGAGTCTTTCTTTTCGCAACAAAATATGAAAAGAGTACGCTGAAACGCAATATTAAAAATATTAGCCTATGAATAAATTTAAAATAGCATGGAGGAACCTTTGGCGAAATAAACGAAGGACACTGATTACCGTAGCTTCCATTTTTTTTGGTGTGCTTATTTCTACCATCATGAGCTCTTTGCAGGACGGTACCTATGGAAATATGATTGATATGATGGTAAAATTATCATCGGGGTATTTGCAGGTACAGCATCCCGATTACCAGGAAAACAAATCCATCAACAACACTTTTTCACCCACAGAAGAAATGTTGAATAAAATACGCGCTGTTGATGAGGTGACCAGCGTTTCGCAGCGTCTCGAATCGTTTGCACTAATGTCATCGGGCCCTAATACTCGCGGAGGTGCAGTAATCGGCTTTGAACCGGATAAAGACCAACAAACATCAAACCTGCAGAACTGGGTCCATAAAGGTCATTTTTTAGAAAAAGGAGACAACGGTATTTTGTTATCGTATAATATCGCCAGTCACCTCGGGATGGAAGTAAACGATACCCTTGTTTTAATCAGTCAGGGCTACCATGGTGTTACCGCCGCAGGAATTTATCCTGTGAAAGGAATCTTAAAGTTTGCCACACCACAGCTTAATAACATTGGCGTATTTATGGATATTTCCACTGCGCAGGAGTTTTATTCAGCTTACGAAATGGTCTCTTCGCTCATGATAATGGTTGATGGGTACGCAGATGTTCAACGCGCAGAGAAAAAACTGGATGAAATAACAAACAGAGACCATGCTGTTTTAACCTGGCAGGAGCTAAACCCTGAAATGGTTCAGTTTCTGGAAAGTGATAAAGCAGGAGCAGTCGTAATGAAAGCTATTTTATACATCGTTATCGGGTTTGGTATTTTTGGAACGATTATAATGATGGTTGCCGAACGAAGAAAAGAATTGGGGGTTATGGTTGCTGTCGGAATGCAAAAAATAAAATTATCGCTCATTCTTTTCTACGAAACGATACTTATTGGTATTATTGGCGTTATTACCGGATTTATTGCAAGCATTCCGATTATTTTATTATTAGTGGAAAAACCAATTCCTTTACCAGACGAGCTTGCCGATGCATACCTTCAATATGGTTTTGAGCCCTATCTCTTTTTTGGTACTGCACCACCGGTATTTATCAACCAGGTAATAACCGTTTTTATTATTACTCTGATTATATCATTATACCCGGTTTTTAAAGTAAAAAACCTTAAAGTAACCAATGCTTTAAGAGCTTAAATTTTAATTTTTAAAAGAATAAAATTATGATTTGGTCTGTATCATGGCGTAATGTATGGCGAAACAAAACCCGAAGCATGGTTATTATTACAGCCATTGCCCTGGGCGTTTTTGCCGGTGTTTATACCATAGCATTTATGTTTGGATGGATAAATCAACGCATAAATGCGGTAATCAACACCGAAATATCACATATTCAGGTTCATCATCCCGAATATATAGAAACAAACGATGTCCACAATTATATCCCTGATATAAAAACGATACAATCTGCCGCAGAAAATAAAACTCAGGTTAAGGCCGCTTCGTCGAGAGTACTGTCTACCTGTATGATTTCATCTGCAGAAACCGGCTCGGGTGTGCAGCTTGTGGGTATTAATCCTGATCAGGAACAACAAGTTACCAATCTGCACGAAAAGCTGGTTGAAGGGAACTATTTTGAAGAAACAAAGAAAAACCAGCTGGTTATAGGCAAGAAACTGGCCGATAAATTGAAAGTAAAACTTCGCTCAAAAGTTGTCGTAACGCTAACCGAGATGGACGGCACCCTTACCGGTGGTGCATTCAGGATCACAGGAATTTACCAGACAGCCAACTCGGAATACGATGAAAGGAAAGCTTTTGTCAGGGCTTCAGACTTAAAAAGGCTGATTAATATAGACGAGAAGGCCGGACACGAACTGGCAATACTTCTCAAGGAAAATAATATGGAGCAAAAAGTTGCTGACCAGTTGAAGACAGAATTTTCTAACCTGGAGGTAATGTCGTGGTTAGAAATTATGCCCGACATGAAAATGATGAACGAAAGTATGAATCTGATGATGTATATTTTTGTTGTCATTATCCTACTTGCCCTTGGCTTTGGTATTGTAAACACCATGTTAATGGTAATCCTTGAAAGGATAAAAGAGATAGGTATGTTAATGGCCATCGGAATGAATAAAATACGTGTCTTTTCCATGATCGTTCTCGAAACCATCTACCTGTCGTTAACCGGAGGAGTTATTGGAATTGCACTGGCAGTTGTGCTAACAGCGATTACCGGAAAAACAGGCCTTGACCTTTCGTTGTGGGCCGAAGGATTAAACTCTCTCGGTTTTGATGCCGTGATTTATCCCGAAATAGGATTTGATGCAGTCATTGTTGTTACCTTTCTTGTAATCTTAACAGGGGTTATAGCAGCCATTTACCCTGCACGAAAAGCCATAAAGCTTAAACCCGCAGATGCATTAAGAATAGAAATGTAAACCTTAATAAATAAAAAGGATTCAGAAAATTATAAATATACAGCCATGAAAATAGTAGAATTAAAAAACCTGGTAAAAATATACGACGACTCAGAAGTAAAAGTAAAAGCCGTAGATAACCTCAATCTTTCGTTTGAAGAAGGAGAGTTTGCAGCCATTGTAGGTCCCTCGGGTTCAGGAAAAACAACGTTGCTTAACTTAATTGGAGGGCTGGACACCCCTACCGAAGGGGAGATTGTTGTTGATGGTACAGATATTGGGGACTTAAGCTCATCGGAACTGATTAATTTCAGGCTTCAAAATATCGGTTTTGTTTTTCAGGCGTATAACCTGATCCCGGTTCTAACGGCCAAAGAAAATGTGGAGTTTATTATGGAGCTTCAGGGCAAAAAACGAAAAGAGAGGAGTCAACGTTCTATGGAGCTCTTGTCGGCAGTAGGATTAAAAGAGCGGGTACACAGCCGCCCGTCCAGGTTGTCCGGAGGACAGCAGCAACGCGTGGCTGTGGCCAGAGCACTGGCCTCAAAACCTAAATTTGTGCTGGCCGACGAACCAACCGCAAACCTCGATTCCAAATCAACAGAGACCTTGCTGGATATTATGGAACAACTGAATAAAGAGGAAAAAATCACCTTTATCTTTTCTACTCACGACCAGCGGGTAGTAAAAAAAGCCCACAGGGTTATTACCGTTGAAGACGGACATGTGGTGTCGGATGAAAAAAGAAAATGATTCATGGGTTAAATTTTTAAAAATAAGAATATGAACAGGAAACAGATGACACTGATCATGTAAACAAGAACACAAATTTAGCCGGATAATTTATCTGCAATTATCTGTGCTTACAGGTTAATCTGTTTTCTCTGTGTTCTATTATAAAACCATTATTATGAGAAAGTTAATCATAATTACAGTCCTGTTTATTTTAGCTTTAACTTCTAAAAGTCAGGAACCCATATTTAAAAACATGACCTTAAACGGGTATGTTAAATACATGAATACCGCCATGTTTAATGAGGTTGATTCTGTATGGCTGGTGGATAACATGATACATAACCGGCTTAATTTCAGGTGGTATATGAACGATAACCTGACGCTGGCTGTTGAAGCCCGCAACCGGTTTATCTATGGCGACTTAAATAAAATGATTCCGGGATATGCAGATATGATTGAACAAGATAACGGACTCCTTGGATTTTTAACCACCAACCTGGTGGAGGAAAAATCTTTTTTGTTGAACACATCGATAGACCGTGCGTATATTGAGTACAACAAAAACAGTTTTACAGCTACATTGGGCCGCCAGCGTATCAACTGGGGGCAATCGTTTGCATGGAATCCAAATGATATTTTCAATGTTTATTCTTTTTTCGATTTTGATTACGAAGAACGACCCGGGAGTGATGCGTTGCGATTGCAATATTATACCGGTTTTACATCGGTTGCCGAAATAGCTGTTAAAATAGATAAGGATCATAACATAACCGCTGCCGGATTATACCGTTTTAACAAATGGGGGTATGATTTGCAGTTTATGGGAGGCGTTTCAGACACCACCGATTATGTGCTGGGTGCAGGCTGGTCGGGGAATATAAAAAATGCAGGTTTTAACGGTGAAATCAGTTATTTTCACCCACAGGAAAACTTTTCGGATACTACAGGTATTGTATTATTCAGTGCAGGAATAAACTATATGTTCGACAACTCGCTATATGTTCAACTGGAAGGTATTTACAATGGTTATTTCGATAAATTAAATATCAACAGTTTTAATGATTTGTATTTTATGCCCATGTCGGTAAAAACCATGTCGTATAGTGAATTCTCCTGGTTTGGACAAATGAGCTATCCCATTCATCCGCTGGTAAATGCTACGCTGGCAGCCATGTACTTCCCGTCGTTAGGGAATGGTTATTTTCTCATGCCATCAATAGCGTATTCTGCCAGCGTCAATTTTGAATGTTCGTTATACGGTCAGCGATTTGAAGGAAAGTTTGGCGGGCAAAACGATAAAATGACCTTACTGTTCTTACGGTTCAGGTATAGTTTCTAAAACTCCTGTATTAATCTTTCCCAACGTTACTTTGGAAAAGATCAAATTACGAATACAATGCTCTAATCTTCTTAGCAATAGCATCATCATCCAAATCCAAAATACATTTAAAATGTTTTTTGGGGCATTGGCTAAACCCGATTTTTGTACAAGGGCGGCATTTTAATCCTTTGATTTCCATGATTTCCGATTCCGGGCCGGGCAGATAAGGGTACATTCCAAATTCCGGAATAGTATTGCCCCAAACCGACACAATCTTTTTCTTAAAAGCACTGGCGATATGCATTAAACCTGTATCCGGGGTTAGAATAACACCGGCCTGTTTTACCAGCGAAGCGGATTGATTGATATTATATTTACCACAGGCATTAAAAATGTTTGTACCAACAGCCTTTTTTATATATTCTGCCTCTTCCTGATCATTCGGGCCACCCAATAATACAACCGGTTTGTCAATTTTTCGGCAGATAGAAACAATCTTTTCTGAAGGCATCTTTTTCGTAGGATGAAATGCTCCTACCACAACACCCACATATCCACCAGCTAATTCATCAGAAAGGGTATTCAAATCTACGTGATCTTTGTCCGGAATAAAATAATCTAACCCCTGGTGATCATTTTGCACATCAAAAACAGATAGCGTCTCCAGGTAGCGATCAACAATATGCTTATCGGGAAGTTTATTCTTTTTAAAGTTGACCATCAACCACTTTTCTTTATTCAGCTTATTAAAAGAAAACGAGATAACCTTTAGCCTGTTTTTAACTCTGAAGGAACGTAAATTTTTATGCAGATCAATAATATAATCAAAATGCTGGTATTTCAATTGATGAATAGTATCCGCAAATGATGGTTGTAATACATGTACCTTATCAATGTACGGATTGTTTTCCAGAATTTTACTAAATGCTGGCTTGGTAAGATAATGGATTTCTGCACCTTCTACATGATTTTTCAGACATCTCACTACCGGTGTGGTTAATACAATATCTCCAATAGAGCTAAAGCGAATAATTAAAAAACGTACTTTTTGCATTATTATTTAACGTATTTTGCTGAAAAACATGGTTAAAGCAAGCCAGTATTCTTTACTTGAAGGATTGCTTTTCCATAAAGACTTGGATCCATGTTCTCCGGAACCATTTTGGGGTGTAAATATCGTTTTATTTGCGGAAGGTACAAAATGAAACATTTCTTTAATATAATCTTCTTCCCGTTTCGAAGCAGCAACAAAAACCGGTTTGTTAAAATTTTTTATTTTGTGCTTTATGCTGATTTCGGGTTCAAAAAACTCTCCGGGACTAAAGGCAATTACAGCCTCAATATCAGGGTTACCTTTTGCCAGCAGCAAACTTAATGAAGCTGAGAAAGAGCTGCCCAAAAGAATAATGGGATCGTCGTTTCGTTGTTTTACCCATTGTATTGCGGCTTCAATATCTTTTAATGAACTTAAATAATCGGTTGAATATCCTTTTTGAACAGCCAGCAATGCAGTATGATTCTGGATATAATTAACCTCTCCCCCGGAGCGTAAATCAACGGCTAAACAATTATAGCCAAATTTAACTATTTTACGGGCTGTATGCTTATATTCACCCCGGCTGTAACTTGCCTGGTGAAGAAGAATTACATAGGGTTTATCAGGGTTCACTTTATATAAATCAGCTGTAACCGGTAAGCCGTCTTCTGCTGTAAAAGAAACTTTTTCCTGAGCACCTAAAAAGTTATTACAAACAATAAAAAAAAGAATATACAGTAAATGCTTCATAAATCACTTAAACCCTTTGATGGATTCTGCCAAAATAATCACCTGATTATTTTTTACTTCAATTACTCCGCCATCAATTTGAAAAAAGGATTCAGCCGACCCTTCAACAATTTTTACTCTTCCTTTTTCGAGGGTTGAAATAATAGGGGCATGATATTCAAGCACCTCAAACAAGCCTTTTGTTCCGGGTACCTGAACAACATTTACTTTCCCTGAAAATACCTTTTTATCAGGCGTAATAATCTCCAAATGCATAATGTTCAATAATTTCCAAATGTAAGTTATTCTTTTTTCTTTGCTTGTGCAAGCATTTTTTCACCTTTTTCAATGGCCTGATCAATTGTTCCTACCAGTTGAAATGCTGCTTCAGGGTATTTATCAACCTCTCCGTCGAGAATCATGTTAAACCCTTTAATCGTATCTTCAATATTAACAAACTCACCCTTAAGACCGGTAAAGGCTTCAGCTACATGGAAAGGTTGAGACAAAAACCGCTGAACCCTTCGGGCCCTGTGTACCACAACCTTATCCTCTTCGGACAACTCATCCATCCCAAGAATCGCAATAATGTCCTGAAGCTCTTTATAACGTTGTAAAACCTCTTTTACTTTTTGTGCTGTTTGATAATGTTTATCTCCGAGAACCTCAGGTGTTAAAATCCGGGAAGTTGAATCCAGCGGATCAACGGCAGGGTAAATACCAAGTTCAGAAATCTTTCGGCTTAGTACGGTGGTTGCATCCAGGTGGGAGAAAGTTGTTGCGGGAGCGGGATCGGTAAGGTCGTCGGCAGGAACATAAACCGCCTGAACCGAAGTAATTGAACCATGCTTGGTTGATGTGATCCGTTCCTGCATCATTCCCATTTCCGTAGCCAGGGTAGGCTGATATCCTACGGCCGACGGCATTCGACCTAACAGAGCCGACACTTCCGACCCGGCCTGGGTAAAACGAAAAATATTATCGATAAAAAACAGAATATCATTCCCTTTACCGGATTTTTTATCTCCATCACGAAAAGATTCGGCCAGTGATAAACCGGTTAAAGCTACAGTAGCTCTTGCTCCGGGAGGCTCGTTCATCTGTCCGAAGACCAGGCTGGCCTGCGATTCTTTTAACGCTTCGTAATCGATTTTAGACAAATCCCAGCCCCCTGCTTTCATACTCTCTTCAAACTCTTTTCCATATTTTATTACCCCCGATTCAATCATCTCGCGAAGCAAATCGTTTCCTTCCCGTGTGCGTTCACCAACACCTGCAAAAACCGTGGTTCCTGAATATTTCTTAGCAATATTATTAATCATCTCCATAATCAGCACGGTTTTTCCTACCCCTGCACCACCAAATAAACCAATTTTACCCCCTTTGGAATAGGGTTCAATTAAATCAATAACCTTAATCCCTGTAAATAATACCTCTTTATCGGTCGTTAAATCAACATATTCAGGGGCTTTATTATGAATCTGATAACCTCCCGTTTTATCCAATTGACTGATACCGTCTATTGGCTCCCCAATAACATTAATTAACCGACCACGAACCTGCTCGCCAACAGGAATTTTTATAGATGCCCCGGTGGCTTTTACATCCATCCCTCTTTGTAAGCCATCGGTAGAATCCATGGCAATACAACGAAGGGTATTCTCACCAATATGCTGCTGGCATTCGATAATTAAAACAGAGCCATCGTCTCTTTTTATTTCAAGGGCATCGTGAATATTTGGAAGCTCTGCTTCGGTATTTTCAAAATTAACATCAACAACAGGGCCAATAACCTGTATAATTCGACCTGAAAGATTTGACATGATTGATTTTTTTGAGGTAAATTACTATTATGTTCTACAAATTTATCATTTTTATACGATTATTTTTTGTTTTAGATACATTGAAACGAACTTTTTCATAAATTCGCTGTAAGTATTGCACAGATTTTGATAAACCTGTTGAAATCATTTACTAATCTTTAAAAAAATTAACCATTATGAAAAAATTTATCGTTATATTTTCTGCTGTCGTGCTTTTAATAAGCCTTTCCGGTATAAAAACCCATGCACAGGAAATAAAGTTAGGTGGCGGACTTGTATTTGAAACTGACCGACCTCCGGTAGGATTACAATTTAAAGGAACTTACGGGCTGGATATGTTATTGGAAAATTTAGCCGGTTCGGTTGAATTTGGCCTATTTTTCCCTCAAACCAGAACAAACTGGAAATATAATCGTTGGGCTATTGATATTGATGGAAACTGGACTTTTTGGAATACCGGCAATTTTGATTTTTATGCCGTTGGAGGATTAAATATTACCCACTACTCGGCAAAATACACAGGACCTTATGCGGAACTGTATGATTATGACGTTACTGGAACTAAACCCGGATTAAATATGGGAGCTGGTGTTAATTTTAATTTCAGTTCAAACATGAGTGCTTTTAGCGAATTTAAATATATCGTCAGTAATTACGACGAAGCTGTGTTTAATGTGGGGGTTTTATTTGCCCTTTAATATTTTTAATTTAATTTTTTTTAATGAAATTTGTGGGATATTCTTTCGGATATCCCTTTTTTTAATCGTTGAAATCATGAAAAAAAACATCTTATTAGCCCTGACACTTCTCTTTATCCTTTCAGCTTATCATCAATCATATGCGCAGCTAAATAAACTGGGAGGTGGAATAATTCTTGCCATGGGCAATGAACTTGACTATGAAGCCGGGTATACCAATAATTCGTTTGGATTAAACGTGCGGGCTAATTGGAGCTTAGGCAAAAAATTCGATTTTGTCCCGGATCTTAACATTTATCTACCCAGGAAGTATCAATATACGGATGATGGCGGCGAGTCTGTAACAACGGTTTATGCCCTGAACATTAACTTCCATTATATTTTAAATTACCGAACCCGAAATAATTTTTATGTTTATTTGCTGGGAGGGTTCCATGCCGGGGGATGGCATATTAAAGACGATCATCACTCTCCGTTGCTGGGGAAAACCTATGATTTTAATACATTGCGGCTTGTTCCGGGAGCAAACCTGGGAGGAGGCATTCAGTTTAAGTTAGGTTCAAAGACCGAATTTTTTGCCGAGCTAAAATATGTCATTTCCGAAACACCACAAATGGTATTTAACCCCGGCATCTTATTCCATTTATAATTTAGACGTTGCGGTTAATCAGTTTGCCCGCTAAATTTTTTAATTCTATTTTTTTAGCATTTTCAACTTTTACTTCATCAAGTAAATTCAGTGCTTTTTGGGTCAGGCCAAGGATTTTTTCTTTGGTAATTTCTTTAATCCTCAGGTTATCATAAATGCTGGTTATTGCTTTTATTTTTTCATCTCTGTCTACCGGTTTTTTTTGCAACCAATGGTCTAGACTTTGTAAATCTTCATCTCCGGCCAGTTCTTTCGCTTTAATCAATAAAAATGTTTTCTTATTGGAAACGATATCTCCCCCAATCTGTTTGCCAAATACTCTTTCATCCCCATAAACATCAAGGAAATCATCCTGCAACTGAAATGCCAGTCCTATATTTCGGCCAAATTCATATAACAAATTCGCATCACGATCGTCCGCATCACCCAGTAAAGCTCCAATTTTCAGGGCACCGGCCAATAAAACCGATGTTTTTAATTCAATCATCCGGAGGTATTCCTTTTCAGTAACATCCATTCTCTTCTCAAATTCCATGTCGTATTGCTGCCCTTCACAAACCTCAAGCGCTGTTTGATTAAATACCTGTAAAATCTTCCTGAAATTCGGCGAATTCATATCCAAAAAATACTCGTATGCCTTGATAAGCATGGCATCACCGGAAAGGATAGCCGTATTTTCATCCCATTTTTTATGCACCGCCGGTATGCCACGACGTATTTCGGCATGGTCCATAATATCATCATGTAACAACGTGAAATTATGAAAAATCTCCAGTCCAATGGCCGGCTTAATGGCCTTTTGAATATCATCAGAAAATAAACTGTGGGCTAAAAGCACTAAAGCCGGACGAATTCTTTTCCCTCCTGATTTAAGGGTATAATTGATGGGATCATATAAAGCCTGAGGTTCTTTTTCGACTTGTTCCCGGACTATCGATTTATTAATGATTTGTTGAAAATCCTTAAGCGTATACATGGTATGAAAATTTTTGCTCAAATTTAGGATTATAATCCGAATTATTATTTGGTCAAAATATGTTATTAAAATGTTAATTCAAAGTTAGCTTATTGTTATCAGTAAAATAATTTTTTTATAGATTTGTCCTTTTAATCCAACAAATTAACCTATGAATTACTCGTTACTGGACTTTTTAACCCTCATTGGCTCCCTGGGGTTTTTCCTTTTTGGAATGAAGTTGATGAGTGAAGCCCTGCAAAAAGTAGCTGGCGATAAAATGCGAAATATTTTAGCTAAGATGACTTCAAATCCGGTAAAGGGCATATTTACCGGCTTTTTAATTACTACCCTTATCCAGTCGTCGTCAGCAACTACAGTAATGGTCGTAAGTTTTGTTAACGCAGGATTATTGGCTTTGTCCGAGTCAATTGGAGTAATTATGGGTGCCAACATAGGAACTACGGTAACCGCCTGGATAATATCGCTTTTAGGTTTTAAGGTTGATATAAGTATTATTTCTCTTCCCTTGATAGGTATTAGTTTTCCGTTACTTTTTTCTAAAACCAAAAAAAATAAATTCTGGGGCGAATTTATCATCGGATTTGCCATGATATTTTTAGGGCTTGATTTCTTAAAAGCCTCGGTGCCTGACATAAAAAGTAATCCTGAAATTTTAGCGTTTTTAAGCAACTACACATCGGATGGTGTCTTATCACACTTACTGTTTTTAACGATAGGGACACTATTAACCATAATCATCCAATCATCGAGCGCCACCATGGCGCTTACGCTGGTTATGTGTAACAACGGCTGGATATCTTTTGATATTGCTGCCGCTATGGTTTTAGGGGAAAATATCGGTACCGCGGTAACAGCTAACATTGCCGCGGCAGTTGCCAATGTTTCAGCGAAAAGGGCAGCCCGTGCGCACCTTATTTTTAATATTCTCGGTGTAATATGGGTATCCCTGATTTTTAACTATTTCCTCTCGGGAATAGACTGGTTTATTACCGAAACCGGAGGGACCTCTCCCTATGAATCGGCTCATGCTATTCCCGTAGCATTGGCCATTTTCCACACCACATTTAATATTACCAACACGCTGATATTTATTTGGTTTACCCGGATAATTCAATCCATAGTAATCAGGCTGGTACCTATGAGCGACGATACCGAGGAATTCAGACTCAAATATATCAACACCGGAATGTTATCCACATCGGAGTTATCTATTCATCAAGCGAAAAAAGAAATTACGGTGTTTGGCGAAAGAGTGGAGAAAATGTTCCATTTTGTAGAAAAGATGTTCCAGGAAACATCCGATAAAAAGTTTAATAAGCGTTATAACAAAATTGAAAAATACGAAGGTATCAGCGACCGTATGGAGGTGGAAATTGCCACTTACCTGACCAAAGTTTCGGAAGGTGAGCTGAGTATTGAAGGTTCCAAACGTATAAAAGCCATGTTAAAGGTAATCTCAGACATTGAAAGTATTGCCGACAGCTGCTTTAACCTGGGGAAAACGCTTATGCGAAAAAGTGACTGGAAAGTTAAATTTAGCGAAAAGCAGACAAAACACATTGAAAAGATGTTTTCAATGGTTTCCGAAGCATTGGCTGAGATGATTCAAAACCTGGAAAAGGGATATAAGCTTATCGATATTAATACCGCATTAGACATTGAAGAGAAAATTAATCAATACCGGAATAAGCTGAAAAAAGAACATTTAAAGAGTGTAGAGAAAAAAGACTACAGCTATCAAGTCGGAATAATCTATAACGACCTGATTTCTGAAAACGAAAAGCTGGCCGATTATGTAATTAATGTTTCGGAAGCCATTGAGGAAATAAACGAAGAATAAATTGCCCCGAGGCAAAGCCGAGGGATTAAATAGAACTCCTGGTTTACACCCGGAGAGGTCAGTGAATTACATCACTGCCTTCTCGTCCGCCGAAACAGAAGGCGAAGGTGGATTAAACCCTTATTCCCATAACAATCATATCATCGAGCTGCGAATAATCGCCCTGCCATTTTTCCATATAGCTTTCAAGCTTCTCTTGCTGTTTTATCATGGGCTTGTCAGAAACTTCCACTAAAAGTTCTTTAAAAGGTTTCATCTTTAATTTCATCCCGTCTTCCCCGCCAAACTGGTCAACATAACCATCGGAAAACATATAAATCATGTCATCTTTCTGAAGCTGAAACTGGTGGTTGGTAAATGATTTATCCATTTTAACGGCATGAATTCCAATAGGCATTTTATCGCCTTTTATTTCCAGCAACTCTCCGTTTCGAATAATAAATACCGGATTATAGGCCCCTGCATATTCCATTTTATGTGTTTTTTTATCAATGGAAATTAACGCCATATCCATGCCGTCTTTTGAACCCGAATAACCATATTCCTGGTGTAACGATCGAATAATGAAATCCCGCAAACGGCTTAGAATCAAGCCTGGCATAGCTTTAGAGCTATTGTTTACAATTTCGTTTAAAAACGCCACGCCTAACATACTCATAAAAGCTCCGGGAACGCCATGTCCTGTGCAATCAGCAACAGTGACAATGATTTTATTTTGCTTCTCGGTTGCCCAAAAGAAATCCCCGCTGACAATATTCTTCGGTTTCATAAATACAAAATGCTCAGGCAATAATTTCTCCAAATAGTTTTCCTGCGGGAGCAGTGCACTTTGAATCCTTTTAGCATATTCAATGCTATCGGTAATAATTTCATTCTGATGAGCAATCTGATCGCGCTGTTTGGTTACAAAATCGCGCTGAGCTTCGATTTCATCCTTTTGGTTTTCAATTTCTTTTTTCTGCCGGGTAAGGATGATATTTGTTTTCTTCTTCCGCTGGTAACTTTTATAAATGAAAATCGAGAAAAGAAATAAGAAAATAAATCCGCCAACAAATACCCAGGTATATATTTTTTGTTTTTGTAATCTAGCCTGTTGCTCTGCTTCTTTTTGTTTTTGCTCAAATTCTATTTGCCGTTGCATTTTATCAAACTCGTACTGCAACTCTAATTCGTTTATTTTCTGATTATTCAGACTGTCTTTTAATCCGGTGTACAGTTTATAATATTCAAGTGCTTTAGCATGATTCGCTGTATTTTCATATAGTTCGGATAAAGCCAGGTAAGCTTCTTTTACATCTTCTTTTAAATGCTGTTTAATGGCAAAATCAAGGCTTTTTTTTAAGTTTGTGCCTGCTTCGTGCAGGTTTCCGCTGATTAAGTCTATCTTGCCCAGGTATCGCAAAATAGAAGCTATTTCGGTATCGTCGTTTAAAGAGTCTTTTAAAGTCTTTGCCCGGGTTAAATAGGACGTTGCTTTATGATATTCTCCGGCATCAAAATATATTTTACCCAGCGTGCTTAATGAGTTGGCAACACCCAGCTGATTGCCTGATTTTTTATTCATATCAAGAACCCTGTTACTATATTCAACCGCCTGCTCAAAGTCGCCCATTTCGTAATATACATCACCAAATTCTTTTAAACAAAGGGTTACACCTATACGAACCTGATTGTCTTCTTCTATTTGCTGATAAATATCTAGAGACTGATTAATATATTCAATACTCTTAGCATAATTTTTCATCATTTTAAACAAACGGGCAATATTTAAGGCCGACCAAGCTATCCCTTCATTATTTTGAAGCCCTTCGTATATCTCTAAAGCCTCAAGATGCTGATTAATAGCCAACTCATAGTTACCAAACAGCCGGTAAATACTACCCAGGTTGGTAAGGTTTCTTGCAATCTCCTGATTATTATCCATTCTTTTGTTAATGGATAAAGCCTGCTGGTAAAATTTTAAAGCCTGTTCATACTGACCCATAAGTTGATAGGTGTTCCCCATACGGTTAAGCGCAGCAGCCTCTCCTGCAGTAAAATCATACGTTCTGCTCAGCTCCAGTGATTTTTCAAAATGCTGCATAGCTTCTGAAAAATCATTTTGAACATAATATGCGAATCCTGCCAAATATTCCGATTTATTCCATAATTCGTAATCGTTCATTTCCTGACTGATTTTTATAGCAGACAACGCAAAAGACAGAGCTTTATCAGGATTTCTGCTCCTGTTCGTTTCTGAAAGGTCTAACAGCTGCAAAACATTTTGCCTGGCTTCTGCTTCATTGGCATAATGGGTTAAGGTATCGTTTGGATAGTTAGCTGAAAATGAAACAGTAGCAAAAAGAATAAAGAGTATGGATAGACGAAATCGCTTCATGTGTTCTTAGTATTTATTTATCTATAAAAGTAAAATTCTTTTGGCAAGTTCGCAATCAATTTCAAAAATGAAATGAAAACAACCGTCTTTTATTCATAAAATAGCCGTTGAATATTAATTGATTCCTGAGAGAATTTTTTACCACCGGAGTGCTAAGATTATTTTCGTTCGTTGTTTTTCTGACAGCATGCCATACGGCACGTAAACCGTCAGGCAGGTTCGCGGTTCATCTTCTCAGGTCTTTCACTACAAGAGGCTAGATCGTTAAAATTAACGATCCAACCAAAAAGGTAAAGGCTTAGGTTTTGGCCTGCGGCCATAAAACAAATCATCCATCCATAAGGCAAACCGCCTGAACAGGAATGAATTGCCAATCCCCCAACGAATAGCATTATGCATCAGGTTATTGGGGTGGGCATAGGGACAAACGGCGATACACCGGCCACAGTCGGTACCAATGGCAGACCAGTATGTAAAGCAGCTTTCAGAATTGATTTTCCAGCGTAATACCCCTTCGGTATTTTTTCTGTTGTCGAATAAGATAGCCTGCGAAGGGCAGACATCAGCACACTTTTTACAAATAGTACAAAAATCAATAACGGACGAAAAATCTCTTTTTTTATCTGTTATCACTGGCATATCTGTGGTAACTACAGCTATTCTAACTCTTGGGCCCAGTTTGGGTGTCATCAACAATCCCATTCTGCCAATTTCGCCCAACCCGGCATCGCGGGCAACCAACGGGCAAATCAATTCATAGTTACCATCAATATGAGCACGGGCCTGGTAACCCAGCTTACGAATAAAAGCTGCCAGCTGAACAGCCATCGTTCCCGAATTCAAATATTGCTGACTGGATTCCATGACAGCAGAACCTTTGGGTGCTGCCTGAATCATTTCGTGGTTCATTTCAACAGTAAGCGCAATGGCGAAGAGATGTTTATTTTGTATTTGTTCCCCATACAATGCTCCTCGCCCTTTATGCGAATATAGGTGGTAATCTTTTAGTTGTGTAAACCCTACAGCGTTTGCTCCCAGCTTTTTTAACCAGCTTTTCACGAAGTAGTTTATCTTTCCCGGATCTATGTTCTGCTTTTTTTCAGCCACCGGGCCGTTTACCAATTGTTTTAAGCTCTCAATCGTTTCAAAATTAGCATCTGCCGCAGCAAAAGTATACGGGTGGTATAGAATGGAGTCCGGAGAAAGGAGCCCGGGCTTTGCTCTAAACTTATCATCCAAAATTTTCTTTTCAGGATTTTGGGCATAGTATTCTTTAAATAAAGCGGTCCCGGGTTTTAGTTCATTCCTTGCAAACATAACATCCCGCTCATCGTGCTTCTGCTTAGGTGTAAGGGATGGTTCCTGAATGTGGGGATTTACCGGCAACAATAGCAAAAGAAAAAACAAATACACTACTGTCACTAATACAACAGATATTATTTCCTTAAGTGGGAAGTCGTATAAATAAATCAATAAAAAAGGGATGAGCCAACCAACAGACCATAGAACGGAAACCCTGAAAGCCCGGAATTCTTTTTCATTGAGCGAGATAAAAGCGACATAGATAAAAACGAATGAGCCGCCCAACCCGGTAATTAAAAGCAAAAATTCAATCATACGATGAAGGTTTAATGGCATAATAAACGGCAATAAATGACAAATATAAGATGATTTGGTAAAAGTTAGGTTTAAAGGGTCTGCTATAAAACTTCTTTAACCATAATCCATGCCGGAGAGCCATCGGCATAGTATCCTGCCCTTGTTTTTTCGATCTGAAAACCCATTTTTTTATAAAGATGAATTGCAGCCACATTTTTTTCGCTTACTTCAAGGGTGATTTTTTGGATATTATTTTTTCGGGCTAACCGTTCTGCATACTCCAATAACTTTTCCCCAATTCCCGTTCCACGGGCTTCGGGAGCAATAGCCAATGAATAGATCCTATACTTACGGCTGTTTTTACGGATTTGGATGATTAAATAGGCAATTATTTTATGTGGGTTACGGACAACCACAAACTCACTTTTCGATTTATGAATAAAATAATAAAACTGATGCCGGAAAAAAGCATCACTAAAAAAACACTGTTTTTCCAATGCTAAAATCTCGTTTAGGTCAGCGGGTTGTGCTTTTTCCATTTTTATATCTCCGGTTTCTGTCATTTCGAATGTTTTTGTTCCAGGCGGATGACAAATTCACGCAATATCCGTCCGTATAACTCATCACCTAAAATGGCATCTTCAACTCCATAATCAATATTCGGATTGTCATTAATCTCAATTACCACACATTTATCATTAACTTCTTTTAAATCCACACCATACAATCCTTTTCCGATTAACGATGTAGCTTTAACAGCAGTACGAATTACTACTTTGGGTACCTGGTAAATAGGAATTGTTTCATAATTACCAGAGCTTGATTTGCCCGAAACTTTATGATTATAAATTTGCCAGTGCCCCTTGGCCATATAATATTTACAAGCATAAATAGGTTCTTTGTTTAACACCCCAATACGCCAATCGAATTCGGTAGGAATATATTCCTGAGCCAGCAAAATGGCTGATTTTTTAAATAAGGTTTCAAGGGTGCTTTCAAATGCTTCCTTACTATCTACTTTTTTTACACCATGTGAAAAAGAACCATCAGGAATTTTAATAACAATAGGTAATCCCAGTTGCCGGGAAAGCTGTTCAAAGGAATTTTTAGTTGAACGGAATAATAGCGTAGAGTTCGGTGTTGGAACGGTTTCTTTATCAAGCAATTCTTTTAAATATACTTTATTGGTACATCGAATAATTGATACCGGGTCATCAATTACTACCATATCAACCTGTGCTGCTTTCTGCGCCAGTTGAAATGTAATATGATTTAGTTCGGTCGTTTGCCGGATAAACAAAGCATCAAATTCCATTAATCGTGTACTGTCGTCTGCAGTGATTAATTCGGCATTAATATTCATTTTCCGGGCGATATCCACAAATTTGTTTAATGCCCTCCGGTCGCTGGGAGGAAATTCTTCTGAAGGGTCGAAAAGAATGGCTAAATCGTAACGGTAAGGCTTTTTAGCACGTGGTTCACGCCATACTTTTTTACTAAAATTGTCCAGTGCACTGGCAAAGTAATCCTGCTGTTTATCAGTCAATTCTGAAATAGGAACATTTTTAATCGATTCAATCTGATTTTTATCATTCGTGTTTAATGTAACCCGTAGAACAGGACAATGAAACTGGTCGAAAAGATAACGGGCAACTTTTTCCAGCCCCTCTTCCTGGCATGTTCCAAAATAAATATCAAATTGCCATAATCCATTTTCCAGCTTATTTTTTTTGATGTATTGATAACAAATTTTTTGTAATGATTTATCCAGCCGGATTAAAGCTTCTGCGTTTATGCGGTTAATGGTTTCTACATCAGGAATAACCTTATGTCCGCGTGCTTTTGCAAGCAATGAACAGTAATATCCTTCTGTATTATAACTCAGGTTGTTACTTAAGTTGATTACCAAATGAGATTGATTGCTCAGATATTCGTTTTGAAGATAATCTTTGGCTGTTAAGATACTTTGTGTATCATAAAAAGGAGTCCACTCATCGAGAGAGTCCAAAATGATTAATAATGAATGCATAAGTGCTTTTAAGAAACATTACAAAGTTAAAGAATTAATTGATTTCAATTCTTTTTTTCCTCTTTTTTATGATACACCTCCAACGCTACCAGCATAGCCATAAATCCCCACACCGGGACCGATGCTTTGTCGGTATCGAGAAAGTTATTTAAAAACCCGTGAATAAAATAGGTTGACAGCCCCAAAAGGATATAAAGGGTAAGCTCTTTTATTTCTTTCGAGGGG
>DATFIZ010000012.1:0-2978 GCA_035269575.1 Bacteroidales bacterium | reverse complement strand
ATTATTTCATGAATTTGGCCATTTAATGCACGATTTACTAACCAGGGCAGAGCTCTCGGCACAGGCAGGAACCAATGTAGCCCGTGATTTTGTAGAGATGCCCTCACAAATATTTGAGCATTGGGCATGGGAGTATGATGCATTGAAACAATTTGCCAAACATTACAAAACGGGAGAAATTTTACCGGAATCATTACATGACAAGATGCTTGCATCTAAAAATGCAGGTTCGGGACTGCATGTATTGCAACAAATTTTTTACGGAACCCTTGATTTTACTTTCCATGACAAGTACAATCCTAACGGAGAGCAAACCACCACAGAGTTAGTAAAAGAATTACAAAATAAAATTACCTTGTATAAATACCAGGAAAACACCCATTTCGAAGCCGGATTCGGACACCTTAACGGTTATGCCGCCGGTTACTACAGCTACTTATGGGCACTGGTTTTTGCTGAAGACATGTTTTCAGTTTTTCTTGATAACGGAATAATGGATAAAGCCACCGGTTTAAAGCTCAGAAAAATTGTTTTAGAACGTGGATCAACCATAGAAGAAATGAAAATTGTTAAAGAATTTCTTGGAAGAGAACCCAATGAAAATGCATTTCTTAAATCAATTGGGTTATAGTACAAATTTTTGTTTTAATTTTGTAGATAGAAACTAATTCATTATTTCTGCATAATGGAAGAAATTAGTGTAAGAAAAATATTTAAGGAAAAGAACCCAAAACTTGCCAGATTAATTCCCGGCTTCTTGTATCGCTATCTGGAAAAAGTAATTCACCAAAAAGATCTTAATGACTTAATCCCCGTTTTTGATGATAAAATGGGTTTGGATTTTGTTCAAACAGCAATTGATGAATTTAATATCAAAATCAATATCAAAGGCGAAGAAAACATACCCAAGAAAGGAAGATACATTTTTGTTGCTAATCATCCACTGGGTGGATTTGACGGGATTGTATTTGCTCATGTGGTGGGTAAATATCATCCGGATATAAAATTTTTAGTCAACGATATATTGATGAACCTTAAAAATCTGGACCCTATATTTATCCCGGTAAATAAACATGGAAGGCAATCGCTCGAATATGTCAAAAAAATTGAAAGAACCTATGAGTCGGATGCACAAGTATTAAATTTCCCGGCTGGATTATGTTCGCGTAAAATAAAAGGAAAAATAATTGATCTGGAATGGAAAAAAAGTTTTGTTGCCAAGGCTGTTCAGCATAAAAGAGATATTGTTCCCGTGCATATAGACGGGCGAAACTCAGATTTTTTTTATAACCTATCCAACATCCGAAAAAAGCTGGGTATAAAAGCCAATATTGAGATGCTTTATCTTGTGAACGAACTTTTTAAGCAGCGTAACAAACTGATAACCTTAACATTTGGAAAACCTATTCCCTATCAAAAATTTGACCAATCAAAGTCTCCTAAGCAATGGGCTCAGGATATTAAAAATTATGTTTACCGGTTGCCTAAAGGAGAAATTGAACCATTCCAATAAATTATGGTTATAAAATTATTCGTAAATTTGAATTTCAAAATTTTAACAGGAAATGAAAGAAGTAATTGCCCCAATAGATATAAGACTGATAGACAAAGAGTTAACCCCCGATAAATTTTTACGCGACACCAATAATGGTGGTAATCAATTGTACATCATTAATCATCATAATTCGCCCAACATTATGCGAGAGGTCGGGCGATTACGCGAGTTAACTTTTCGCAATGCCGGTGGTGGTACCGGAAAAGAAATGGATATCGATAAATTCGACATTCAGGATGAGCCTTATGAACAGCTGATAAGCTGGGACCCGGAAGAAAAAGAGATATTGGGAGGTTATCGTTTCCATATTTGTAGTAACGAAAGCGATCCTGACAATTTAGCCACCTCAAAGCTTTTTACATTTTCCGATGAGTTCAGTAAAACGTATCTACCCTACATGATTGAATTAGGAAGGTCATTCATTCAGCCTAAATTTCAATCGAAGGCGGCAGGCCGAAAAGGGTTGTTTGCGCTGGACAATCTGTGGGACGGACTGGGTGCTTTGGTAGTTGAAAATCCTCAAACAAAACATTTTTTTGGCAAAGTTACCATGTATCCACACTTTAATACCGAAGCAAGGAATATAATCCTCTATTTTCTTCAAACCCAATTTCCTGACGATAAAAATATGGTAGAAGCAAAAAATCCTATTCCACTCCATATAGATGAACAAAAAATGAAGCAACTATTTAACGGAAAAAACTATAAAGAAAATTACCGTATCCTCCAGAAAAAAATACGGGAATTTGATTTAAATATTCCGCCCCTTATCAATGCTTACATGAATTTGTCTCCTACCATGAAATTTTTTGGAACAACTATTAATGAAGCGTTTGGGCATGTAGAAGAATCGGGTATTTTAATTACTATTGATGATATTTTCCCGGATAAAAAAGAACGGTATATTGATTCGTACATGGAACAGAAAGATGATAAGGACCAAGAATGATAAGTAAAAACCTGTTTACTTTTTTACGTGAATTAAGACATAACAACCACAAAGAATGGTTTTATGAGCATAAACCCATTTATCAGATTTTACGCAAACAATTCGAACAGCTCATCGCACAAACTATTTTAGCTATTGCTCAGTTTGATGATTCTGTAAAAACGATCGAGCCCAAACAGTGTATCTTTCGGATAAACAGGGATATCCGTTTTTCGAAAGATAAGTCGCCTTATAAAAACAACTTTGGTGCTTTTATTGCGCCAGGAGGAAGAAATTCGGGTTTAGCAGGTTATTATATTCATCTCGAGCCTGATAATTGTTTGCTCGCCGGAGGGATTTATATGCCGCCACCAGACCGGTTAAAAGCAGTTAGAACAGAAATTTTTGAAAACACGGAAGAATTTAAAAAAATCATTCACCATAAGAATTTTAAAAAACATTTTGGCAAAATAATCAGTGACAAAATGCTAAAAA
>DATFIZ010000011.1:0-22119 GCA_035269575.1 Bacteroidales bacterium | reverse complement strand
TTCTTTAACATCTTTTGTTTGACCGATGTAATATTTCCGGATACTTAATGAAAACAGTATGTAAACGTAGTACTTCATAGATACAAAAAAAGATTGGTTTTGGGCCAATCTTTAATTTTGAGCGGGAGACGGAACTCGAATCCGCGACCCTTAGCTTGGAAGGCTAATGCTCTACCAACTGAGCTACTCCCGCAAAGGAAGAGTGGGGAGAGCAGGATTCGAACCTACGAAGGCATACGCCAGCAGAGTTACAGTCTGCCCCAGTTGGCCACTTTGGTATCTCCCCAATATATTTACCGATGAGCCGATGGACGGATTCGAACCCCCGACCTGCTGATTACAAATCAGCTGCTCTGACCAACTGAGCTACATCGGCTTGTATTATTAAGAACGCTTCGGTTGAATTGCGATTGCAAAAGTATTAAATTTATTGTAATAAAAAATTTTTATATCAAAAAATATTAAGAAAAAATAACTCTGCAAGCACTATATACACTGATGTTTTTGAAAATGAGATCATTAATCAAAACCAGCTTATTATTCATCTAATTTTTCCATCTCCCGTTGAAGTTGTGCCATTTTAATGGCCGTAACAGCAGCCTCAGTCCCTTTATTACCATGTTTTCCTCCTGCCCTGTCTTTAGCCTGTTGCTGATTATTAGTTGTTAGCACACCAAAAATAAACGGTATATTATAATTCATGTTCAACTCGGTTATTCCGTGTGTAACACTCTGGCAAACAAAATCAAAATGTTTTGTTTCTCCCTGTATTACACATCCCAGACAAATAACAGCATCTAAATCAGCATATTCTGCCATAAACTGGGCTCCAAGGGTTAATTCAACACTACCAGGCACATATTTCCTTAAAATATTTTCTTCTTTAGCTCCGTGTTTTAATAGTGTTTCATAGGCTCCTTTTAATAAAGCATTGGTAATTTCACTATTCCACTCGGAAGTAACAATACCGAATTTCATATCCTTTGCCGATTGAACGGATTTCATATCGTAATCGGACAGATTCTTAAGATTTGTTGCCATAATTTAAAGGTTGTTGGTTTTATTTATCAAAAATAAAAAAATCCTGATCGCTCAGGATTTTTTAAAGATAAAATAGATAAAATATTTTAGTTATTGATTAAAGTCTCTACCCGAGCAATATATTTATCAATTTGTCTGCCTTCAGCAGATTCAGAAAATTCATTTTTAATGGTTTGATAAGCTTCTAAAGCTTTTTCATAATCTTCGTTTTGTTCGTATACAAAACCCAGTTTCATTAAGTAAATAGGTGTTGTAAACTCGTTCTCTGATTTATTGACTGCTTTTTCATAAAACTTTATTGCCTCAGATGGGTTATCAAGCTCCATATAAGCATCTCCAATTGCTCCAAAAGCAATAGGGGCAACCATCTCATCGTCAGACTCAAATGCCTTTAAATACTCAATCGCATTTTCATACTGTTCAAGGTGCAAATAACTAATCCCAATATAATAATTGGCTAAATTAGCCGATTTAGTAATGCTATATTCATCAACAATATCTAAAAAACCAAGATAGTTTCCATCCCCATGTAAAGCTAAGTTAAACGAATCGCGGGCAAAATATTGCTCTGCCATCCACATCTGCGATTGAGCTTCATCTTCTTTGGGTGATACTACAAGCCTTTGATAACCTAAATATCCACCAATAATTACAATAATTGCCAATACAATGATAGTTAAGCTTTTTTGATTTTGTTCAATATAATGCTCTGTTCTGCTTAACGCATTTTCTACTGATTCAAACTGATCTTGTTCTGATACCTTCTTTTTACTCATTTTATTAATATTAATTTATTTGCGTAAACAACTAAACCGCAAATGTAATTCTTTTGGTGTATTTTTAAAATATTTTGTTTATAAAAATTGATATTTATTGCTTCGTTTGCTTTTTAATTAACGGATAAATCCGAATCTTTGTATAAAATTTTGAGCATGTATTTGCAGGAATTATCACTAATTAATTTTAAAAATTACAACCAGATTGAATTGGAGTTTTCTCCAAAAATCAATTGTTTTATTGGTCAAAATGGTGTAGGAAAAACTAATCTGCTGGATGCTGTATATTATTTATCGATGTGTAAAAGCTATCTCAATCCGGTAGATAGTCAAAACATTCAATACAACCAGGATTTTTTTGTTATCCAGGGAAACTACTTGCGACAGGAAAAAAATGAGCATATTTATTGCGGATTAAAACGAAACCGGAAAAAGCAATTTAAACGCAATAAAAAAGAGTACCCCAAATTATCCGACCACATAGGCCTTTTGCCCATTGTAATGATATCACCCACAGATAACAGTTTAATTCTTGAAGGAAGCGAGGAGCGGCGTAAGTTTATGGATAGCGTCATCTCACAGTATGATAAAGAATATCTCGATAACTTAATCCGATATAATCGCGCACTGGCTCAACGTAACAAATTATTAAAAGATTTTTATCAACACCGAACATTCGATAAAGAATCGATTGATATTTGGGATGAACAACTGGTTAACCTTGGAGAAAAAATACATTCCGTTCGGGTAAAATTTGTAGAGGATCTAATTCCTATTTTCCAGAATTACTATACCAGGATTTCAGGAAATAAAGAACAGGTACAACTTATTTATGATTCGCAGTTATACGAAGATGAGTATCGAAAACTTTTAAAAGATGCATTGGAAAAAGATCGCATGGTTCAGTATACTACAGTAGGTATTCATAAAGACGATCTGGTGTTAACGTTAGAAAAATATCCAATAAAAAAAGCCGGATCACAAGGACAACAAAAAACCTACCTGGTGTCGCTCAAGCTGGCACAGTTCGATTTTATAAAACAAATAAGTGGTTTCAAACCTATTTTGTTACTCGATGACATTTTTGATAAATTTGATAAACAAAGAGTTCGGCAAATTATTGAACTGGTAGCTGAAAATCATTTTGGTCAGATCTTTATAACCGACACCAGCCGTGACCGATTAGAAGAAATCCTGAATGAAATAAAAATTCAACATCACTTATTCGTGATTGAGCAGAACGGAGAAATAAAAATAAAAAAGGCAGAGTAAAAAAGGGTGGTAACGATGAGAAAAAAAAATACACAAAAACTCGACGAAGTGATTCATGAATATCTTAAAGCATTAAAGATAGATGATAAACTAAAAGAAGTTCGATTAATCCGTTCGTGGTACGAAATGGTAGGTAAAACCATTGCGCGGTCAACCAAAGATGTTTATATTAAAAACCGTAAATTATTTGTAAAACTAAACTCTTCGGTTATACGAAACGAGTTGTTTATGATACGGGATGAATTAAAAGATGCATTAAATGAGCAGATTGGGGAATCAATTATTGACGAAATAATTTTAAAATAATATTCTCTTTTTCCCTAAAAACCGAATCTTAATTGAAAAAATAAAGTATCCCTCACTTTCTTTACTGAATACATTCCATTCCTTTAAATAATTTATTAAATAATTAAAATTTCGTGGGCAGGTAATATCTAGCTATCCCAAAAATTAATACGTTTATCTTATCTAAATAATTATTTATAAAATATTTAGTAATATAATTTATTTTTTATCTAACTTTAGTAAATGCCTGATATACGAAGCATATTAGGATGTTTAAATCTTTTATTAACTAATAAAATTTACTATGAAAAAAATTTTACTTTTATGTTTTAGCGTAATGGTCAGTTTATCCATTGCCCGGGCACAAAATAATATTGATTTTAATGGAGACATTAAAACCGATGTTACTTGGGATAGCAGTATTGACACTGTTAATATAATTGGAAATGTTTCTATTGACACGATTGGTTCTCTTACTATTGAATCTGGTGTTGTAATTGAATTTCAAGGTGCATACAATATTGATGTTGAAGGAAGTATTGTAGCAACAGGAACAGAATCAGCACCTGTAATATTTACAGTTTCTGATACAAGTGGGTATTATAATTATTCACATGAAGGTTGGCTAGGAATCGACTTTGTAAATACTGATGAAAATGCTGTTCCTTCTACATTTGATTATTGTGAATTTTACTTTGGTAATGCTAATGAAAGAGACTATTGGAATTACCATGGGGGAGTAATTTTTATTGAATTCTTTAATAAAGTTGAAATAAAAAACAGCTTATTTAAGTACAACAATACCTCAGGTAATGGAGGTGCTATACATGTTAAAGATGCTGATATTCTTGTCGAAAATTCAATTTTTGAATATAATGAATCCGGTGATGCCGGCGGTGCGATAAACGTTTCTGGGGAAGCGGGGACTTGCACAGCTAACCTTTTTAATAATACCTTTAAGAACAACACCTCATTAGCAGGAGGTGGAATAAGAGTAAGAGGGGGTGGTAATTCATCAATTAGAGAAAATAGTTTTCAGTTTAATAAAGCATTTGATACTTCTTCTGAATGCGGTGGTGGAGGTATTTTAATTACCGGTGATGCTGATTCAACAATAATTAAAAATAATTTTTTTGCAAATAACAAGGCAAGTGATGGAGGAGCTGTTAAGATTGCCGGTTATAGTTCTCCAATACTTATTAATAATATTATTGTTAATAATACTGTATCAGAATACGAGGGAGATTCTTATACCGGAAATGGTGGTGGTATTAAAATAGCATATTATGCAAATCCGTTAATTATCAATAATACAATTGTTAACAATTTAGCTGATTATGGAGGTGGAATATTTACATCATGCAACATTGATTCAGTAAAAATATATAACTCCATAATCTATGGAAATATAACATCCGGCGATGGAAGTCAGGTATATATTAATTCTACAGAAGATTCTAAAAAAATAGAATTCCACCACTGTGATATTGAAGGAGATACAACTGATATGTATATTGAAACAGGATCAACAGATTCTCTTGTTTACTTAAATAATATTGATGTTAATTCAGAGTTTGTAAATGCAACAACTGGAGCTGGAGCTGCTCATACAACATCTGCAGAAGACTGGAAACTTAAAAATATCTCTCCATGTATAGATACCGGGGATGATACAAATATAAGTTATTGGATCCCTTCAGAAGATTTCTTTGGTAACGATAGAATTACAGGAGATGCAATAGATATTGGAGCACATGAATTTATTCTAAGTACAGGAATTGCAAATGCTAAAATAATTAATAAAGGAAGTTTGAAGATTTATCCAAATCCTGCATCAGAACTTGTTTATATTGAAGTGTCGCCTAATAAATATAACATTGTAGAAATAATTGATGTAACTGGCAAGATTTTGATATACAGATATTTAACAAATGACAAAAAACAAATTAACATTTCTGGATTACACAATGGACTTTATTTTGTTAAAGTTTCAAATCAATCAGAAAGTAAAGTAAAAAGGTTAATTGTTAAATAACAATATAATAAATAGTGAGTAGACCTAAATAACCGTTAGAGGTTTTAAGGCATTTAAGATACAATATTAAGTGAGAATGGAATTAATTTCATTCTCACTCTTTTTATATGTTCACATTTGAATTTCATTTTGTTTGTGCATCTGTTTTGGAGTTAGCATTTAACATGAATAATGAGGCCTGCGTCCATTATAAATGCTAATCGAATTTTCGATAAAGAGCCACCAAAGTTTTTTTATCGATAATTCTTATGCCATTGATGAATTCATGTTTTAATATACCATTAACTCTCTCTTCAATAGCATTTTGATAAGAATTGTATTTTTCAGTCATACTACATCTCATATTATGCTTTCTAAGTATTTTTTGATATTTATGAAAACAATACTGAAGACCGGTTTATCAATACTTTATCCTTATAGATTTTATTTTTCAAGGCCAACTCAAGAGTTGATAAGGCTCCACTTAAAGCTAGAGTCTCAGAAACACTATATCCCATTATTTTCTTAAAATATGAATCTGTAACTAAGAATAAATACATTGGGTTTTTTCCTGTGCCAATGTATGTTATATCTAACACCCATACTTGCTCTGCTCTGCGAATAATTAAACCTTCAATAAGGTTCTTGTGCTTTCGACAATGATGATGAGAATCTGTTGAAATATGATATTGTCTTTTGGTAGCTCAATATCAAGTGCTGTTGAAACGGCAACAAGCTCTTGTTTCTTTCCCGCCACAAGGCTGTCCTGTTTCGCTATCTTCTTTTGGGAGCATATGGCATCCTGCTCTTTATTCTGCTAAATCAATCATCATATCAGAAAGTATAGGCTTTATTTAATATCTTTCTCGTTGATTAAAGAAAAAGTCGGCTTCTTTTTTGGCATTTTCGTCCGAATCGGCTCCATGTACCGCATTTTTTTGCAGGGATTCGGCAAACATTTTCCGTATGGTCCCCTCCTCTGCTATTTGTGGATTTGTATTTCCAATAAGTTTACGAAAATCTTTTACTGCATTTTCCTTTTGCAGTAACAATACAATAATGGGTCCTGAGCTCATAAACTCGCACAAACTATCGAAAAAATCTTTACCCCGGTGAACTTCATAAAATCGCTGAGCCTCTTCCAATGTAAGTTTGGTCGACCGGATAGCAGAGATCCGAAATCCTGACTGGTTTATCATTGCTAAAATAGGACCTACATGATTCTTTCGACATGCGGAGGGTTTAATCATTGCAAAAGTATATCCTAAAGTCATAATTTTAAATTTATTTTTTTGCCAATCGAAGATATAAATTATTTTAGGATAAAGTTAAATTCTGATGAGAATATTTTATCTTTGGTATTTTAGAATAAAAAAATAATTGAGTAGTGAAGCCAATTTCAGAAGATATCATATCACCCTTACAACATTTAATTAACGAAACTGAACATCCGTTAATTCTGATACACTACAATCCTGACGGGGATGCAATAGGCTCTGGTCTGGCATTTTATCACTACCTTTTTAAAAAAGGAAAAAATCCGGTTATCGTATCTCCGAATGATTATCCGGAGTTTTTACACTGGTTGCCCGGTAATGATAAAGTATTGGTTTATAAAAGACAATCGGGCACCGTGCTTAATGCCCTTGCAAAAGCAGATGTTATTTTTGCACTCGATTTTAATGATTCCGATCGGGTAAATGATTTGGAGAAGTATTTTAAAGATGCCAAAGCAAAAAAAGTACTTATCGATCATCATCCTGAGCCGGGAAATTTTGCCGATATAGTTATCTCTGATGTAATATATAGTTCAACAGCCGAGCTGGTTTATCATGTATTTGAATCTTTAGGTGATGAAACGTTAGTTGACCAAACCATAGCAGAATGTCTTTATACCGGCATAATGACAGATACCGGATCATTTAATTATAATTCGTCACAGCCCTATACCTATTTTGTGGTTTCTAAATTAATCGGTTTGGGCATTAATAAAGATCAAATCTACTGGAATATTTATGATAATTATTCTTCCGAAAGGATGCGCCTTTTGGGTTATTGTTTACACAAAAAAATGAAAGTATTTCATGAATATCATACAGCATTTATAAGCATTACCAAAGAAGAGCTGAAAATGTTTAATTTTGCTCCGGGAGATTCCGAAGGATTTGTTAATTATCCCCTATCAATTAAGGGGATCCGTTTCTCGGCCATATTTATCGAAAACGATAAACATGTCAAGATCTCCTTTCGGTCAAAAGGAAATTTTGCCACCAACATATTTGCCGAAAAACATTTTAACGGTGGAGGTCATAAAAATGCTTCAGGAGGGAACGCTTACGAATCTTTGGAAAAAACTTTGCAGAAATTTCGTGATTTATTGCCACAATATAAAACAGAATTAGATAATGGTTTGTAATCGGTTACTGGTTAGTAACTTAATTTTGATATTTAGTTTAATTTTCTTTTCTTGTAATGATAAAGGAAAGGATGTTGATAAATCCAGCGATAAACAACAATATTCGAAAAAATCACTGGAAAAAATCAACCAAATGTTGGTTGATAAAGACGTTGAAGTAATTAAAAATTATATTGAGCGTCGTGGTTGGGATATGAAAATGACCGAAACCGGCCTGTGGTATATGGTTTATCAGGATGGGACGGGCGATATTATTGAAGAAAACGATTATATTACACTCAACTATAGCGTGTGGTTAATGGATGGAACCCTTTGTTATTCTTCTGACAGCTTAGGAGCAAAAAGTTTTATCGCTGGCAAAGGAGGTGTAGAGTCTGGTCTTGAACAAGGCGTATTGATGTTAAAAAAGGGAAGCAAAGCAAGATTTATTATGCCTCCGCATTTAGCTCACGGACTTATTGGCGATAATAAAAAAATTCCTGCAAGAGCAACCATCATTTATGATGTTGAAATTATTGATGTGAAGAAAAATATATAATACTGATAAATAAAAGATTATGATAAAACGAATGCTTTTCTTTTTATTACTGGCTTTAGGGATAGTTTCCTGCAATTATTTTTCTAAATATCCCGGTTACTCAAAAACAAACTCGGGTATTTATTATAAATTACTAAAATTCGGAGAGGAATCTAAAAAAGCGGTGCCTGGAAATTATTTAACGGTGGATATTGCCTATAAAACGATTGATGACTCCTTGTTTTTTGAAGGCAGGAGAAAAATACAGGCAACTGAACCAACCTTCCCCGGAGCTATTGACGAATGTTTTTTAATGCTGGCAGAGGAAGAAAAAGCTGAATTTATTATTTCTGCAAATGATTTCTTTACAAAAACACTGGAAACCAGCCTGCCTGATTTTTTAAGTAAAGAAGAACCGATGAAAGTAGAAATTGAGATGATTGAAATTCAGACTGAAGAAGATTACTATCGGGAAAAAGAAGCCTTTTTACACTGGATTGAAGATTTTGGGGAATATGAAAAAGTGATTTTACGTCAATTTATAGAACAGGAAGAAATTAATAAAGAACCTACAAAATCAGGATTATATCATATTACACTGAACAAAGGTACCGGTCACAATGTAAGCGTTGGCGATACGGTAACGGTTCATTACGAAGGAAAATTTTTGAATGGTAAATTCTTTGATTCGACCAAACGACGCAACTCACCATTTCAGTTTGTATATGGACGAAAATGGCAGGTAATTCCCGGCATGGAAGAAGCTATTGGACGAATGGTTGAAGGCGAAAGAGCTTTATTTATTATCCCATCAAATATAGGATTTGGCCAAACCGGATCTTCAACAGGTATTATTCCACCATACACCTCAACCATTTTCGAGGTGGAACTATTAGAGGTAATTCCAGGTAAAAGGGAAAAAGATGTTGATCTGAATAAATATGATTAATTCAAAAAGCCGGAAATAAAATGATTCCGGCTTACTTCTTCTATTTTAAAAAAATTAATTAAATTTTTTAATAAAAAGTATAATCATAACGATACTGAATTCGGTAACGGTAAAGAGCGTAGTAAACTTCTACCTTTTCCAGGATCCCTTTTTCATTATAAAAATATGTTTTTTTGGAGTTTTCATTAGGATTATCATCATACCACTCCTCTTCAATTAAATTCCCCTCATTATCGTATTTATATATGTTGCTGACAAAAATATTTCCTTTGGGTTGTTCTTTCTTAATCTCTACTAAGTTTCCTTTGCTATCATAGCTATAATACTCTTTATAAATAAAATTCCCAAGTACATATTTTGTTTTTTCAATCAACAGTTTCCCGTTAAACGTGTAAAAATATTTTTCCTTTTCATCCCCGTTAATATCATATTCAGTACTTTTAACGATGTTCCCCAAATCATCATATTGGTTAATAATTTTCCCAACTTCTTTCCCTTTATCAAAAATATTGATGGTACAAATATTGCCTTTATAGTTAAAATCTCGTTGATGTTCAACATTACCAAAGATATCAGAACGGGTAATGCCGGCTAAACGATCTTTTCCGTCATAATTGTATTTAATAATCTGGTAATCTGATCCATTATAGCGCTCTTCACGTATTTTTTTATTAAAGTTGTCATAAGTTATATTTTGTTTGTATAATAACTCATTCTCATTACCTTTATAGCTACTATATTCAACCTTATTTTCATTGTTATCATATTTATAACTCAATTTCTGATCAATGGTACCGGAATGATAATATACTTCCTCAATAACATTTCCTCTGTGATCATATCGTTTCTTAAAATTTTTATAACCCTCTTTTACCGGTTTCCCTTTTTCATATTTATGATTCCATTGTACCTGAGTCTGAATATGATTTTTTACAATATTTTCTTTCCATTTTTCTTCACCGGGATTTTGCGAAAAAAGATTTTGACTGAGTAAAAAAATACTTATGATAATTGCAATGTTTTTCATTTTCTGATATATTATTTCATGTTTGATAACGAACGCTATTCCAAATGTATTAAAAAAATTTAATTATTATAAGGACTTTTAATTTTATACAAAAATCATGCATAAGTTAATAAATACATGAATACATACGTATAATATTTTTTAGGGTTTTAAATTTTATAGATATTTTTAACAGTAATTAACTGATATATTATTTATTAGACATTAAAACATTATTTAGATATAAAAAAACATCCTGATGTATGTTCAGGATGTTTTTTTATAAAGAAAATATATATAGTTATTATGAAATTTTAATTTGTCGTGCCGGTTTTTCTATAGCATCTTCTTTTTTGGGCAGGACAACCTGTAATAAACCATTTTTATAAAGAGCATTAATATTCTCTTTATCAATCTTATCGGACAACCTGAAGGTTCGAGAAAATTTGTTATAATTAAATTCCTTGTAATTACATTTTTCCTCTGTATTTTCATCTACATTTTTATCCAGAGAAATGGATAACATTTTTTTATCCAGGTTAATTTTAAAATCTGATTTCTCAAATCCAGGTACAGCCATTTCAATTCTGAAATCAAATTTTGATTCAATAATATTTGCTGGAGGAGTAGAGCAATCAGCAGTATTACCTAACTTTTCTTCTGTAAACATGTCATTCATTATATCTGACAATGTACTATAACGGTTCTCTCTATACATCTGAGATGCGGGTCTGTTTGTTTTTACTAGTGTCATAACTTTGTAATTTTTAATTAGTTTAAATTAATTTAATTATTTTTAAATTGAATGATTCAAAACCTATGCCATTAGATAAATAATGTAAAAAATCTGATAAAGGGCTTATTTTTAATGACAAAATGACTCTTGTTGAATGATTTATGTGTCATTTTGTCTCGAGCAGGAGCTTTTCAAGTAAAAAAAGGTTAGGAATGATTTGAATCAATTTGTATTTTTGTTTTTTATAAAAATATAAAATATGAGAATTGATATTATTACCGCGTTACCCGAATTATTGGAAAGTCCATTAAATCATAGCATCATTAAACGAGCCAAAGAAAAAAAGGCGATAGAAATATATATCCATAATTTACGCGATTACTCGACCAATAAATATAAAAGCATTGATGATTATGCATTTGGTGGTGACGCAGGGATGGTGATGATGATTGAACCTATTGATAAAGCTATTTCTGCTTTAAAAAAAGAACGTACATACGATGAAATTATTTACACATCCCCGGATGGTGAAAAATATTCGCAGAAAGAAGCCAATAAACTGGCAACGTTCAAAAATATTATCATTCTATGTGGCCATTATAAAGGAATCGATCAACGGATACGCGATCATTTAATCACCAAAGAAATATCTATTGGCGATTATGTCCTTACCGGCGGGGAACTCGCTGCTTCAATTATTGTAGATAGTGTTGTTCGATTAATACCGGGAGCCATTTCTGATGAAACTTCTGCCCTAACCGATTCCTTCCAGGATAATTTACTTGCTCCACCCGTTTATACCCGCCCTGCCGAATACAAAGGATGGAAAGTTCCGGATGTACTATTATCGGGAAATTTCAAGAAAATTGATGAATGGAAAGAACAACAATCGTTGGAACGAACCAAAAAATTGCGCCCTGATCTACTTGACGATTAAACGCTAAATCCACAAACAATCCATAAAATCAGTTAAAATATGAAGCAATAGCCCAATAGCTACTAAACGTACTTTAGGAACCAGTAATAATAAAATATAAAGGATGATTGCGGGGTAAGAATGAAGCAAATGAAAACCAATACTGCAGCGATCCGGATCAAAAATGGGCATGGCCAGCAAATGATCCAGATCGATCAGGTTAGCTGATAAAATCAACAAACTGGCTTGCCAAAAACTCTTTCTAAAAAACAGGAAGGCTATAACAAAGGGCAATAAAAAATGCATTCCGTAATGAATGACGAAACGAAGTGTTTCCATTTTTATTAAGATTTGGTTAATTCAATGAAGATAGTCAATTCCTTACGCTCCTTTACGATTTTGTGGGTTAACCCGGCTAAAAACACTGGTTCGTTTCGTTTTCTCGAATATATTTCCCTTCACCTGTCGAATATCTTCGACTGTAAAAAAAGCATTCGGTTTAACCTCTTCTACAATATTTAAAAACTTCTTCAAATTCCGGCGGTGAATGGTTGAAAACAATATTTTCACTGAACCTTCGCGTCCCACAGCATCCATTAAGGTAAACCCAAAGCCCGAATCCTTAATACTTTCTCCTAATTGAGGATCATATTGTTTGATAATAATCCGGACCAAAACCACTCCAATTGAAATCTTATGTTCCAGGTAGATACCAAAAAAATTACCCATGGCAAATCCCCCGGCAAATGCGAGGTAGCAATAAATATTATCCAGATGTTGCATAATCTGGCTTATGGCTGCAAGCCAAATCAACGATTCAAAAAACCCCACTACAGGAGCCAGGTATCTGTATCCCTTTGCAGCATAAATTAATCTTAATGTCCCAATGGTTTGATCCGTAATTCTTGCAAAAAATATCAATAAAGGCAAGATTACATAATTAAATAACTGTGTATCGATACTGCCAAAAAAATCCATGTCTAATAATTCGTGATCTTAAATTTAATTTTAAATGATACTTCCAGGTTTATTATAACCTGATACATCTCGTAATCAATATTCTCAAAATGGTTTGCAAATATAATTTTAAATCCAATATTTAAATGAATTTATTAATCTCTCTTTTGATAAATTTTCAGCACCATAGATTTCCCTGCAAGATGAATGGTTCGTGTGGTATAAAATCGATTAGCATCAATTAATTTCGACAATCCACCGCTTTGATTATAACCTTTAAAATGACTGTAATGTTCTTTTCCTGCTAAGAACTCAATAAAAGTAATTATATTTTTTGCTGATTTAGATGTTTGAGAATCAATATGGTAATCAAGAACTACCAGATGACCGCTATCTTTTAAAATACGATAAGCCTCATGAATAACACGCTGCTGATCTTCTATACTTTTTTCATGTAAAGCTAATTGGATTAATGCCATATCAAAAGTTTCATCAGGGAACTCAATCTTACGTGCATCCTGCTTATAACAATTGTAATGTTTAGCAGCTACAAGCATTGCAGGCGAATTATCAATACCGGTTAATTTAATTTTAGTATGATTTAGGTATTTAAGTTGATTGCCTGTTCCACAACAAATATCAATTAATGATTCCGGGTTTAGCTGGTTGATTATTTTAGCTGTTTTTTGCCTGGTTTTGTTTAAAAACGGATAAAGGATAAAATCATAAAGACTGGCTAAATAAAAATTTGACATGTATGTTGATATTAGAAATTTAGTTGTTGAACATAAATAAGGATATGTTGTTCAACGAGTAAAATAAATTAAAAAATTTAAGCTATGAAAACAACTAAAATTATTTTTTTATCGATTTTGTTATCCGTGGTATGGTCAGGAATTAAAGCACAGGAAGAGTGTAATGAAATGTTTTTTAGTAAGACCGTAACCGGTAATTTTGAATCTGTAACTGAAAAGGTAATTGCTGAGTTTAAAAATGTAGGCTTTGGAGTGATTACTGAGATTGATATGGACCAGGCGCTGAAAGAAAAGCTGGATAACGTACAAATGAAGCCATATAAAATTTTGGGTGTTTGTAATCCCGGTTTTGCTTACAAATCACTTCAGGCAGAATCAAATATTGGTGTATTTCTACCCTGCAAGGTAATTGTTAAGCAACTTGACGAAAATAAAGTTGAAGTAGTTTCTTCTAATCCGGCTATGTTAATGAAAATGATGAAAAACGATGAGCTTGATAAGCTGGCAAAAGAAGTTGCGAAAAAAATGAAAACAGCCATTGAAGAAATTTAATTATCAGGATATTCAGGAACAATACAATATAATTCGTGCCACAAACTTTTTCAGGATGTGGCACGAATTTTTTTAATGAAAATGATTTTTAATGAATATCAGTGTTCATGTGTATGGAAATATGATTTCTCAAAAGCATTTATGGTTTTATTTAGCTTATCAATATAAGACAGATCGGTAGTTTGTTTAGCATTCATAGCATAAACCAACAACTCATGCAGTAGTGTTAGCCTTTCAATATATTTTTCATACATTTCTTCATTCTCAGGGCTTACAGGCTTTATTCGCTGATGCATAAAATACTGACTAACAATATCCTGAAGTTTTTTTGCATGCTCATCCTTATTAACAACCCAGCGCACAATTTGGTTATAATTGGGGGTTTCTGCCTCTGACAATTCAATAATCATATTCATTGATTTTTCAATCGTCGTTATGTGTTCTTTAATCAATTCAATCCGAAGCGTATCTTCGTAAATTCCACAAGGAATTTCGCAATGTGCAAATGATTTACGGTTATTAAGTGCTACCATGGATAACACAATTATCATGGCTAGAATTAATTTCTTGGTTTTCATAATATCAATTTTTTGTGGTTAATAATCATTTATTAAGCAAATTAAAACCTGTTTTGTTCAATAAATCATTAAAAAAATTAAAAATTATGGAATAAGCACTCGTTTTTTAACATTATTTTTAAAATCCTTTTCAGGCAAATACTTCCAAAATCGTTTCGGTAAAAACTGCATATGTACTTTTAAGTTCTTTCGTTCCTTAATATTTATTGAATCATAATAATTTTTCCACAACTTTTGGAATAGTTTTTCACTTACATGGAGTACATCCTCATCAATTTTGCCGTTTTCAAAATTAATTTTATTCTTTCCAATCGTAATTTCTCTTACCCGTTCCAAATCGTAATAATAACCATATTTACGCCGGGTATCAAAAATAATCCATTTTTGATCGGTAAAACGGCTTCTGAAATGAGAAATCGTCAGTGGGATTACATTATATTTGGGGTCAAACGATGCGTAAAAAATATCATCAATAGTTTTTTGAAACCGGGTGAACATGATAACCCGGTGCGACTCCCGCCCAACTTTCTTCTGAATATTATTAAGTTTCAACACTGCATCTTTGCTAAAATCTAATTCTACATTATAATCTGTTTCTACGATTAATTGTACATAATTATAAATTATTATTTCAATGCCAGTCAATTCAGATAAAAAAGCCTTAAAAATCCGTTGACAATTTTGTTCACTCGATTTGCTTTTTATTAGGTTCCATAATTTATCAAACTTTTCCGTATCGGTTACAACTTTGTATTTCGCAGCAAATAAATCATCCTGAAAAGATTTTGTGCTTACAATCTTATCCGGGTTAATTTTCATTTCGAAAGCATCATGTATGGCTGTTAGCAGCCCCTCAAATGTTTGATCATAAATAAATAAATTCATCATAAAATGGTTTAGTTTAAAGGAAATAAACGCAATTGTTGATATAAGGATCTTTGCATTCGCTTTGATTTATTTTCAGTCAGTAATATTTCTTTCACTTTGTTAGGTAATAACTCGTTTACACCTTCCGATTTTAGTTCATTACAAGTTATAAAATATTTTGCGCGTTTAAGGACTACACCAATTTTCTTAAGATTTAATGAGGTAAGCCTCCGGTAACGACGACTCACAATAATCATTTTTGCTGATTTAACGCCCACCCCAGGGATTCGCAATAATGTTTCGTAATCAGCTTTGTTAATATCTATGGGAAATAACCATGGGTTCCGCAACGCATAACTTAATTTAGGATCAATTTCCAGGTCAAGATTTGGATGAGTATCATTCACAATCTCATCGATAGAAAAATGATAAAACCGCAAAAGCCAGTCGGCCTGGTAAAGCCTGTTTTCACGCTTTAACGGAGGCTCATTAATAGCTGGTAATCTTTTATCATCCGGATTTACCGGAATAAAACCCGAATAATACACGCGCTTTAAATGCTTCGTAGAGTATAAATTATCAGCCAGTGATAAAATATGTTTATCATTATCGGGGGTTGCTCCTACAATAAGCTGAGTACTTTGGCCTGCAGGAGTAAATTGTGGAGCATGCCGAAATTTACGACGCTCTTCTTTATTTTCAACCATTCGATGCTGAATAGCGGTCATAGGATGAAAAATGCTTTGAAAATTCTTATCCGGAGCAAGCATCTTTAAGTTTTTTTCGGTAGCTATTTCTACGTTAACACTTAACCGGTCGGCAAACAGTCCGGCCTGATAATTTAATTCAGCACTGGCTCCGGGTATAGATTTTAAATGGATGTATCCGTGGTAATTATGCTTAGTTCGTAATTCTTTAGCTATTTGAATCAATCGCTCCATGGTATAGTCTGGATTAACAAGCACTCCGGAACTTAAAAACAGCCCTTCAATATAATTTCTCCGGTAGAATTCGACGGTTAAATTTACTACTTCATTAACCGTAAATGTTGACCGGGGAATATCATTACTTTTACGATTAACACAGTATGCACAATCGTAAATACAGAAATTTGTCAACATTAATTTCAATAATGAAATACATCTACCATCCTCGGTAAAACTATGGCAAATCCCCCATGGAGCAGCATCTCCAAACCCATTGCCGGAATTTGGCCTATTGCTTCCGCTCGACGAACAAGAAACGTCATATTTAGCTGCATTGGCCAAAATTTTTAGTTTATTTACAGTGTAATTATTCATTAATAATAAAAACTAAATTTATTAGCAAATATACTAATTTATTTAGTAAAATAATTATATTTGTATTAATATTTCAAATAAAATTAGCAAAAATGAAATCAATCGGTGAAAACATCAGGCATTTACGAAAAAGTAAAGGATTAACCCAGGGTGAACTGGCCCAAAAAGTGGGTGTAAATCGTGCGATGATTGGATCATACGAGGAAAACAGAGCAATACCCAAATTATCAGTACTTCAAAAGTTAGCGTATTATTTTAGTATTACGATTGATGAAATGATTAATAAAAAACTCTGGGAGCAATCAAATACCAGTCCTCATGAAACGCAAATATCAACCTATGCAAAAGGAAAAAACTTACGAATATTAAGTACTGTCGTTAATGAGGATAATAAAGAATTAATTACAACGGTTCCTGAGCAGGCTGCTGCAGGTTATACTCAGGGATATGCCGATCCGGATTTTATTGAAGAACTTCCTCATTTTTCGTTACCCCTGGTTGAATTGAGCAAAGAAAAAACCTATCGAGTATTCCAAATAAAAGGTGACAGCATGGAGCCTGTCCAATCAGGATCCTATATCATTTGCGAATATGTTGCCAATTGGAATGAAGTATTGAACAGCAAACCTTACATTGTAATCACAAAAGAGGACGGGATTGTTTATAAACGAATATATCGTCATTCAGAAAATTCAACGCAAATCATTTTAAAATCAGATAACCCGGATTATGAACCCTATGAAATAAAACTGGAAGAAATCGTTGAAATCTGGAAAGCTTTAGGTTATATTAGTTTTGACTTACCGGAAAAAACAGACCGTTTGAATTTAAGCCATTTGCATGAAATGATTATTGACCTTAAAAAGGAGGTGGAATCCTTAAAAAAATAATGCTCACCTATATTATTCAAGAAATTCATGAATTATAATGCTGACGTAGAAAAAATAAATCAGGGTTCATTTTTATGATATCGTTTAAAAAATGTAAATTTGTCAACCAAACAAGATATAGCGTGCCCTTCGGCAGTTAAAACTGAATTTTAGGAATGTCGCTCTTATCGGGATGTAGCCTGCCATTCGGCAGGCAGGCGCAGCCAGGTCCCGAATTAAAAAAAAACATTTAAATAAAATGTTTTTAATTACAATTCGAGGATGCTCGAAAAACTTAAAAAGTCATTTTTTTGTTTCTTCGGCATTAGCGCGCCACGTTCCAATAAATAAAGTTCTTTATTTTTTTTGTTTTATCGGGATGTAGCGCAGCCAGGTTAGCGCGCCACGTTCGGGACGTGGAGGCCGTGAGTTCGAATCTCACCATCCCGACCATCATAACTCATAAAGAGGCCGTGAGTTCGAACGTAAATCTTCATGACCGCCAGGGAGTAATCTCACCATCCCGACTTTACAATACCATCTATTTTAATCATCAAACAATAAGCATTTCTTACATAATTCTAAACCAAAAATCTTAATTTCAACTTAAATCCCTTTTCTTAATTGTTTTTTTTCAGACTGAACTTTTTTCTCTTTCAATCTTTTTTCTCTAGAGGCGCGGGTGGGCTTGGTTTTCTTACGCTTTTTAGGTTTTTTCAGTGCTTTCTCAAGTAAATCAAAAAATAGTTCAATCGCCTTGTTTTTATTTCGCAATTGACTACGCTCTGAATCAGAAGTAATGATCAAAATACCTTCATTAGAAATTCTGTTTTTTAACTTTTTAAAAATCCTGTTTTTTTCATCCCCGGTTAAGAATTCAGAATGCTCAATGTCAAATCGTAACTCCACCTTAGTGGAGACTTTATTCACATTTTGCCCCCCGCTACCGCTACTCCGAACGGCTTTGAAAGTTAATTCACTGAGAAGTAATTCTTTAGAAATCATTAAACAATAATAAAAATATTACGTTTTATAAACAAATTATACTCAAACATCATATAAAGATATAATTTTGCAAAAAATATATTCTTTATAAATAATCAATTATTTTGAAAGATTGATAAAAGACAAAATATGAAAGAAAAATTTATTATGATAACCCTCTTTGTTTTAGTTTTTATCCTGGTTGTTGATTTATACTCATTTAAAGGGATAAAACTACTTGCCTCAACGATTGAAAACAATATCATAAAATATGGAATTTACATTATATACTGGGCAGTTCCTCTCCTGCTATTATCATTTTTAATCTATTACAGGGCTTTAGCCCCCTTTGAAAGAGAACCGGCAATTTTTAAAAACTTTTTCCTCCTTGGCGGATTTTTTATTCTTTTCTATGTTCCCAAACTGGTTTTTATCATTTTTCATCTAGCCGAAGATATTATTCATATCGGTAAATGGATAGTCCAAAAAATTTCTTCCGAAGCAAATGGTTCCATTTCCGGACAAGAACACGAAATATCCAGAGCAAAATTTTTAACCCAGATAGGAATTATTACAGCAGCTATTCCGTTTGCATCTATTTTATATGGAATGGCTAAAGGACGTTTTAATTTCAGAATCTCTCATGAAAAACTAGCATTCAAGAACCTCCCTGAATCTTTCGATGGATTTAGAATCATCCAGATATCTGATATCCATATTGGAAGTTTCTATGGCCATGAAGGTCAGGTGAAGAAAGCTGTGGAACTTATCAACGAGCAAAATCCTGATTTAATCCTTTTTACCGGTGATTTGGTAAACAATTTTGCCGAAGAATTAAACGGCTGGATTCCCATATTCAAACAACTAAAAGCAAAACATGGAATGTATTCTATACTCGGAAACCATGATTATGGCGATTATTATGACTGGAAAGATGAGGATGAAAAGATTCAGAACCTTGAACGCATAAAACAAGCATTTAAAGAAATTGGTTTTAAACTACTATTAAATGAAACCAGTGAAATAGAAGTAAATAACGAAAAATTTGCTTTAATTGGTATTGAAAACTGGGGACTACCTCCTTTTCCGCAATACGGAGATTTAAAACTGGCCATGAATGGAATAGAAGAATCCGGCTTCAAGCTATTAATGTCTCACGATCCATCCCATTGGGATGCCGAAGTAATAAAAGATACAACGATTGATTTAACCCTTTCGGGGCATACCCACGGAATGCAATTCGGTATTAATATTGGCAAAAAACAGTGGAGTCCTGCTAAATTAAAATATCCGCGATGGGCTGGATTATACCAGGAAAAAAATCAATACTTATACGTTAACCGTGGTTTTGGATATATCGGGTTTCCCGGACGTGTAGGCATGCCACCGGAAATTACGGTTATTGATTTAAGAAAAATATAAAAAAGAGGTTGTTCCAAAATGAATTGAAACAACCTCTTCTGTATTTTATAAAATGAGTTTATTGGGGTAGTTGTACCATACCAAATAATGAGTCATATGTTCCATCGGAATATACCATAAGGAAATCTCCATAAAGCCCCATGTCACCAAGAATATCTATTGGAGTTGGAGGGTCAGCTCCAGGTTCTACTTGTATTACATCAAAAATAATATCAGCAGCAAATCTGCCATCAATTGATATATCTATAGAAATTTTAGAGTTCATTAAATTCTCTAAATTTTCAGCAGTAGTAGGAGTCGTTTCATAATTATCTATAATCTGGTTAATTTCTTTTATTCTTATTTGTCGAACGTTTATTGCTACATTCTCAACCAGTAAATACCCGGTTAAATTCACCGGTTCATCTATCATATTGTTAGATTCAAATGTAGCTGCAGCTTCAACTTTCAGAATTTGTGTATTTCCATTGAGAACTTTAGTATCATATATTGTCGCAGTATAATTAGAAAAATTAAAATTAAATGTAAATGTAAATGGCAGTATTCCACCACTAACACTAATTGATTTTGGTTCTCCTGCAGCTTCACCACTCTCAACCCAGGAAGCTGTTAATGAAAGGTACGCAACTTCAGTATCATTAACATTTAAAGCTACATCAATTGAAGTTGGTTGATACCATGTACTATAATCATCTTGTATTTGAACTTCCTGGTAATCATTAATCGTTAATTGAGCTTGTTTCTCTTCTAACGGATAAATAAAAACTAATTTATCGGTCGGTTCAGAACTATAATCCCATTGCTGGGTTGATTGATTCCAGGTATAAGTTCCTACCTCAGAAAAAGATAAAGCAGCGCCGTCAGCTTTAGTCTCATCTGATTTAAAGTTCAGGTAGTTGGCAGGCAAAATGAATTTCTGAATATTCTCAATCATTCTGTTACTTTCTGAAGAGGATTTTTGAATAAATGGATCATTAATACGCACTAAAGAATCGAAGGCAAAAACGGCACCCATGCCTTCTGTTGCTTCCATTTCATTCATATAAACGAACATATCCTGACTCATCTGAGTCATTTGATCTTTTGCCTCATCTGGGGACAATGGTTCATCATCATCCTCGCTACAAGCAATAAAGAACACTGATGCCAGCATAAGCATCATGGCTAAAAGTTTTTTCATGTTTTTCATAATAATCATAGTTTTGGTTTGTATTTTTTATTTAATAGATGTAAAAAATAGCCTAAAGGTTTCGTGTATTTCCTATTTTATTTAATACGAAACGTACAAATTTTTGTTTATAAGTGCAATATTAATGCCATAAAAGTAGATTTCAGGATTCTAAAAAGCATATAGCTCACATAAAATAAACACTTAAGATAGGAAAGATATATCATTCATGAATTTTTAAGCAAAATATTCTAAATACAACGAAAACTATTGGTTAAATAACCTCTTTGTCAAAATTCCTGCTCATCATCTTAAAAAATTAGGGTTTCTTATATTTAAGGTGTGAATTTTACAAGCTGAATATTCAAGCAACTACCCCATAAAACTTCCGGGTGTTCCTGTCTTGCTCAAAGCATATGCCCTTCAATTGCATTTCGGACATCTGTTATACATGATAATATTTAACTAAGATTTTGCTTTAAATGTTCGCACAGGGCAGCTGCTTTATCAATCATTGATTTATTGAGCATCCAACTAAGAGACATAAAAACCGATAAATATTGACGGCCTTTCAACTCATCGGTAAACTCAGGATTAATTTCGTTATATCCAATATGTAGTAAGTCTTCGGAACTGAGGAAATCCTGAATCTCCATTTGAGTTCTTCCGCTACTAAGCAACTTATGGGTATCCATTTCATGATTAGTCTCGACATAAACCTCTTTATCAAAACTGCTG
>DATFIZ010000010.1:0-3383 GCA_035269575.1 Bacteroidales bacterium | reverse complement strand
GTAGCAATAACAGGAAATAAATCATCCGTTTGTTCGGGAATACCAATCCCTGTTTTTTGAGCAAAAACAACCAGTAAAATACCCAGCGACATAAACAGCAAATTAACAGGAATAAGCGATACACTCAGCCAATAAACATTCTTCTTGGCCTCCTTAACATTCCTGCAACTCAGGTTTTTCTGCATCATATCCTGGTCTAATCCGGTCATAACCACCGCAATAAAAGCCCCGGAGAAAAACTGTTTGAAAAAATAGTATGGTCCTTTAAAATCATCGAAATAAAATATCCGGGAATGTTCACTATCAACAATCGTATTTATTACTCCTGAAAAATCAAGATTCAAGTGCTTACTGATAAGCACAATCGTAACACCTACGGCCGAAAGCATAAAAAGCGTTTGTAAGCTGTCGGTCCAGATAATGGTTTTTATACCTCCTTTAAAGGTATATAGCCAGATTAAAATAATCGTAATGATTACTGTTATTTCAAACGGAATATTTAATTGATTAAATACAGCGATTTGTAAAACGTTTGCTACCAGAAATAATCGGAATGAGGCTCCAATTACCCTTGATAACAGGAAGAAAGACGCGCCGGTTTTATAGGCAAAAAAACCAAATCGTTGCCCCAGATAAGTATATATTGATGTTAAATTTAACCGGTAATATAACGGGATTAAAATTTGAGCAATAACCGCATAACCCAATAAATATCCCAGCACCAACTGCATATATGAAAAATTACTATCAACCACCCAACCCGGGACAGAAATAAAGGTTACTCCCGAAAGCGAAGCACTAATCATTCCAAATGCAACAATATACCAGCGAGATTGTCTGTTTCCCAGAAAAAAAGCGGCATTATCTGCATTCCTGCTCGTAAAATAAGATATAATTAAAAGTATGGCAAAATAAGCTGCTATAATAAATATTACCAGGTATGGAGACATTTTTTTAAAATTAAATTTTAAGGTACAAGGATAATAAAAAGATTTATAACTTTAAAAATTGTTATTCGGTCAATTGGTATTAATTTTGACCCGTATAAAGATTAAACATTTTATTCCCATTTGGGTTTGTTGATACATGAGTATACAAAATTTTTCATCAAAATTATTAGAGAGTGCTGTGGATGAATTTGCCAAATTGCCCGGTATAGGACGAAAAACGGCTTTACGGTTAGTTTTATATCTTTTAAACCAGGAAAAAGAAGAGGTAAATCATTTTGGCGAGACCATCATTAAATTGCGAAACGAGATAAAACATTGTAAAAGTTGTAATACGATATCGGATACAGATGTTTGCTCGATTTGCAGCGATAAAAAAAGAGATCACAGCACCATTTGTGTCGTAGAAAATGCCCGGGATCTAATGGCCATCGAAAATACGCATCAGTATAAAGGAATTTACCATGTACTGGGAGGTATTATATCTCCTATGGACGGTATCGGGCCAAATGACCTAAACATTGAGTCACTGGCACAAAAAATTGAAGAAGGCACTGCCCATGAAATAATTTTAGCTCTAAGCACTACAATGGAAGGTGACACCACCAATTATTTTTTATATAAGAAATTTAAAAATTACCCGGTAAAGATAACCACTATTGCAAGAGGAGTATCCATTGGCGACGACCTCGAATATGCCGATGAAATAACATTGGGAAGATCGATTGTTAAACGAACATTATTTGAAACTTCTGTTTAAAAACAGATAATTTGAAAAATATTTATTATTTTCACAGAATAATGCATCGATATTAAATCATTAAACAATGAAGCGTTTCTTATCCATAATTTCTGTTTTTCTTTTATTAAACTCACTCTTATATGCACAAACACGCGATTTGGAATCATTAGTTAATCAAGGAAATGATTTGATTAAACTAAATAAATATAAATCGGCATTAGAAAAATTTGACGATGCATTAAATGGCCTTCCTACTTATGCTCCTGCATTAAACGGCAAAGCAAGCGTCTTAATCTTAATGGAAGAATATCGACAAGCAGAAAAAACAATAGATAAAGCCATGGAGTTTAATTCCGATTATGCTCCTTTTTATCTTACCCGCGGAAAAGCCTATTTTCACCGAGGAAAATATAAAGATGCATTAAAGGATTTTAACCGGGGTATTGACCTAATCCCCAATCAGAATGATGATGAGCTTAGAAGCGAATTTTATGTAAACAGAGGGGCTACTCATCAGAAACTCATGAATTTTGAACAAGCCCTTGAAGATTACTCTAAAACCATTCAGATCAATCCTAATAATCCGGACGTTTATTTATACAGAGGTTCGTTCTATTATCAAAATAATGATTATAACGAAGCGATTGATGATTTTACGAAAGTTATTGATTTGGATCCTCAGAATCCATTTGCTTTTTATAACCGGGGCATGATATATTTAAAATTACAAGAAGATGATAACGCCTGTAAGGATTTTCATAAAGCTTGTGAGTTAGGAAATACCAATGCCTGCAAAATGGTTGTCAGCCGATGTATTGACCTTTAAAGAGGTAAAAAACTTTCAATTTTTTAAATTCACAGCATACAGACATTTATCTGCAATACAGCTCCATGATTTATTCCCTTTGACATGCTTTTGGGTAATGTGGTAATGTACCGAAAAAAAGCCGACAGGTGCTGTCAGCTTTTATCTAAAATTTACAAACTTATGGATTAGTTTAATATTAGGGTGGAAATATCAAATATTATTTATTTTATGACAAACATCATTAATACATTTTTTATTGCTCCCAGCGTAGTATATAGAGTTATTTTAGTAAAATAAAAGTTAATGTTCTAAACTATTCTTATCAAAGTAAGAGTTTCATAATTGTAATAATTCTTTTAATAATTATAGTAAATAAGCTATTTATTATCCACTTTTTTGGCTTCTTGCCTGCTGGCAAGCAGGGACCCAAAAAAGTTACAAAAAAAGTCAAGACAAAACGATGGTTATTCGCCATTCTGGCTCATGAGGGCTTTGCCGTTCTCCGCTCTCTGCGATAAGTCAACTATTCCAGACAAAGTAAGTAAACTCCTTTGTCGGAATTCTATGACTCATCCCATTCACACAACGCATGGCCCGTCTCTTACGCTAAAGCTTCAGCGACAGCGTGCCGTTTTATTCGCTATCGCTCATGAAGATAGACGTTGTCGGGCCAACGCTCAACTCCAAAGAATTGGAAAGTTATTTAATAACAGGTGAAGTGGAAAAAGCGAAATGAGAGCGGAATTGTTGATAATCGCCAAGTGACCACAGTATTAAGAAAGAGAGACCTGATAAAAAGCATTCTTGAAATACAATGATTTAATAAAGAAACGGATAGATTATCAAAATTCCCCGCCTGCCGGACGGGCAGGGTTCATTTCGGTTG
>DATFIZ010000009.1:0-7743 GCA_035269575.1 Bacteroidales bacterium | reverse complement strand
TTTTTTGAGAATTTCTTCATCCAGTTGAATACTTGCAGCCCGCACGGCACTTTCCAGCTGTTCAATGGTCCTTGGTCCAACAATGGGTGCTGTAACAACCGGATTATGGAGTAACCAGGCCAGTGCGACCTCAGCAGGCGGGTGCCCGATTTTTTTACACAGCGCTTCGTATTGCTCAAGCTGTTCGCGTTTAGCCTCCAGCTGCTTCTGATACTGCTCATCTGCGCGTCTTCCTTCCTTCATTTTTTGTAGTGCCCCGCCTAAAAGTCCTCCTGCTAATGGACTCCAGGGAATGAGTCCTAACCCATAATGCTTGCAGGCCGGAATAACTTCCAGTTCAATCATCCGGTTATCGAGGTTGTAAGTACTTTGCTCACTGACGAGTCCTACGATACCCCGTTTAGACGCTTCCTGACATGCGGTGGCAATGTTCCAGCCCGCAAAATTACTGGATCCCACATATACTGCTTTCCCTTGCTTTATTAAGGTATCAAAACTTTGCCAGATCTCATCCCATGGACAATCATTGTCAATATGATGCATTTGATATAAATCAATCCTATCGGTCTGCAGGCGTTTTAAGCTACCCTCACAATGTTTCATGATTTTATAGGCACTCAGGCTTGACCCGTCACTATTGACTTCAGGCAGATTTTCCTTTCGGTCAACCGGATTATACACTTTGGTCGCTAACACCACAGCATCTCGTCGCCCTCCCCCTTGTGCAAGCCATCGTCCGATAATCTCTTCTGTATATCCATGCTGTTCAGACCAGCCATAAACATCGGCCGTATCAAAAAAATTAATCCCTAATTCTAACGCTCGATCCATAATTTTAAAGCTGTCTTCTTCGCTCGTATGCCATCCAAAGTTCATCGTCCCCAAACAAATATTACTTACCAGAACGCCATGTTTTCCAAGTCTTTTATGTTTTACAGACATTGTTATACCTCCTCTTAAATGTTTTAAACCTCTTATAATCAATTTTATATTTCAAAATAAATGTACTCATACTAATTAAAAAAAACAAATATTGTTTTTCAAGTCAAACAATAATATTTGGATTATTTTGCACCCGTCACAAACAAGGTATCGGATTGATTATGTAGGTTTTACAACCAACTTTCCTGATAACTGCTATAGCTTACAACGAATTTTATGGCTATATTTTGTTCTCTTACTCCAGCTAAATGAAATATTTTGAGAAAAAATCACAAAGTAAATTCCTGTGGAAATAAAGTTTAGTGTGGAAATTTTCCACACATGTCTTTTACTCGTTTTTTAACTCAACCAGATACTAAAGACAGTATATCACTACCATTCAAAATTTTACAACAATTTAAAAATGGGTCTGCCTTAAATTAACGAATAAAGGCATGTCTATTGCAACCTATTAACAAAAGATTAGAATCTAAAAAAAGATACGTTATGAAAACACTACTTGCAATCATTAACGAATGGGAGAATACCAAAGAATTTATAAAATATGCAGCCCGGCTTTCAAAGGATTTAAACACGCATTTAACGTTGTTAACGGTTCAGAATCCCCGGACATATTCAACGGGAACCCAAAGTCCGGGTGGTGCCATGCCTGTAAACGTTCAAGAAGTAATGAAGGAAGTGGCTCAAAAGGAAAAACAAGAGCTCCTTCAATTATCTCAAGAGGTTACAACTGAATTATCATTAAAAAATAATATGAATGTATTATCCGAAATAGGGATAACAAAAATGATAGTAGAGGAGTTGGTTTCCAATCATAAGGCAGACATGGTGATTTTAAACAGTGAACCGGATGCCAGCTTCTGGGAACAAAGCGTTACCAATAAGGATATTATTTATGATATCAATTGCCCGGTTTGGGTTATACCTGAAAAAACTGAATATGTACCTTACTCAAAAGTTGTTTATGCAACAAATTACAAGGAAGAAGATATCCGTAACATGAAAAAACTTTTAAAATTAGCAGGAACCTTAAATCCTGAAATTGTTGCTCTTCATATTACAGATACAACCGATTTTGAGGAAAAAGTGAAGCAAAAAGGATTTTTAGAGACGTTGCAAAAAAATACCGGTTATAGCAAAATTAAAGTAAAAGCATTAAAGGAAAGAGAAAATGACAATGTTGCTCAACTTATCAACGACTATTCATCGGATATTGACGCAAACCTAATCGTTTTATTAAAAGAAAACAGGAACTTTCTTGATCGGTTGTTCAACCCAGGTGCTACCAGGAAATTAATTAAAGAAGCAAAGTTACCTGTATTAATTTTTCACGAAAAAGAAGAATAAACCATGGCAATATTTAAAAAAGAAAAATTTAACCAACTGGCGAATGAATGGAGCAAGTATTGTATCTCCGTATATATTCCCACAGAAAGAAGTGGGGAAAATAAAGAGGGAGCTATTAAATTAAAAAATCAGATACAAAAAATTGAGCATGAAATGGCGGAAGATCTGGGTTTAAAACCCAGAGCGATCGAAGAGTATCTTGAACCTTTAAGAGAGCTACAAGAAGATGCAAATTTATGGCGTCATTTATCGGATTCGCTCATAATTTTTAAAAGTAAACATACTTTTTATTATACAACACTTGCCATAGATACCCGTGAAATTTCACTCATATCCAATACCTTTTATTTATTACCTCTGCTCTCGACATTTAATAATACACGAAATTTCTTTATCCTCACCTTAAGCCAGCATCACAATGCTTTATACGAGGCAACACAAAACGAGATTGGAGAGGTTATAACTAAAGATATTATGCCTGAAAACATAGATGAAGCTATAGGCAGGGACGTGGAACAAAAATCGTTACAGTTTAGATCGGGACAAACAGGCCAGGGACAAGCAATGTATCATGGTAAAGGTGAAGGTAAAGATGACAAAAAGGAAGAGACCATCAAATATCTTACCCATTTAAACAATGGCCTTAATGATATCATTGAAGATTACGAGATACCTTTAATTGTTGCCGCTGTAGACAATGTTTTTTCACTATTTAAAGAAATCTCGACCTATAAAAATATCTACCCTGAATTTATTCCGGGAAATCCGGATAATGAAGATATTTTACTTATACACGAAAAAGCCTGCGATATTCTCACGCCTTATTTTAACCAACTGAGAAAGGAAAATAAGAAAAAGTACGTAGAAGGCAAAAATAAATCAGCTACCATCAAAGAAGTTCTTCAAGCTTCGTATGAAGGTGCAGTTGATACCGTATTTATTAAAAAAGATGAGCTATTGTGGGGAAAATTTAATAAAGAGGAAAACAATTTTGAAATCCATAAAACAAAGGAGCCTCTGGATTATTGCCTGTTAGATTTTGCCGCAAAAAAAGCATTCCTGCAAGGAGGAAAAGTTTTTTTAGAAGATAAAAAGGAGTTACCCGAACCTGATTCTATAGCAAATGCATTATTAAGGTTTTAAAGTATTACGTAACCAGAATTTTCGACTCCTAAAAAGATGCTGTCCAAAATGGCTCGAAGACCTCATTGCGAATGCTGACAGCTATGGGCAAGTTTTTAAAAAAGTGGAGATCAGAACCCACTCAAAAAAACGGAGCGAAACTGAAAAGCTTTATGAGCAGGAAAATTTTAAATTTATAATAAAATGAAAAAAAGATTAATAATTTTAACCGTAATCATTAGCATGAGTTTATCAACTTTTGGACAAGTAAATCCACATGCAATTGGACTTCGTTCCGGAGGAGATGGAAGTATAAATGGAGCTGAAATATCATATCAGCATGGTATGGGAGAAGCAAATCGTCTCGAATTTGATTTAGGATTTAGAGGGAACAAAAATTATAACAATATGTTTCTTTCTTCGGTATATCAATGGAATTGGAATTTAACCAGTGGATTAAACTGGTATGTTGGTCCAGGTGCTGCTTTAGGTTTTTATAGATGGAATGATGACAATACTTCAAGCAGTGGATTGAATCTTGGTATAGGAGGTCAGATAGGTTTAGAATTTGATTTCAATAAAGTAGGTGCTCCAATATTATTAAGTATAGATGCACGTCCAATGTTTGATTTTATAGGATATAATAACGATTTTGGTTGGGGAGCTGCATTAGGTATAAGATATACATGGTAAACCCGCCCATAATAAAGGCTATTGCAATAAGGATTTCTGTGGTTAATGCAAACGTTCTACCCCGCTCAAACTTCGGTGTAGGCAGACAGGAAAACAGCCCGCAATCTGTTTAATATGATTAGTAAGAAATTGCTTCGTCCCCCGTCCCGGAAAGCTATCAGGTTCGATCGGGGGTTCTCGCAATGAACTGTGCTAAAAAATTAACTTTTTTGGCAGTCCCTTCTTCTTATATGATATCGATTATCGCTCTTGTAAAATTAATTATTTTGTGTATTATGACTGTTCTTTAGCTGAATCATCAAAGGTTTAGGCTCCGCATACTCCCTTTTTTATATTCTTTTAATCTTTTTCCAAAAGCCCTGTATAAGGGCCAGCGTTTTATCTTATAATATTTTATTGCTAAAATTATTCCCGATAATAAGATCAACACGGCTGCACTAATCAATATTGTTACAAACATTTTCTACCACCTGTCTTTTTTATATAAAACGCTACTGTTAAACCAACCCTATCAAACTCAGTCTTGTTTTCAATTCTTTTAAATATTATAAGTGTTTTACCTATCGTTTCAAAATCAGAATATCAAATATTTTTACCATGTAATAACTCTTTTTCAACTTATGAGGTATTCAAATCAGGATAAAATGCAGCAGCTTTAGGCCATTAGCATAATGTAAGGGGCACCTTATTTATCAATGAATGGTTATAACTCCTCTATCTTTGCAGCCATAATAAAATCATTCTCCGATAATCCGCCAATATTATGGGTGGTCAATTCAATTTCTACATTTGTGTAATGGATACAAATATCAGGATGATGTTGCTCTTTTTCTGCAATTAAAGCTACATCCTGAGCAAAAGCCATCCCTCGTTTAAAATTCTCGAAAGGAAATGATTTTTTGATTTTTTTATTCTCAATAACCTTCCATTCCGGGGTTAACAATTCCATATATTTTGCAACCTGATTTTCATTCATTGGCTGGGTACCTGATTCGCAGGGTTCACATTTCTTTTCTCTTAACTCTTGCATAACATTCCTCCTTTAGTTTAAAGAGTATACGGAAAATAGCGTGCCATAATTATTTTAACAACAGAATGAACCTGTTTCAGCATTTAATATGTGAAAATTTTCCACATATCGGGAAATATTACCTCACTTATGTATTCATCAATAATGAATTACTACAAGAAAAATTTAGGGATATAATTGATGATCCGGCTGATACAAGTTTTAATTTAATAAGCTGTCAATTAGAAACCATGAATGGCATACAAATAGAAGTAATTAAATTAATTATAAAATTTAAAACAGGGGAGTTATGGAAAAAGAAGAATTAATACTTAAAACCAAACAAAAGATTGATGAGGTTAATGAAAAGGTAGAAGAAGTTAAAGAAAAAGTTGAAAAGAATACCAACGAAGCAATTCAGGAACAAAGTGAAAAAATACTTAAAGAATTGAATGACATCAGTGAAAGTATTCAAAAAGAATACACAAAACTTGGTTTACCTGAGAATCAGAATGAAAAGAATATTAGTGAAATGGAAAAGAATATTTATAGCAGTATTCAGTCGTTCGATTCTGCCTTTGAGCGAGCAGGTTCATTATTTAAAACAAAATAAAAGAATGGAATTGAAAAAGTTTCGTTGGACAGTATGATTGATAAGAACGACTATATTCTTCCTGAGATCCAATAAATTAAAGAATATAAGCGGGTTTTGGATCAAAAATCCCAGCCTGCATATTATTAGCTAATTGCATTAAAAAAACTAAAAAACACAAGAGTTATGCTTAAGATTGATGAAATGAAAAACTTAAAAGTGATTGGCTTAGAAGCAAAGCAAATGGTTACCAAAGAAGATTATCAAAAACTGGGTCCAATTATAGAACGAAAAGCAAAACAATATCGTAAAATTCGGATGCTAATTGATGTTGGAGACCTTAAGGGAATTCTTTTAGCTGCATTTTGGGAAGATCTAAAGATGTCGGTAAATCACCCTGCCGACTTTGAAAGAGTTGCAATTATCAGTTCAAACAACATCAAAAACCTTATGAATAAGCCTATTGCTCCTTTAATACATTCAGAAGTTAAGATTTTTAAAAAATCACAAAGTGCAAGACAATGGGTGATGGATTCATGATATAAAAAATAAATTGATATGAAAAAGAGCGTAAGAGATAATAAAATAGCCATTTTGGCTACAAACGGATTTGAACAGGTAGAATTAGAATTGCCTCAGCATAAATTAACGGAATTTGGTGCCACCGTTCATTTAATATCTGAAGAACCAATTATAAAATCGTGGCATCAGAAAAACTGGAACAAGGATTTTAGGGTTGATAAAGAATTAAAAGATGCCAACCCCGAAGATTATGATTTATTAATACTACCCGGCGGGGTACTTAATACAGATAAATTAAGAAGAAGCACTAAAGTTATTGAATGGGTTAAAGCATTCTATAACCTGGATAAACCCATTGCATCTATTTGCCATGGCCCTCAGCTGCTTATAGAGGCTGACCTGGTTAAGGGTAAAAAAATCACGTCGCATCATGCCATTAAAACAGACATGATGAATGCGGGTGCAGAATATATGACTGACCGGGTTTACAACGAAGGTAAATTCATTTCTGCCCAGGGAGCAACAGATACAGAATCTTTTGTCCGGAAAATCATCAACTTTTTAACCGAATAATAAGGACTCATTTAAAAACAAAACAATAAAAACCAATACTATGAATATTCTGATTACCGGAACAAATACAGGAGTGGGAAATGGTTTAGCCAATTTTTATCTAAACCAGGGACATACGGTTTATGGAATTAGCAGAAAAGCTAATGAACAATTAAACAAAAATGATAAATTTAAGTTTTTATCTCAGGACTTAAGCCAATTTGAAGAAACTGAAAAAAACGTTTCTGAGTTTTTAAAAGGGTTACTAACCCTGGATATTGTTATCCTGAATGCCGGAAAATTAAATGCGATAAAAGATCTGAAAGATACAAGCATCGATGAGATCAAAGAGGTAATGGATATTAATGTATGGGCAAACAAAATTTTAATTGATACGATTATAGAAACGGTAAGTCAGGTTGTTCAAATTGTAGCCATATCATCCGGTGCTGCGGTACATGGATCCAGAGGATGGAATGCTTATTCATTGTCTAAAGCTACGTTAAACATGTTGGTTGACTTATATTCAAAAGAGCTTCCTGATAGTCATATTATAGCTTTAGCTCCCGGATTAATCGATACCAATATGCAGGATTATATTTATAACTATCCTGATGAAGAAAAATTTCCGGTAGTTAAAAAATTAAGGCAGGCCAAAGGGACCCCGGATATGCCAAGTGCTGACGAAGCAGCGAAAATAATAGCTGATGCAATTAATAAAGCAGTAAAGAAGGAAAGTGGTGAGTTCCTGGATGTAAGAAGTATGTAACTAAAGCTAAATAAGTTTCAAAAAATGAATCGAGGCCCGATTTTAATGTCGGGGCTCGATTGTTTTTTTTAATGATAAAAATTACACAACCAAGTACAAAAGAAATTTTGGTATGTACTGTAATATAATACATTTTATGGAAACCCCGCTAAGGAACTTGTAATAGCATGATAGGGTGTATTCTTCTATTTGCTA
>DATFIZ010000008.1:0-24599 GCA_035269575.1 Bacteroidales bacterium | reverse complement strand
CCATCTGTTGCGTAAGTATAGTCTTGGTTACCTGCTGTGGTAAAGTTTTGGGTGGCTGTGCCATCGCCCCAATCTACGGTTACGTTTACTGTTCCTTGCAAGGGCAGTGTAATTGTTGTCCCTGCCGAAAGGTTGGTATTGTATTCTAATACCATTTGTGCTTGCAATTGCATTAAAGACATCAATAATGCTACTACTAAAAAAGTCAATTTTTTTGGCATGATTTTTTTATTGTTTATAATGTGAATGTATATTCGTATGTTGCTTGGTCCAAGGCATTTTTGTATCATTTTGCTCTTCCGTTTGCCAAAAGCACAAACATTGAAAACTGCCATACACCTGTCAGTGGCTTTTGACCTGACAGGTGTATGGCAAGTTAAAAATATTTTTTTATTCTTTCACTATTTTTGTTGTAAATACTTTTTTATCTGTTATTAAGTTGATTAAGTAAATTCCATTTGAATAATTAGAAAAATCAATATTTTCTTGTTGATTTGTTACTGTTTTTTCAATTGTTATTTTACCGGTCATATCTGAAACTGTAATTTTTTGAACATCTAAGTTTGCAAAATCAAAGTTTACAATTCCGTTTGTTGGGTTTGGATATATTGAAATTCCGTTTGCAGATAAATCTGCAATTCCAACAAAAGTATTTACGGTAACATCAAAACTGCAAGTATTTGTATTTACTGCAATGTCTGTAACAGTCCAGATTATTGTAGTGGTTCCTTTGGAAATTTGTGCATTTTCGAGCGTTGCTGTATTGTTAAAATCATTTTCTACGCTTGCAGCATCACAATTATCTGACGTTTCTGTGGTATAATTACAAAATTTGGATTTTTAGCTTTTGCGTATTGACTAATATCAGTCACAAAATCACGCATTTCTTGCTTAAAGTTAACATCAGAATATAGATTGTTGTTTTCTTCCTCATCGCTGCATGAGAAAAACATTACCAGAATAAGCGAAATAAAAATTAGTTTTTTCATGGGGGTTATGGTTCTAGCAATTAGTTAATTGTTTTTTTTTAAACTAAAAGCTTTTTAATACATCCATAGATCAAGTATTTTTTATAAATTTATATTATAAATTTTGTACACTTTTTTTAATATGCATTTACAGCATAATAATTCCCGTTTGAGCTTCTAAAGTTTGCTCCTATCTTATATTTATTATCATCGATATCTCCCATTGTAAGATTCGTAATAATATCTTCAATGGTGTAATCATCAATTTGGTATGTAATGTAAATTCCGGAAGTACTGTTCACGTTAATAATTAAGTGATAGCCAGATGTACTATAGTCGGTAAATTCGTAGCGGATCGACCCGGATTCAATTTCCATTCCGTCGTTAGAAGTATAATTGTTAAATGTAACTGTAAATTTCTTAATATATTCAATAGTATATGATCCGGAAAATATAGGGCCGCTATATGCACTGCCGCTAACAGAGTAAGTGCCATCAGGAGAGTAGTCTGTATAGATGTATCCATAATCCAAATCGTTACGAATATTTTCAAGAATATTGTTTAGTTCAACTGCAACTAAATGGGCATCATCTTCGTCTCGTATAGTACCCATAGTTACTTCTTCAATAATATCTTCGCTTTCTTCACATGATATGAATATGGCAAAAGCAAAGAATATTAAGAATATTATTTTTATTAAATGGTTTTTTTTCATCATGTTAATAGTTTAATTTTTTTTTAGTTTCCAATTTGCCAGCCTAACATAAGTTGCAACACTACGCCAAGATGAGGTTCTTCTAAAGAATTATAATCTATGGCGTTTTCAAATTCATAATAATCGATGTTTTCTGTTTCTTTCTGAATGAACAGGGTAAGGCCTGCTGAGAGGTTAAAAGAGCCTTCGGTGACCAATCGGTACCCAGCACCAATATGAAATACATTTGCTTTATATTCATAATAGTGTCTTCCATCACTGCCACCCGGATCATAAGAATCTTTTCCTTTGAATTTTTCGAATCCAATATCTACATAAGGCCGATGTTTTCCAGAACCTAAAGGTGGAATTACCTTGGCTCCAAATCCAATTCCATAGGAACCAATTGAGGTTGTAGTTTCGTTGCTAAACCAGTCAGTAACTATACCTTGATAAATAAGGCCTGCGTAGTTCCAGCGAAAATATGGACCAATAGCGACCATATCTGCAAATTGAAAATCTACACCCAGCTGTGGCCCGAAAAATAAAAATCCCAATGGATCAAATTGGATATTTACAAGTTTTAGATTAACATCTGAGCCAGAGGATTGATAAAAAGTTGCATTGGATAATTCTGACAAACTCGTGGTTTTTTCTGGTTCCTTTGCATGGGTTGTTGTAATAATTAGTGCAAGAACCAACATCACGATTAATCTTAATGAGTTTCGTTTTGTTTTCATCTTAAGTTGGCTTTTGTTAATAAAATGCAGTTAGTTAAGGTAAATGTAGTAGTTTATCAGATGAAATTTTTGATCAATTGATGAACGGTGGAAGCTGTTTAATGAACGTTCAAGTTAAATTAATTATCGTTATGTATCCGGGAGATTGTTATTGAGATAATTCTTCAAAGATCTTCATTAATGCATCTTTTTTTCTTACGGAGACAGGAATAGATGACTGATCTTTTAAGATGACCGAACCTCCATCTGCTTTTTCAAAACGGTCGATAAAATTCAGGTTTATGATGTGCGATTTATGTATTCTCATAAATCCATGTTCTTTAAGTAATTCCTCGTAATCTTTAATAATTTTTGAGATCATAATTTTTTTGCCATTCTGAATATAAATATTGGTATAGGCACCATCAGATTCGCACCGTATAATATCTTTTACATCAATGAGGTAGATGTTTCCGGCTGTTTTTAATATGATTTTTTTAGGTTTGTCCGAGATGTTTTTAACATTTGCTAATAGTGCATCTAGTTCCAGTTTGTTATTTTTTTGGTTTAGTGCATCTTTAGCTCTTTGAATGGCATCAATCAATTCAACAGGATCAATAGGCTTAACCAAATAGTCTATCGCGCTCAGTTTAATGGCCTTAAGGGCAAATTCTTCGAAAGCAGTAATAAATATTATTTTAAAGTTTGTTTGGTTAAAATGTTCAAGTAGCTCAAAACTTGTTCCATCGGGCAAATTAATGTCAAGTAAAACTATATCAGGTTCTGACTTTTGCATGATTTCTTTTGCAGAAGATATTGTTCTTGCGGTTCCGGTTATTTCGGAATTTTCACAATAATTCTGAATAATATCAGTAATTGTGTCAAGAACAGGTTTCTCATCTTCAAGTACAAAGATTTTAATCATTTTAATAAGCTTAAGCTGACAATAAAGGTAGTTCAAAAATTACTTTTGTGCCAATCGGATTGTTTTCATTATTTTTTAAATCTATAATATTAAAACGAATTCCTTTTTTATAGGTTTTTCTCATTGATTTTATTCTTTGATTTGTTATATCGGTTGCAAATGATTTTTGTTGATTGTTCTTGTTAATTTTAGCATTTTCTCTTCCAATGCCATCATCTGTAATTTCTACATAGAGTTTACTTTGATCTTTTTTAAAGTTGATATCGATTTTACCTTTTTGTTCCTGTGTCTTCATAATTCCATGTTCTATCGCATTTTCAATAAATGGCTGTAAAAGCATGGGAGGTATGGCAAAATCTTCTGAATCAAACGCTTCTTTCCCTTGAATTTTATACTCTAAATTGCCATCTAATCGTAAATTTTGAAGATTCAGGTAATCTTCAAGTGTTTGAATTTCAGTTTCTAGTGTTACAACTTCTTCTATAGAATTTTGTAAGATTGAGCGCATTAATTTTGCAAAACTTGACAAATATGAACTTGCTTCCAGCGAACGGTTTTTTACAATGTAGTGCTGTATGGCAGCAATAGCATTGAAAATAAAATGAGGATTCATTTGGGTTCTAAGAAGTTTTTGTTCCAGCTTACTATTTTCAGCTTTAACTTTTAACCTGCTATTTCTTATTAAAAGGATTAATCCGCCAGAAATGATTAAAAGTAATGCAATGGCACTAACATATTTGATGTTAGCCTTCTGTAATTTTAACTGTTGAATTTGATTCTCATTTTCCAGGTTCTCAATCTTTTGTTGTTTCTTTTGTGCTTGATAAATAGCTTCTAACTTTTGCAATTGCTCCGTTTTTTCAGAATCAAAAATGCTATCTTTTAAAGCGTAGGCTATTTTCTGTAAATCAAAAGCTTTTTTGTAACTACTAACTTTTGAATAATATGCAGCAAGGCGCTCATAAGCTTCCATTGTATTTCTGGTTAACATTAGTTTTTTGGATTCATCCACTACTTTTTGTACATATTTAATCGCTTCCTGATAATTTCCTTCTGCTTCGTAAAGATCTCCAAGGTATAAATAGCTCTCTAATAATAACTGTGTATTAACGTTTTTCATTTCGGTTACTTTAAACAAATATTCTTTAGCTTTAGCAAGATTCCCTAATTTAAGGTAGGATGAACCCACATATATCCATGAATCGGCCAAAAAGTAATTTGAATTGATTTCCGTAGCGAGTTTAATTACATCCTCAAATTCTGATATGCATTCCTTATATTTTTTTTGCTCATGAAGAATCAATGCTCTGTTTAATTTAGAGCCACAGATTCCATATTTAAAATCGATTTTTTGGTAGTGTTCAATTGCTTTTTCGATATATTCTTTACCCAGATCATATTCTTTAATATAAATATAGATACCCGACAATGTCATGTATGCGCCACCCAGTTCGAAATGTTTGTCCGTATTTTCATAATATTCCAGCGATTCGTGTATATATTCCTGAGCAATTGAATATGCACTTAAATGAACGTAAACAGCACCAATTGATAACTTTAAGGCAGCAATACCTTTTGTTGAGTTTAGTTCTTGATAAAGATGTAATGATTTATTCATATATTCCATAGCTTCAGGGAAATCACCCATTTGTTTCAATAATCTTCCCATTCTTGCATAACACAATGCAAGCCCCTCTTTATAATTAGCATCTTTACATTCTTTTTCGATTCTTTTTAATTCGATTATTGCAGAATCAGGACTTATATTGAATAAATGTTCTGAATGAATGAATGAATTTTTTAAATAAGTTGTGTCAATTGTATTTTTAGCCATGGAGGGCTTTATTAGCGAAAATAATAAAATACAAATAAGAATGTTTCTCATAGCAAAAAGGTTGGAACGGTTTGTAATTATTAGTTTACGTAAGTTATGAAATTTATTTAAATAATTATTTTTAGAATTTGTAATAATTTTTGTAAGAAACGATATTTTTTTATTACTAATTTAACAACATGCACCTTAGAGCAGATTCAAATAATATAAACATGAAAGAGGAATTCATTTCTCTTGTCGAAAAACACCAGGGAATCATCCTTAAAGTTGCCCGAATGTATTGTGATAATAATGAATGCAGGCAGGATTTATTTCAGGATATATTCGTTCAGTTAAGGAAGTCGTATCCTTCTTTTAATCATCAGTCAAGATTCTCAACCTGGATGTACCGGGTGGCTTTAAATACAGCCATTGCACAATTTAAAAAAGACAAGAAAAATGTTGAAGAAGCAACTCCTCAAATGCCTATTCATACTGTTGAGGGCGAAACTTTTTAAAAAAAAGAAGAAATTTCATGAGTAAAAATTTAAGTTTGTAAAAAAATGTTTAATCGGTGGGCAAACTATTTTTAAAGTAAAAGTTGATTAAATTTCTACTTTAAATGGATGAAATCAGGATATTGTAAATAAAATAAATATATAAACATATGAGTGAAGCTATTTCTACGAACGATAAACCACTAATAAAACAAACCTGGCTTAGGATTTTGTTATTCATCCTGATGTATCTTATAGGATCAGGTGTGATTTCAATAATTTTTGGCTTTTTGATAATGATAATACAAGGCTTATCCATTCAGGAAATGATGAGTAGTAGCGGGAATTTGCCTATGATGATTTTTTCCCAGTTTATGTCGTTAATTGCAGCAGGATTAGCAATTTGGGTATTTAGAAAATTTATAGACCGGAAATCAATATTGTCTTTAGGATTTTGTATAAAAGGAAGACTTAAAGATATTATTGCGGGATTTTTATTTGGCTTTATCTTACAAGGGTTAGGTTTCATCATTCTCTATTTTTTTAATCAACTTACAGTTACCGAAATTGCTTTTAATGCAAATACATTCTTTGGTTTCTTAATCATGTTTATCATTGTGGGGATTGTCGAAGAAAGTATAATGAGGGGGTATATCCTTTCCAATTTAATGGAACATATGAAAAATAAATATGTGGCCCTGTTGATATCTGCTGTTATATTTGCTGTTTTTCATGGTTTAAATCCCAATATTACTGTTTTAGGATTTATTAATCTTATTTTAGCAGGTTTTGTATTAGGGATTACCTATATCCATACCAAAAACTTATGGTTTCCCATCTTTCTGCATATTAGCTGGAATTTTTTCCAGGGTCCGGTATTTGGTTTCGAAGTAAGCGGAATAAATACGAAAGCCATTATTAATCACAATGTAACCGGAAATGATCTAATTACAGGAGGTAGATTTGGTTTCGAAGGTTCTATATTGATTACCATACTTTTAATTGTAATTACCTTTTTTATAGATTTATATTATCGAAAGAAAGTATAATTTTATTTTTTATAAAAAATACCAATTATTTACTTTTGTTCATTATTTTAGCACCCCGCTTTTTAAGTTTTAAGGATGAATAAAAAAGAAAGTATTGAACAATTTTTAGACCCTAAAAAAATAGCAGTTGCCGGAGTTTCGGCGAATACCAGGAAATTTGGATATGCAGTATTTAGCGAACTCAGGCAAAAAGGATTTGAAATCTGTCCGATTAACCCTGCAAGGAGTGCAATTGAAGATGTTAAATGCTATCAATCTGTTCTGGATATCCCTGATGAATATAAAAAACTATTTATTGTAACTCCAAAGTCAGAAACAGATATTATTTTACAACAAGCTGCACAAAAAGGAATTAAACATGTGTGGATTCAGCAAATGTCGGGGACAGAAAATTCGAGGAATATTGCAGCTGAGAAAGGGATCCAACTGATTGATAAATCTTGTATATTAATGTATGCGCAACCTGTTAAAAGTATACATAAATTTCACCGCGGACTCTGGAAATTTTTTGGGTTACTAAACAAATAAATATGGATACATAAATTTATATAAAAAAACATGAAAAGACTTTTTAGCGTTCTCCTTTTTGTACCTATGGTTCTGTTTTATTCCTGTGAAGAAGAAGAGGTATATAACGAGGAAGAACAATTAAAAAAAGATATTGCTTTAATAGAGGAATATCTTAAAGAGAATGATATAACTGCTCAATCTACAGCATCCGGATTGTATTATATCATTGAAGAACAGGGCACAGGAGTGAAACCCAGTTTGCAATCTGAAATTACTGTGGCATTTACTGGTGAGCTACTTAATGGCACTGTCTTTGACAGTGGAACAGTTGATAAATATCCTTTGTATAACCTTATTGAAGGCTGGCAGGAAGGATTAGTGCTTTTTAATGAAGGAGGAAAGGGGCAGCTGTTCATCCCGTCAACGTTAGGTTATGGTAATAGAGGGCAGGAATTAATTCCTGCAAACTCGGTATTGATTTTTGATATCCATTTACAGGCAGTGTGGAATTAATAAAAATGTTTTATTGACTTCTTATCGGTAAATTACTTCATACTAGATGGTTCGTCTGTTGTATTCATAAACAGATGCATTTCCAGTGTAGTTTTCTATAGGGTTTTTCTTTAATTGATTATCTGATTACAAGAAACAATGAACAATAAAATAGTTGAGATATGAAAATTTTACACTGGCTTCTTCCCTTGGTATTTTTATTTCTGTCATGTACAGAAAATCAAACGTATAAGTTTAGAAATGATTTGCAAAATTCGGGGTTATATAAATCGCCTTCAATTGAATCCGCCCCTGTGGAGTTATGGAAATATGAGACCCGGGGTAATGTTTTTGCATCTGCTGTTGGCGATAAGGATAGAATATATATAGGTAGCGGCGACAGCTATTTTTATTGTTTAGATGCTAAAAACGGTGAACTTATCTGGAAATTTAAGACGTCCGGCGAAATATATTCTACAGCTATTGCAGATAATCAATTTGTTTATTTTCTAAGTTATGATGGGTTTTTATATAAGCTAAAGAAAGAAACAGGTAAGCTCATCTGGAAATTTGAAACTGAAGGAGAGCAAAAACATCTCATCAAAAATTATTTTAATCCCAACGAAATGGTTGAAGATGTTTGGGATTTTTATCAATCATCACCAGTTATTTATGATCAAACCATTTATTTTGGTTGTGGGCCTCATTTTTATGCTGTTGATGTTGATTCCGGTCAAAAAAAGTGGCAATTTAAAACTGAAGGAACCATTCATTCATCGCCTGCAATAAAAGACAATAAAGTATTTTTTGGAAGTTTCGACAGCAGAATTTATTGCCTTGATACCCAAACAGGCACCGAAGTCTGGCAATATGAAACAGGCAGAGATACGACGCAATATGTGTGGTTGGGAGTTCAGGCATCACCGGTAATAGAAAATGAACGGTTATACATCGGATCGCGGGATGCCCTGATATATTGTTTCGATATAAATACAGGCGATACAATCTGGACCAATAATAATTTTAACCGGTCGTGGATGCCTTCATCGTTTGCTGTTGGTGAGAATTTGTATTGCGGATCATCCGATGGATTTAAGTTTTATATCATCGATAAAAATACAGGTAAAATAATTCATACCGTAAATACAAATTCATATACCTTTTCTTCTCCTGCTATTGACCAGGAAATGGCTTATGTTGGGTCTGCAAATGGAAGATTATACGGGATTAATTTAAAAAATCAGGCTGTTAGCTGGCAGTTTAAAACTAACGCAATTAAGCAAGATTCGCTTAATATTTATGACACCAAAGGGAGAATGAATAAAGATAAGTTAAGAGAATTAATGATAACAATGAATGCAGACAATTACCCCGGGTTGGTTAAAATGTATACCTGCCTTTTTAAAACATCAGGAGCTATTTTTTCATCTCCTATTATTCAAGATCAAATCATTTATTTTGGTAGTTCCGATGGCTTTGTGTATGCACTATCAAAGAAAGATGCTTTAAAAAAGATATAATGTCTCTTCCCTTATAATAGTTTTTCTAATATCCTTTATTTTAGGCTCTTATTCAGAAGGCCTAAGATTCGTTAAAATAAAAGAGTATAAGAATTAAAGATACGATTTTGTGGATTATAGAAAAAAAAATTATTATTGCGGTTCATATAAAAAAATATAGCCGATGAGACAAATGTTTGACAAGATTCGAAGAGTAATGAGCAGAATTTTTGCCCGCTCGCTTGATTATGTTGAAATTATAGGTAACCGGTTGCCTCATCCTGCAACACTTTTTGCATTGTTAGCCCTCCTTGTGGTTTTGATTTCGTGGTTGGGACATGTTTTGGGAGCTCACGCCGTTCATCCTGTAGAAGGCTCTGTAATTGAAGCCCGTAATTTATTGAGTGCCGATGGACTTCGTTGGATGTATACCAATCTTATTGAAAATTTTCTGAAATTTCCACCCCTGGGATATGTGTTGGTTGTGATGATTGGTATTGGCGTTGCTGAAGGTTCAGGATTATTTAATACCATGATTAGATCCCTTGTTTTAAGTGCACCTCCTAAACTAATTACAGGAGCAATTGTTTTGGCCGGAATCCTTTCCCATTTAGCATCCGAAGCAGGATATGTAATTCTTATCCCTTTAGGGGCCATGATATTTCACGCCCTTGGGAGGCATCCCATGGCCGGACTTGCAGCTGCATTTTGTGGGGTAAGTGGAGGTTTTGGAGCTAATTTTTTTATTGGTTCAATCGATCCTGTTTTAGCCGGTATTTCTGAATCGGCAGCACAAATGATTATACCCGATATTAGGGTAAACCCTGCTGTTAATTATTACTTTATGTTTGTATCCGGGTTTTTAGTTGTAATAGTGGGTACGTGGGTCACAGAAAAAATAGTGGAGCCTCGGCTAGGCAAATATCAAGGCAATGCAGAAAAATTGCCCATCGAGCAACTTACTCCCGAAGAAAAAAAAGGGTTAAAGTATGCCGGCTGGAGTTTGTTATTAACCCTTGTTGCCCTGGCATTTACGGTTATTCCTGAAAATGGTGTTTTTAGAGATCCTGCAACAGGTTCTGTACTTCATTCTCCTTTTTTTGACGGGATAATCATTGCTATATTGATTATGTTTTTTATTCCCGGCCTTGTCTATGGTATTATTGTTGGAACCATTAAAAGCGATAAAGATGTTGCCAAATTTCTCGGGAAGTCGATGGCCGGGATGGGTGGTTATATTGTTCTTGTATTTTTTGCCGCTCAGTTTGTTTACTTTTTCAATTATAGTAATTTAGGAATCATCTTTGCCATCAAAGGAGCACATACACTACAAAACATTGGCTTAACCGGTGTTTCGTTAATTGTGGCTTTTGTATTCCTGTCGGCATTTATAAATATGTTTATGGGCAGTGCTTCGGCTAAATGGGCTATTATGGCTCCGGTTTTCATCCCTATGTTAATGCTTATCGATCCGCCCTATCATCCGGGATTGACTCAGGCAGCCTTTCGAATTGGCGATTCTGTTACCAATCTGATAACTCCCATGATGAGCTATTTTGCATTAATTGTTACTTTCGCACAAAAATATGATGAAAAATATGGTGTAGGAACTATTATTTCTTCCATGTTACCATATACTGTAGTGCTTTCTTTAGGATGGATTGTGCTTTTGATTATTTGGATGTTAATAGGTTTACCATTAGGACCCGATGGACCGTTATATATTCCCTCACCATAAAAAAGGGAAAGAATCTCCGGAACTTTTATTCCGGAGATTCTTTTTTATATTCAGTAAATTCGTATTGCTGATTTCTTAGCTGAGGTTTAAAACCTGCTTCGCGGATTGCCACCTGAATACCCTCTGCATCGAATTTATAATCGGCACCGGCCGAGGATACCACATTTTCTTCTATCATTATAGAACCAAAATCGTTAGCTCCGGCATGCAGGCATATTTGTGCGATATCTTTCCCTACCGTAAGCCATGATGCTTGTATGTTTTTGATATTGGGCAACATGATTCGTGACATGGCAATGGTTCTGATATACTCTTCCGAAGTAACCTTGTTTTTAATACCCATCTGGCGTTGTAAAATGGTGTTTTCATCCTGAAAAGGCCAGGGAATAAAAGCCAAAAAGCCGGGTGAAGTCTCCGGTTTTTCAGATTGAACCTGTCGAATAGCAGTTAAATGCTCTATTCGTTCCTTTTTGGTTTCCACATGACCGAACATCATTGTTGCCGAGGTAATCATATTTAGCTTGTGCGCTTCTCTCATGACATCGAGCCATTGCTTCGTGTTGGCTTTCCCGGGCGATATACTTTGCCTTACCCTGTCGCAAAGAATTTCAGCGCCTGCTCCGGGCAAACTGTCTAATCCCGAATCAATCAATGATTCAAGGATTTCTTTGTAACTTTTCTTTTCTAATCTTGCTAAATGTACAATTTCAGGAGGGCCCAAAGCATGTAATTTCAATTGCGGATAAAGCTTTTTTAATTCGCTGAATAACCCGGTATAAAAATCTAATTTTAATTTAGGGTGCAACCCTCCCTGTAATAATATCTGAGAGCCACCTAACTTAAACAACTCATCTATTTTGGTTTTATATTCTTCTATCGAAGTAATATAAACATCTTTATCGTTTGGCCTGCGATAAAAATTACAAAACTTGCATTGTGAGATACAGGCATTGGTGATGTTTACATTTCGGTCGATTTGCCAGGTGACTGTATCTCCCGGTTTTTGATGTTTTTTTAATACATCCCCAATATACATTAACTCTTCTAAAGGCGCAAAATCATATAAATAGAGTCCTTCGTCGACAGATAAATATTCAAGATTTAATGCTTTTTTATATATTTCTTTTCGCTTCATCTAAAAAATTGATTGTATGCAAAAATAATTAATTCCATGAATGATATTATCATATTCACTTGAATCAATTTTATTAACTTTACAAATTACACGTAAAGATGTTCAGGTTATGAATTTAAAAATAATAAAAACGAAAGATGTTCAAATCGATTTACCCGTAATTTACCTTACTTCGGATTATGAAGAGTTAAAAAAGTATTCTTTTTCTCCTGCCGAATTTGAATATATAAAAAGGCAGGTTGCCGAGGATAAAAAATGGGTTAAAATTAATTCATATTTTAAATGGTCGTATATCTATATTGAAAGCGCTGATAAAAAAATAGCTTCACGAAAAGAGAAGTTGCGCAGAGCAGCAGGGGATTTGTATAAAGATTTAAAAGAGAATAAGCACGAAGAGATACTGGTTGTTGATTTGTTAGATAATAGTGAATTTGCTTTGGCGTTTATCGAAGGGTTGGGGTTGACTCATTATCAGTTTTTAAAATATCAAACTAAAAAAGAGGAAAAAAAATATCCGTTAAAGGAAATTAATGTTTTTAGCCCAACAATTACCGATGAACAAATCGGGCAGCTTATTATTTTATTACAAGCGGTGTATTATACGCGGGATCTGATTAACGAGCCGGTTGCCGGACTTAATGCAGAGCAACTGGCCGGGGAGTTTAAGAAGATGGGACAATTAGCAGGTTTTGAGGTAGAGATCTTTAACCAAAAAAAGATTGAATCTTTAAAAATGAATGGCTTGTTAACCGTAAACAAAGGGAGTGTTGACCCACCTACTTTCTCTGTTTTAACGTGGAAACCCGAAAATGCAGTCAATAAAAACCCATATGTATTAGTTGGAAAAGGAGTAGTATATGATACCGGGGGAATGAATTTAAAACCCGGCAATTATTTAGACACGATGAAATCTGATATGGCCGGTGCTGCAAGTGTTGCAGGTGCTTTATATGCTTTGGCTCAGGCTAAATTACCGGTTTATGTGATAGCACTTATTCCGGCTACCGACAACAGAACCCATGGTAATGCATATGTGCCGGATGATGTCATTAGGTTTTCCAACAATGTATCGGTTGAGGTAAAAAATACCGATGCCGAAGGACGATTAATCTTAGCCGATGCGCTAATCTTTGCCAAACAATATCAACCTAAATTAGTTGTCGATATCGCAACGCTAACCGGTTCAGCAGCCCATGCCATAGGCAATCAGGGCATTGTTGCCATGTCTAATATTGATAATTCTGAAAATCAATTATTTGACGAGCTGAAAATTTCGGGAGATAACATTTACGAACGAATGGTTGAACTTCCTTTGTGGGATGAATATGATAAAATGCTGGAATCAGCTATTGCCGATATTCAAAATATTGGAGGAAAAGAAGCCGGAGCAATCACTGCAGCTATGTTTTTAAAACATTTTGTTGATTATCCATGGATTCACCTTGATATTGCAGGTTCTGCTTTTTTGTCCAAAGCCGATAATTATAGAGGCATTGGCGCTACAGGTGTTGGTGTCCGGTTGTTTTTCGACTTCTTTATGAGCCGGTTATAAAACTTAGCGAATAATTATTAATTTTGCTTCAAATAGAAAATTATTAAAAAAGTAAATATATGATTCAGGATAAAATAGTTGTTGGAATATCTCATGGAGATATCAATGGGATCAGTTATGAAGTGATTATAAAATCATTAATGGATAATAGAGTTCTTGATTTTTGTGTTCCGGTAGTTTTCGGGTCTGCAAAGGTCGCTGCTTATCATCGTAAAGCTTTAAATATTGCGAACTTTAGTTTTAATAATATTAAATCTGCTGCTGATGCAAATATTAAACGGGCAAATATTATTAATTGTCTCGATGATAATGTTCGGGTTGAATTAGGGAAATCAACATCCATAGCCGGAGAATCTTCATTTATTTCTTTAGAACAAGCGGTAAAAAATTTAAAAGAAAGAACAATTGATGTTTTAGTTACTGCACCCATTAATAAGGATAATATCCAGTCCGACCAGTTTCAATTTCCGGGGCATACCGAGTATCTTACCAAAGAGAGTGGGGCAGAAGAATCATTGATGCTTATGGTTAGCGAAAATTTAAAAATTGGGGTAGTTACCGGGCATATTCCTATTAAAGAAGTTCCGGAAGCTTTAAGCGTAGAAAATATTTTGAATAAAGTCAGGATAATGAATCAAAGTTTGATACAGGACTTTAGGATAAGGAAACCCAAAATTGCTGTTTTAGGATTAAACCCACATGCAGGAGACAATGGTTTAATAGGAACTGAAGAAGAAGATATTATTATTCCTGCGATTGAAAAAGCAAAAGAGGAAAATATCCTGGCTTTAGGTCCTTATCCGGCGGATGGTTTTTTTGGAAGTACCCATTTTAATAAATTCGATGCAGTTTTAGCGATGTATCATGATCAGGGATTAGCTCCTTTTAAAGCATTGGCTTTTGATTCAGGAGTGAATTTCACCGCAGGGTTGGATTTTATCCGAACCTCTCCGGGACATGGTACCGCTTATGAGATTGCCGGGCAAGGGAAAGCTTCTGTCGATTCTTTCAGAAATGCTATTTATCTTGCTTGCGATATCTATAGAAACAGAACAGAATATAAAGAGATTTCTAAAGATCCTTTGCAGCATTTTGAGATTTCAGATAAAGATTCGGAATAATATTTTTTATTTCTAGAAATGGGTTGGTCAAAAGGCCAACCCTTTTTTAATGTTTTATAACATAAGAATGATGTTTTATTAGGAAAATTACCTCTGTTAATAAGGTAAAATATTTAGTAAATTTGTTTCAATACCTTTTTATTAAACATATATTATCCGTAATTATTCTTTTGCCTTAGAGATTTGAATACGGATAATTTGAAATGAACTTTTTACCATAAATTATAAACTAAATACGGAGGTACTCATGTCTAAAATTGATCTGTCCCTAAAAAATCTTGAAGAACTTTTTCCTGATGATTTTTCGCAGGAACAAATTGCCAGGGCAAAAACATTGTTTCTGAAACAATTGGCTTTACTGAGCCATAAATTTTATGGAGGAAAAATACAAACTCTTCCAAAGGCCGGTGTTTACGGGTTTAACTGGTTTAATGTTTATTACACCCCGGGGGTGTCAAAAATATCAACCACAATTCGTGATGATAATAACACCTCTTTTGAGTTATCCAACAGAGGGAATATGGTAGCCGTTGTTTCTGATTCAACCAGGGTTTTGGGTGATGGTGATTGTACTCCTCCCGGAGGATTGGGAGTTATGGAAGGAAAAGCCTATTTAATGAAATATTTGGCCGGAATTGATGCAGTTGCTCTTTGTGTAGATAGTTATAACAAAAAAGGAGAACATGATCCGGATAAAATCATTGATTTTGTAAAAATGCTACAACCCAGTTTTGGTGCTGTTAACTTAGAAGATATCTCTCAGCCTAATTGTTATAAGGTGTTGGATACTTTACGCGAAGAGTGTGATATTCCTGTTTGGCACGATGATGCACAAGGTACCGGCTCGGTTACCGTTGCCGGATTAATTAATGCTTTGAGGATTGTAAATAAGGATATAAAGGATATTAAAATTGTTTTTCACGGAGCAGGAGCCTCCAATGCAACCATTGCCCGATTAGTCTTACAAGCCGGAGCAGATCCTGAAAAGATGATTTTATTTGATTCTAAAGGAGGATTACATAAAGATAGAAGCGATATTGAAAAAGATCCCCGGTTTTATCGTAAGTGGGAACTTTGCCAAAAAACTAACCCCAAAAAGATTTCTGATGTAGAAGAAGCGCTTAAAGGAGCCGATGTTTTGATCTCATTAAGCAAGCCGGGTCCTGATGTTATTAAACCTCAATGGATTAGAGGAATGGGAACCAAGCCGATTGTTTTCGCCTGTGCGAACCCGGTTCCTGAAATTTATCCTTATGCTGCCAAAGAAGCCGGCGCTTATATTGTAGCTACAGGACGTGGAGATTTTCCTAACCAGGTGAATAACTCCTTAGGTTTTCCCGGAATTTTGAAAGGAGCCCTTTTAGTTCGTGCTCGTAAAATCACCGACGAAATGGCTGTTAAAGCAGCCTATTCTATGGCTAATTATGCCGAAAAGAATGGGATTAATCCTGATTATATTATGCCGAAAATGGATGAAACGGAAATGTTTGCCCATGAAGCAGCTGATGTGGCAATGGAAGCTATAAAAAATGGTGTTGCTCGAACGGAATTAACCCGCGATGAGGTATTTAAGAAAACAATGGATGATATTAAGCAGACCCGGAATACTATTGATATGATGATGCAGCATAATTTCATTCCTCAACCTGATATAAAATTGCTTGAAGAGGCCTTGAAATTTGCTGTAGATCAGGTGAAATAAAAATTTTCTAATTACAGATAAAAATAGAGTTGCCTTAATGGGTAACTCTTTTTTTGATGATGTGTAAAAAAATCTGGCTTCTAAAGTATTTCTAATGCTGAAGTATTTTGTTCTTTTTAGCTTCAGGGAAAATAATTTTACAAGAATTTTTATGAACTCAATTTTTATGTATTTTTATCGTTTATTATAAAAATAAGATATGTACGAATTTATTACCGGAGAAATTAAAGAGATTTATCCGACCTATATTGTTTTAGAAAATTCCGGAATAGGGTTTTTTATAAATATATCTGTAAATACTTATTCTCAGGTTACAGGGAAAGAAAAGTGCAGGCTATATATCTATGAGGTTATTCGCGAAGATGCACATCAGCTTTATGGATTTTTTGATAAAAAGGAGAGAAACACCTTTTTACAGCTAATCTCCGTTTCGGGGGTGGGAGCGAATACTGCTCGTATGATGCTCTCATCGCTTCATGCCGATGAAATAGAGAATGCAATTTTACAGGGTGATGTAAATCTATTAAAAAGCATCAAAGGAATAGGGGCAAAATCTGCCCAACGTATAATTGTTGATTTACGCGATAAAGTAGGAAAAACGGATGACACCGGACAAATTATTTCTACTTTAAACAATACAATTAAAGAAGAAGCGTTATCTGCTTTAGTTATGTTGGGTTTTCCCAAAGCTAAGGTAGATAAATTGATCAATAATATTCTTAAAGAGCAAAAGAATCTTACAGTGGAAGATTTAGTTAAAGAGTCTCTAAAAAGAATTTAATTGGTGTAAAGTGTAGTTAAATCTTGCTGTTGAAAAAATATATTAAATACCCGGTACTCATCCTATTGTTTATTGTGCCCTGGACATTTTATACCAAGGCACAAAATGATTCAATTAATTATCAGCAGTCTCTTCATTTAGAAACAATAAATCAAGATAAATCACCGTTACAATTAACCAGCCCTGCTAATATTGTAGATACCGTTGAGTACGATCCTGAAACCAACGAATATATCTTCTCCAAAAAAATTGGACCCTATGATTACCAGCCATCCTCACGACTGACATTTGAGGAGTATAAAAATTATCAGTTCGAGCAGTCATTACGCAGTTATTGGCGGCAAAGAGCCAAAGGTGAATCTCTGGATGACCAGACAGGATTATTTCCAAATCTTCGATTAGGAGGAGAAGCTTTTGATAAGCTTTTAGGGAGCAGTGTAATAAATATTATCCCTATGGGGTCGGCGGAATTAATTTTTGGAGTAAATATTAATAGTACCGAAGACCCTACCATTGCCGAAAACCTCAGAAAAACAACTACGTTTGATTTTGAGGAAAAAATAATGATGAATGTTACCGGTACTATTGGTGATAAAATTAAGCTCGGTGTTAACTATAATACTGAAGCAACTTTTGACTTTGAGAATCAAACAAAACTTGAATATATAGGTAAGGAAGATGAAATTATTAAAAGAATTGAAGCAGGGAATGTTACCTTACCTCTTCCCGGCTCACTAATTACCGGTAGCCAGAGTTTGTTTGGCATAAAAACTGAACTTCAGTTTGGACGACTTACCGTTTCAAGTGTTTTCTCACAACAAAAAGGGGAAACAAAAGTTATTGAAGTGAAAGGCGGGGCTCAAACGCAATATTTTGAGCTTAAGGCTGATGAATACGATGCCAACAGACACTTTTTTTTATCGCAATACTTTAAAGATAATTATAATAAAGCACTCGAAGAGTTACCCGTGATTAAATCACCCTATACCATTACAAAAGTAGAAGTATGGGTAACCAATAAAGCAAACAATAACGAAGAGAATCGAAATGTTTTAGCTTTATTGGATTTGGCTGAAAGTGGGGAAAATGTTTTTGCGCAGCCCGAAATTATTAATCCGGCTTCTTTTACAAGCCTTTATCCGTCGAACAATACGAACGAACTTTATAATAAAGTACTGGTTGAATTGCCCGAAAGAAACTTTAATAATATTAATAATGCCTTAGCTAGTTGGAGTACTTATAATTATCTTCCTGGACAGGATTATGAGAAAATTGGTAGTGCAAGAAAGCTTAAACCCAACGAATATGAACTTAATGAGCAATTGGGATACATTTCGCTAAATACTGCTCTTAATGCCGATGAGATTTTAGCTGTTGCCTATGAATATGATATAGGAGGACAAAGATATCAGGTAGGGGATTTCTCTACCGATGGAATTACTTCTGATGAATTTTTGATAGCCAAGTTACTTAAAGGGACAAATCTAACACCCTCTTTACCTAACTGGGATTTGATGATGAAAAATGTTTATGCTATTGGAGCCTATCAGGTTAATAAAGAGGATTTTGTACTTGATATTTTATACCAGGATGATAAAACCGGCAATGCATTAAATTATATCCCCGAAGGAAAAATTAATAAACAGATCTTACTTAAAGTGCTTAATCTTGATAATTTAAATTCGCAGAACGACGCTATTCCTGATGGTCGCTTCGATTTTATAAACGGAATAACGATTAATGCATCTAACGGACGTGTAATTTTTCCGGTACTACAACCTTTCGGAGAGTATCTGCGGAAGCAGTTTGGTGATTCTGAAGCCGAACAAAGAATTGCTGATGATTATGTTTTTCAGGAACTTTACGATACTACCTTAACTTATGCACGCCTGGTAGCCGATAAAAACAAATTTAAATTAAGAGGTGAATATAAATCAGCTTCAAGCTCTGATATTGCCCTTAATGCCTTTAATATACCCCAAGGGTCTGTTGTTGTTACTTCCGGAGGACGAAAACTAACCGAAAATATTGATTATACCGTTGATTATAACCTGGGACGTGTGAAAATTATAAATGAAGGGCTGCTGGAGTCAGGAACTCCTTTGCAGATTTCACTCGAAAGCCAGGCTTTATACAGCATTCAGACAAAAACACTTATTGGAACCCATTTAAATTATCAGTTTTCCGATAATTTTAATATGGGGGCCACTATTATGAACTTAACCGAAAGACCGTTAACGCAAAAGGTTGCATTTGGTGAAGAGCCTATTTCAAATACTATTTGGGGACTAAATACATCATACCGAACAGAATCGCAGCTTATTACAAGCCTGGTGGATAGATTACCCTTTCTCGAAACCAAGGAAACATCATCCATTATGTTCGATGCCGAGTTTGCTCATCTTATCCCCGGACATTCAAAAGCCATTGCAAAAGAAGGAAATGCCTATATTGATGATTTTGAAGGAAGTGAGACATCGCTCGATTTAAAAAGTTTTAATACCTGGGTTATCGCCAGTGCACCGCAGGGACAACCCGGTATCTTTCCCGAAGCTTCTCTGTCTAATGATTTGGCTTATGGAAAAAATCGGGCAAAGATAGCCTGGTACAAGATTGATCCGTTGTTCTTGCGGAATAACTCATTAACCCCCGGGCATATAAAAACGGATGCTGAGCAACAATCCAATCATTTTGTCCGGGAAATATATGAAAAAGAAATTTTCCCCAATAAAGAATCAGAAACAACCGTGCCCACAGCATTGCAGGTTTTAAATGTTGCTTATTATCCAAAAGAAAGAGGACCTTACAATTACGACGATGGCTCCAATCCAACTTTTGGAGGCATAAATCCCGATGGGACTTTAAGAGATCCTGATGAACGTTGGGGGGGTATTATGCGTGAATTACCCACTACCGATTTTGAAGCGGCTAATGTGGAGTATGTTGAGTTTTGGCTTATGGACCCCTTTGTCTATGACTCGACAAATATTAATGATGGAGGATCTTTATATATAAACCTGGGGAATGTGTCCGAAGATATTCTGAGAGACTCCAGGAAAAGTTTTGAGGATGGACTACCCGATTCGGAAGATATCTCTGGTGTGGATACTACGGTATGGGGGAGAGTTCCCAGCAATGATTTTACCGTTGAAGCCTTTGATGTGGGGCGTGAAAATCAGGATGTTGGTTTGGATGGACTTAAAAATGATGATGAACAAAGTTTTTTCGAGGAGTATCTCGAAAATTTAGAATCTGTCTTAACCCAGGAAGCCCTTGATAATTTTAATGAAGATCCCTCTGCTGATGATTATCACTATTACCGGGGCGGCGATTATGATGCCCAACAATTAACGATCCTCGAACGGTATAAAAATTACAATGGGATGGAAGGGAATTCCACCGGCGAAGCTTCTGAGATTGCTACAAAAAGACCCGATACGGAAGATATTAACCGCGATAAAACACTTAGCGAAACCGAAAGTTATTTTCAGTACAAAGTGGAGCTGAAGCCTGAGTTAATGGAGATTGGTCAGAATTATATTGTAGATAAGAAAAAAGGACATAATGTTAATCTCCCCAATGGAGAAAAAAATGCAGATATAACCTGGTATCAATTCAGAATTCCCATCCGGGAACCCGAAAAAACGATAGGGGGTATACAGGATTTCAAATCCATCCGCTTTATGCGTATGTTTTTTAAAGAGTTTTCGGATAGTATAATTCTTCGTTTTGCAAAATTTGATCTGGTGCGTGGAGAGTGGAGAAAATATAATTTAAGCCTGATGGAAGGTCAGGAAGGATTATCTACACCAGAACTGTCGAACGGTACGCTTGATATTTCATCGGTTAATATCGAAGAAAATGATAACTATGTATTACCTCCGGGTGTAGATCGTGTGATTGACCCCACAAACCCTCAATTACGTCAGCTAAATGAGCAATCGATGGTTCTCAGAGTTCGTAACCTGGACGATGGAGATGCCAGATCAGCTTACAAAACCATTAATATGGATATGCGTGAATATGAAAAGCTGAAAATGTTTGTGCATGCCGAGGCTTTAGAAAATGAAATTTTAGAAGATGATGATTTAAGAGTTTTTGTTAGGTTGGGAACTGATTATAAGAATAATTATTATGAATATGAAATACCCATAAAAGTTACACAGCCAGGAAATTATGGTGATTTGGACCGGTTAACGGTTTGGCCCGAGGAAAATAATGTTGAAATAATTCTTAATGAATTAGTTCAGGTTAAACAAGCACGTAATGATCAAATGCGTCAAGCAAACTCATCTATTTCTCCCAATGCAGTTTATTCAGTATACAAAGATAATAAAAAACGGTTGTCGGTTCGTGGAAATCCAAATTTGAGCAATGTGGTAACCATCATGATTGGTGTCCGTAATCCAAGTAAACAAAACAATATTATTTCTACTGATGATGGAATGCCTAAATCAGGAGAAATTTGGGTAAACGAACTGCGGCTGACAGATTTTAAAGAAGAAGGAGGGTGGGCAGCCCGTGGCCGACTTTCTGCCCGCCTGGCCGATTTAGGGATGATTAATCTTTCGGGAAATATCAGTACCCCCGGATTTGGAAGTATTGAGAAAAAAGTGAATGAAAGAAGTAAGGAAGAAGTGATTGAGTACGATGTTTCAACAAACCTGGATTTAGGGAAGTTTTTTTCTGACGATGCCCAGGTTAGTATCCCTATGTATGCCGGATATTCCGAATCGTTTATTAATCCTGAATATAACCCACTAGACCCGGATATCCCACTTGACGATGCGATTAAAAATGCGGATTCGAAAGCTGAAAAAGATTCGATAAAAAATGTTGCTCAGGATTATACCCGTCGTAAAAGTTTGAATTTTACAAATGTCAGAATCAATAAACGTAGCGAAAAACCACGAATATATGATCCTGCAAATTTCTCGATAAGCTATTCTTATTATGAGGTTTATGCCCGGGATATTAATACTGAATATGATGTTTTAAAAAATTACAGAGGTTCTTTTTCTTATATCTATAATACACGTCCAAAGACCATTACTCCTTTCCGCAGATCCCAGGGAATACTTAACTGGAAAGCACTGGCATTGATTAAAGATTTTAATTTTAATTATATGCCGTCGAGTTTTTCTTTCAGAACCGATATGTACCGAAAATATCAATCGAACAAAACAAGAAACATCTATAGTCCCGGAATAATTATTGAACCTACCTTTGATAAAGAATTTGTCTGGAATCGTAATTATGATTTACAATGGGATATTACCCGCTCGCTAAAACTTGATTTTTCGGCTACCAATATTGCCCGTATTGACGAACCTTATGGTGAAGTTAATAAACACCACCGCGACACTTACGAACATTGGCGCGACTCTGTGTGGAATAATATTTTAAATTTTGGCAGAAATACCCAGTACCATCACAATATAAATGCAACCTACAGGGTACCGATAAATAAAATCCCTTTATTAGACTGGACCAGTGTAAATGCAAGGTACAATGCAACTTATAACTGGGATGCCGGACCAATGCTTAAAAAAAATAGCGAATATGATTTAGGCAACAACATACGTAACTCTAATACGATTCAGCTTAATGGCCAGGCCAATATGGTTAACCTATACAACAAAGCAGGATTTCTTAAAAGAATAAATCAGAAGTATGGACGGGGAAGATCGAAAGAAACCGAATACGAAGATGTATCCTATGAAGAGAAAGATGTTTGGTTTAGAGAGGGGCGCTCAAGATCCATTTATCATGAATTGATGACCGAGGATATAACCAGGGTAGCTGTAACAGATTCGGAAGGGGAAGATGTCAAAGGAGAGTGGGAGGTCGTTTCGAAACGCAGAATACGTTTTCGTTCCGACAAGGATATCGATAACGGAACCATTGTGGTTGAAGGACGCACGGAGAAAAAAGAAAACCCCCTAATATTTATTGCTGAAAATACAGCCCGGTTACTAATGTCGGTTAAAAATATATCGGTTTCCTACACCATTACAGAGGGGTCCAGCATGCCCGGGTATAAACCCTCGACAAATCTTTTGGGGATGGAAACGGTTAATAATGTAACGGCTCCCGGATGGCCCTATATTTTAGGTTGGCAGCAAGAAGACTTTGCACTTAAAGCCATACAGAATGGATGGTATACCCAGGATACAACCTTGAACAAGCCATACCTAATGACCCATAACGAAAATTTAAATATAAGAGTCACCCTGGAACCTGTTCGTGGGTTAAAAATTGATCTTACCGCTAACCGGAGTTATTCTGAAAATAATAATCGTTATTATATGCCCACATTATATGGAACCGAACCATATAATCAACAGATTAACGGTAATTTTTCTATGACCTATTTAACCATTGGTAGTGCATTTGAAGAATTAAGCAGCAGCGATAATTATTATTCAGCATCGTACGAAAATTTTAAATCCTACCGGATCGCGATATCCCAACGACTTGGCAAAGAGCGCCAAAATGATCCATTTTATAGTGGCGATGAGAGTTCCGATGAACCGGGTTATATGGACGGGTATGGAAGTTTATCGCAACAGGTAATGGGGCCGGCTTTTCTTGCGGCCTATGGTTATTATGACGAAAACAATGTGCCTCTCGAATTATTTCATCAAATTCCTTTACCCAACTGGAGCATCCGGTACGATGGATTGAAAGATATCCCTTTTATTAAGCGATTTTTTCGTTCATTTAATTTAAGTCACACCTATCGTTCGTCTTACAGTGTGGGTTCGTTTATCAATAATGCCGATTATGAAGAGGAGGACGGTTATAGCTATGTAATTGATCAGCTTAATAATTTTATACCGCAATATCAGGTAAACAGCATTACTATCAACGAGCAGTTTAGTCCGCTTATTAATGTTGATATGACCATGAATAATAATCTTACCGCACGGTTTGAAATGAAAAAGAACCGGACCGTAACACTAAGCTTTACCAACAATCAGGTAACCGAGGTGTTAAGTGAAGAGTTTGGTGTTAGTGTAGGCTATCGGTTTGATGATTTTAACCTGATATTTGACTTTGGCAATCAGCAGGAGAATTTTAAAAGCGATTTAAATATCCGGGGTAATTTTAAGATTAGAGATAACAAAACCATTTTGCGAAAAGTGGTTGAAGATGATGAGCTCCCATCGGCAGGACAAAAGGCTACTATTATTGGTGTTTCGGCTGATTATATGTTAAGCAACCGGTTAACCTTGCGATTATTTTACGATCAGAATATTTCCGATCCGCTCATTGGTAATGCTTATCGAACCTCAAATACCGATATAGGGTTTAGTCTTCGATTTACTTTAACAGAATAATTTTATTTTCGGAAAAAATGCTTAATTTTGGATTGAATTTTTTGTTTAAGTAAAATTAAT
>DATFIZ010000007.1:0-38145 GCA_035269575.1 Bacteroidales bacterium | reverse complement strand
GATTTGGGAGCCATTAACCTGGCATATCAGGGAGGAACCGGAACGGTTACCTTCAGCTGGGAAGGACCCTCAGGCTTTACAGCTACTACCGAAGATATTACCGATTTGGACCCCGGAAGTTACACGGTTACCGCTACCGATAACAGTGGTTGTGTGTTCGATACCACTTTTAAGGTGCTGGATGAATATGAATTTTATGCATATATTTCCGAACAAAAAGATGCATGCCTGGGAACATCCAACGGAAAAGCAACAGTAAGCTATTTCTCTCCCGAAGGAAATACCAATATAACCTACCAGTGGGATGCTGCTGCCGGAGATCAAACCACCGCCGAAGCCACCAACCTTGACGCAGGGACCTACAGTGTAACGGTCACCGATACCGATTTAGGTGTTGATGATATTGTATCGGTAACGATTGAGGAGCTGTCCTACACTTTTGATGGAGAGATTGATCCTTCATCCACTACCGTATTGGATTGTTCCGGTGATACCGATGGGTATATCGATGTTACGATTACACCACCCGGAGGAGAAACTCCTTATACCTACGCCTGGAATACCGGAGCTGCCACACAGGATTTAATCAACATAGGAACGGGCACCTATAGTGTAACCGTAACCGATGCCAATGAATGTCAGTTTACCATACCGAATTATGAAATAACAGAACCCGCAGCACTTTTAACATCAGCAGATGTTTTAAAAAGGCCTACCTGCCACGGCGATTATGATGGCGAGTTAGAAGCAGCTGCAAGTGGAGGTACAGGAGTGTATGCATATCTCTGGAATGATCCCGGAAGCCAGAACTCAAAAATTGCCAATGGACTGGATGCCGGATTTTATACGGTTACCGTTACCGATGCCAACGGGTGTCAGAATTCATCGAGTGTAAACTTAACGCAGCCTCCACCAATAGAAATAGATGAAACGGTTTATGATATATCGTGTACGGGAGAAACAGATGGAGCGGTGCAACTAGCAACTACTGGAGGAACGCCGGCATTTAGTTATTTCTGGAATACGAATGACGGCTCAGGGCTTGACCAAACCGGACAAAACCAGGCTGGATTAACTGCCGGTAAATATTACTTTACGGCAACCGATGCGCATAATTGCCTGTACGAAGACAGTGTTAAAATCATTGAACCGCCAGCGCTTCAAATTATAGATGAAACCGTGAATGATGCTTCTTCAGCATCGGCAACCGATGGTTCTGTTACCGTTGAGGCAACCGGAGGAACCGGAACATTAACCTTTACGTTAACTCCGGGCAGTATCGGGAATGAAACCGGAATATTCGGGAATTTAAGTCCCGGGGATTATACGGTTGAAGTGACCGATATAAATAGCTGCGGGCCGGTGACCATAAATTTAACCGTTGGTTACCCCAATGCCATTGAATCTGTTCATGCGGCAGATAATATTCGGTTGTATCCCAACCCGACCTCATCAAAAATTACCATAGCGATCGATAGTGAACAGGCCGCCAGCTATACCTTTGAGATATTGAATATTTCAGGACAGCGACTGTTGAAAGAAACCACACAAAGCAGCGGGGATTTGCTCAAAGAGTTTGACTTATCTGAATATGCCAAAGGGATTTATTTTATTAAAGTAAGTACCGAAGATCTGTACTACCAGGAAAAAGTAATTTTTCAGTAAGATGCTGATAATTTGATTTTTACCAGAGCTCCTCAAAACCGGAGCTCTATTTTTTTTGTGAAAGGTTAACAGATAATTGATAAGATTTTATATGTTTACAACTGAATAGATAATTCCTAAAAATATTTTTATGAATATACTTCTTATCGGATCCGGAGGAAGAGAACATGCCCTGGCATGGAAAATGAACCAAAGCAACCGGCTGGACAAACTTTATATTGCTCCCGGAAATGCAGGCACAATGAGTGAAGGAGAAAATGTGTCTTTAGATTATACCAACCTGAATGCCGTAAAAAAGTTTGTGCTGGAACAACATATTGACATGGTGGTTGTTGGACCCGAGCAGCCTTTGGTGGATGGATTTCATGATTTCTTTCTTTCGCAGCCGGAGATACAAAATATTCCGGTTATGGGTCCTGTAAAAGCAGGTGCGGTCCTTGAGGGGAGTAAAGACTTTGCCAAGTCTTTCATGAAAAAGTACCATATTCCAACCGCAAGGTATCAATCCTTTTCGCTGGAGACGATTGCGGAGGGCCGTGCATTTTTAGAGTCGCTAAAACCGCCATATGTACTTAAAGCCGATGGATTAGCTGCAGGAAAAGGGGTGTTGATTTTAGACGATATCGACGAAGCCAACATTGCCCTGGAGCATATGCTCAACGGACAGTTTGGAGCAGCGAGCCAGACCGTAGTCATTGAAGAGTTTCTTAGCGGAATAGAACTTTCCGTTTTTATCCTTACCGATGGAGTGTCGTATAAAATTCTTCCCGAAGCAAAAGATTATAAACGTATTGGCGAAGGGGATACCGGCCTAAACACAGGAGGCATGGGGGCTGTTTCACCCGTACCGTTTGCTGATAAGCCGTTTATGGAGAAAGTTGAAGCTAAAATTATTAAACCGACCCTTGATGGATTGAAAAAAGAAAAAGTTAATTATCAGGGGTTTATATTTTTCGGACTGATGAATGTTGATGGAGAGCCTTATGTTATTGAATATAATGTACGGATGGGAGACCCCGAAGCTGAGGTGGTTGTTCCCCGGATTAAGACGGATTTAGTAGAACTGTTTACTCATGTGGCAGAAAAAACCTTGCATAAAGCTTCTTTTGCGATCGAGGATAAAGCAACAGCTACAGTAATGCTTGTATCCGGAGGCTATCCCGGGAAATATGAAAAAGGAAAAAAGATAGAATCCGTTCAGTCGGTCAAAAACTCCCTTTTATTTCATGCGGGCACCACCATCAAAAATGACAGGATAGTAACCAATGGTGGCCGGGTTATAGCGGTTACCTCGTTTGGAGATACCATTTTTGATGCGCTGCAACGAAGCTATAAAAATGCCGCAGAGATTCAGTTTGAGAATAAATATTATCGCAAGGATATAGGATTAGACTTAAAATAAAGGGTATGATTGGAATTTTAAAGAGTAACAAACCCATTGTTGTTTTTTTTATTGTTTTATCAGCGGCTGCTTTATGGATGGGAAACTTCTTGAATCCGGCGGTTGGTTCTTTTCCTTTTGATGAAAATCCGGTTTTATTTTATCCGTTAATCGACCAGCTTTTGGCCACAAATTCTTTTGGCTCGCTGTTATGTACATTACTTCTTTTAATTGCTCAGGCATTTTTGCTGGTACAGTTTAACCGGAAATATATTCTTATCAATCACAGAACTTTTTTACCTGCTCTGTTTTATGTTCTGATTGCAGGGATTTTTGTTCAGCTGCAACCAATAAATCCGGTGATTTTAGGTACCTTATTTATGTTTGTTGCCATCAATTTTATATATGATATTTACCGAAGGGATTACGCGCTCAATCGCTTGTATATGGCTGGCTTTTTTGTTGCTGCTGCCAGTATGTTCTGGCCTCCGTTTGCTGTCTTCTTTATTGTAATATGGATTGCCCTGACCATTTTACGTCCTTTTATCGGACGGGAGTGGATCGTTAGTTTATTAGGTTTTCTAACCCCCTGGTTTTTTGTATATACGTATTACTATGTTTTTTTGGATATTGATCAGCTGCATGGGTTAGCAGAAAACATATTTAATCACTTTTCTGTTTTACGTACTTTCGAACCGTTGCATTATGCCTACTATATATATTTTGCATTGTTATTGATTCTTATTGTATTCGCAAGTTTGAAGGGAATACAAAACTTCCATAAGAAAAAAATCAAAACCAGAAAATATTTTGAGATTAACTGGTGGCTGTTCTTTGTGGGTATCGTATTATTTGTATTTTTTGAGCATGTTAGCTATGAAATAATATATTTCTTAGCCATCCCGTTATCCTTTTTGATCACCGAGTATTTTTATTCGGTCCGGAAGAAATGGATTTTAAATATCCTTCTGTTATTGCTTATAGGTTCAATTGTATACATACAAATAATAGCCCACTATTAACGGGCTATTGCTATTTAAGGGGTATTTCTGATTTTATAATTTCTTCACAAAGGAAAGCATGGAAACAGCCAATCCCTGTTCCCCTTCTTTAAACGTAACAAAAATGTGGTATACCCCGGTAGATGTGCATTTAAAGTCGAACGAGGGATAGGTTTTTCCGGTAGCAACAACAAAATTTGTTCCCAGCAATCGGTTATTGTCGAACAGTTGCATAATCGCCTGCCCCGAATAATCTTTGGAATTACATATGGTTAAGCGGTATTGTGTATTTTTACTAAGCACAACAGAAAATCTTGCCGTTGGGGGTTCTTCTCCTGGTTTGGCGGCATCCAGTTTTATGGGAAAATCTTTTAAGTAGGTTACCTCATCTCCGGCAATCATGCTGCAAATATCAACCAGCTCTTGTCCTGATTGCGCTTTTACTGGTTGAAAATTTCCAAAAGTAAAAATTGCAAAGAAGATGAATATTGTAAGTATATTTTTCATATTTACAAGTGTATTATTTTATTACGTATTTCGGCAGTTTTATTGATAATCTGCAACATCGTTTCATTGGATATCTCAATGAACTGTTTGTCATTCTGTTTTATAATAAGCATCCCGTCTTCTTCAACTGCCTCGGGGTCTCCTTTTTCATAAGTAATAGTTACATCTCTATAAATATCCTGTATCTCATCTAAATTATCAATTAGCTCCTTAAATTTGGGATCTTGATCGTAATTTCTTAAGAGTAACATTAGATTACTTAAAATTATTTTTTGTTCTCCAATTTTTTCAGCGATTTCTACACTTGGAGATTCTTTTACTACCCCTCCCAGTAGGTACATACTTTCTATCCATATGCCTGCTACAATTAAAGAACTTAAATTTCCCCGGTTATTTTCTCGCAAATATCGGTCCATTTGGTTGAAATTTTGTACCGAAATATACATTAGCGAGTCAAGGTTCTGATTATTAGTAACTAATCGTTTTAGGGTGGTAAAGTCAAAAAATTGTCCTACGCGAATACCATCTGCAAGGGTTTTAATGGCTGAAATATAATCCAATACCGAGCCGGTTTTATTGTACATATTCTGATATCCCAGATCAGCCCCATAGATACCTAAACCAAGGGCCATTTTATAACTTGTATTATAGCTATCTACATAATCCGTGGTAGCAAGATAATCTTTTGAATACGGAACCCCCAGGCTTTTTATCAGGGCTGCAATCTCAACCGGTGATGAAATATTTTGTACAATTTCTTCCATGGCCTGCTCTGAAATTTCAAGATTGCCCTCGTATATAACCGAATCAGGAATTTCAAATTCCTGGGAAAAATCATTTTCTTTTTTCTTATCTGAACGGCATGCAGAAAAAAGGAACAATGGTAACAGTATATAAATCAAATATTTGCTCATAATCCTTTCGGTTGAAATTCTTTATTTATGCAAATTTAACATATCTTATAAAGATATAAAAATAATCTAAATCTCGAAAGATTATTTCTTAAACTTAATTTTTTCAGGCAGTTCGAGTAATTTTTTAAGCACATCATAATATAATGTGATATATAATAATGCTGTTAAAACCCAGATAAACGTTAAGTTAAACCAGTAAGTATCAATAAATTTACCTGCAAAATATTTCCGTGGGGCAAAAAAGTGTGATCTGAAATTAAAATAACCTTCGATATCCGGATCTTTATATATTGGGTCAACTTGCTGGATTAATTCGTGGTTATATTCAATAATTTTATTTTTCTCAAAAACTTTTTTCACCTGATCGGCAACACTCTCATTATGATAGGTATTTCGTTTGTTCCGATATAAATCGGGATTGGTATTAAGCAAATAGCGGATAATATTTTCTTTCTCGTTATTGGCTTTTTGAAATTGCATGCTATAAAACGCGTTGAGCTTTTTGAGATATTCTTGTGTTTTATCAAGAATAATTTCATTAAATAATGCTGTGTCGAGTTGATGTAGCGAGCTAAAATCAAGGCCTGTGCGGACTTCCTCTTTTTCAATTTCGTTTTTCAGCAATTTCAGATTATCTGTAATTTCTTTTTTAACCTCCGGTTCATCATCAAATTTATACCAGTTATCTTCAATATATTCTAACCGTTCTTCCAGTTCAGGGATATAATAAACCTGTTTAAAATCAGCGGTGCTTTCCCGTTTTTCTATCTCAAAAAAGTTTTTTTCAAAGGCATTATTTTTAAATTGATTGACCATTAATGCTTCGTACGACCATTTGGTAGGCATTATTTCGGCAATTAAGGGTACTTTTTTTACACTGCCTATGCTCCTGTTCAGTTTGTCGAAAGGAAACATTGCCCCGCTTAAAATCATCATCGGAATCATTAATAGCGGGATTAAGATGTATATCGTAACCGCCGAGTTAAACGAAGCCGATACATTTAATCCCAGCATATTGGCAAATGCTGCGGTTGAGAACAAAGCAAACCAGTATTCGAAGGCCATGCCTTTAATGCCCAAAATATTGTTCGCAATAAGAATGAATAAAATGGCCTGTATAGCTGAGATAGCAAATAAAATAAAAATTTTAGATATTAAATAACTTGATTTGCTCAGGTTAAGAAAGGCCTCTCTTTTCAGGATTTTACGATCCCTGAAAATTTCTTCGGCACTAACGGTAAGTCCTAAGAACAAAGCAACGATTAATGCCATAAAGATATAAATAGGGATATTCTCGTTTTCACGAAAGATATAAGCATTAGAGGTGGGGTCGGCTATATAGCGAATAATATAGGACAGGATAAATCCCAGAACGGGTGCTTCGAGCAGGTTTAGTGCAATATATTGTTTGTTACTTATTTTCGATAGAAAATCTCTGATGGTATAAATTTTAAGCTGTTTAAACCATGAGGGAATACTCAAATTAGAGGGAGGAGAAACATGAACAGGCTGTACGTTGCGTAACTTTATGTTTTCTTTAAAATTTTCTTCCCATCTGGGCGGCGAAATTTTTCTTTTAGGGGTATACCGTCCATATTCGTCAACAACCTTTGCTTCAATAATGTTAAAGATAAGTTCCGGATTAACATTACCACAGGTAGGACACTCGCCAACGTCACTATTGATTTGGGCATCCAGCCGTTTAAAATACATTACGCCTTCAACAGGATTTCCATAATATATCATATAGCCTCCTGTATCAAGGATCATCATATTATCAAACATTTTATAAATGTCGGATGAAGGCTGATGGATAACCACAAAGATAAGTTTTCCTTTGAGGGCTAATTCGCGCAGTAAGTCCATCACATTCTCGGAGTCGCGGGATGAAAGTCCGGATGTTGGTTCATCAACAAAAAGGATGGAGGGTTCTCTGATTAACTCCAGGGCAATATTAAGCCTTTTACGTTGTCCGCCGCTAATCATTTTGTTTAATGGGGTTCCTACTTTTAAATCTTTTCGATCGTAAAGCCCCAGGTTGTGTAGTGTTTTATTTACCATCTCAACGATTTCTTCTTCAGATTTATCGTTGAAACATAATTTGGCATTGTAATAAAGATTCTGAAAAACAGTAAGTTCTTCAATCAGCAGATCATCCTGAGGGATGTACCCAATTACTCCTTCGAGTTTTTCTTTTTCAGCATGAAGGTCTAGCCCGTTGATTAAAATTTGCCCGGAAGTAGGTTTGTTTAGTCCGGCCAGGACATTTAAAAGCGTGGTTTTGCCGGCACCACTGGCTCCCATAAGGCCGATAAGTTTTCCCTGGTCTTCGGAAAAATTAATGTTTCGTAATCCAACATCTCCCGAAGGGAAAACATAATTGATATGCTGGGCCGTGTAAGAAATTTTGGTTGATGTACTGTCTGCCAGATAATGGGCTACAATATCGCTGTAATAAATAGGTTTGCCCTTGGGCAGTTTTATGGTCCCTCCGTTAGCAAAAAGATAAATTCGTTTATTATTTACAGGCAACCCGTTTAAAAAGAGGTCTTCATTGCCATTGTAGCGCATAAAATAGAGATCAACACTTTTTACCTGCAGGATAAAGATATTCCCGTCAAGCGCTTCTACCTTAACATGCTTGGCATTTTTGCATTGATCTTCTTGATCATTGATAATAAGATTACTTGAATTATCCAGTTCTTCAATTTCATTATGAATGACAAAGCTCTCAATGCTGAGAAATTCTTCTTTCGTTAGTTTAAAAACCTCGGCAACCGTATTGATGATTGCCATTCGTTGTTCGGAGAATTTTCGGTCGGCATTTACAAGTTCGAACAAGCGAACCAAAACAATAACCTTTTGTTTCTGGGTTAATGTTTTGTTAATTTTTTTACAAAGACCGAGAATCCTTACCGAATCTTTTACCGATGTAAGTTTAACTTTTTCGTTTTCTGCTTTTTCTGTCTTTTCACCGGTAAATCCCGCTTTTTCATCAAATAAGGCTAAATATTCAGGTACTGCTTCATCATTTAACTGTTGGGTGAGAAAATTTTTAACATATTCACGCTCATTAGATTCTAAACCTTCATCTTGTTTTGCAATAATTGCAAAAAGTTGCATCAGCGCTTTTAAAATTTCTTCACTCATAATTTTGTATTAAATGATAAAATCGCAATGATCTTTATAAAGTATAACTAACCTGTTCGAAGGGGACATCAACAATGTCAGCATATTCTTCACCGGCTTCTTCCATGTCTTCGTCATCTTCGGGAAAGTACCACTTGATTAATACTTCTTTTCCATTTTCGTGCATTTCTTCCAGTTTCATCAAAATATCCAGAATAAGTTTTGATGAGGCGGTATTAAAATACACTAGTTTAAAGGCAAATACGGTTTTCTCGTTTGCTTCTTCCTGATAGTCATCGAGCCAGTTAAGAATAGGCTCATAAAATGTGGTAACATCTTCAGGAAGCGATCTGCCTGAGATTTCAAATATCCCATTTTCTTTATCAAGAATAATGTTTGGAGTATCGTCGGTACCTTTGATCTTAATTACTTCCATGATTATTTTTTATTATGCGTTTCTAGTAATTGATGATGTTAATAGGAAAAAAGAACTTCCTTCGTCGATGGGTAAAAAGTGGAATTCCAGTTTATTCCCTGTTTTTCGGGCAATATCAATAAATCCCAATCCGGCACCACCTTTCTCAGAGAGTCTTCCTTCTTTCATCTGGCTTTTATAGAGCTGTTTAAGCCCCTCTTTGTCAAGACTGTTGATATGGTCGAGCATTTCGGTAAGCTCTTCAATCTTATCATTCTCTATAACATTACCTGTAGTGACATGATAATCTTTTATTCCTTTACTTACCATAAATATTCCTCTCCCTGCAAATAAAAAGTCATCTGAACCAAATGAATCGGCATGTTTACTTATATTCTGCAGACATTCAACCATAACATGGAATACCTTCTTCTGAACGGAATTCGCTTCTGATTCTTTCGCCATATTCGATTCTGTCAGAGACGTAAATGCTTTGGTAATCTGGTGTGTTATCTCACCTTCGTATACCAAAGTAATTTCGTGCGCTTTCATTGATCTGTAAAAGTCATAAACAAACTCCAGAAAGCCTTTAACATTACTTCTATCCATAGGTTGTAAAATTAATATTTATTAAAATTAATAAAAAATTAAAATTCAATTCCAATTAACAATACATCATCAATTTGTTTGTTATTCCCCTTCCATTTATTAAAGTCAGAGGCAAACAGATTGGCATATTGTTGCATGGAGAGATCTTTATTTTCTACGATATTTGTTCTGATTCGTTTGGGCATATATTTTCTTCTTTCCGGTCCGCCAATCTGATCCGGCATCCCGTCAGAAAAAATGAAAATTTTATCTCCTTTTTGTATTTCAATAGCATGATTAATAAAATCTTTTTCGGGCTTCTTTTTGTGGGGGATACCTCCAATCGCCTTACGGTTTCCTTTGAATTCTTGCAACTCCCCATTGCGTAAAAGATATAGTGGCCTGTGAGCACCAGCATATTGCAATTCTTTTTTCTTCAGATCAATACGGCATAAGGCAATATCCATTCCATCGCGTGCATCGGCATCAATGCGGTCTTGTTTTAATGTACTTCGTACACCATAATGTAATTTGTCAAGTATCTGACCTGCTTTATAATTAACATCATGGTCTACGATATTGTTTAGCTGGAAATAACCGATAAATGATAACAATGCTCCGGGAACTCCATGTCCTGTACAGTCAACAGCAGCAATGTATAAAATATCTTCTTTTTTGAAGAACCAGGGGAAGTCGCCACTAACCACATCCCTGGGGACATAAAAAATAAATGATTTTGGCAGGTATTCCTGTATGATAGCATTATTAGGCAGTATGGATGACTGAATACGCTGAGCGTAATTTATACTTTCATTAATCTTTTTGTTCTTATCTTTTACCTCAAGCTCAATTTGTTTTGCTTCGGTAATATCATGCCCTACAAAAAGAATTGTTTCAAGTTCATTTTCGTTAAACTCGGGGATGGCATTATAGCTCATGATTCGCTCGCCTAACTTAGCCGTAGGAATATTAATTTCCAGGTTTAACTTTTGATTGGTTTTTCTAATTTTTCGAATGGAGTCTTTAAAGAAAGTAGCCAGCGTTTCTTGTATTTTTAATTCATCCAGCCGTGCATTGATTAAATCTCTTGCTTTAAATCCGATATATTCTTCAACCATTGGATTGGCATAGAAGATCTGCCCTTTGGTGTTCATTCGTAAAATAAGGTCAGGACTGTTTTCAGATAAAGATTGCATTTTACTCTTCATCCTTTCTTCTTTTTCCGCTCTTTTCCTTTCGGTGATATCCTGAGAGTTTAGTATTATTCCATTGATGGCAGGATCGTTCAGCAGATTTCTTCCGGTGGTTTCTATATGGATTTTTTTACCATCTTTTTTAATATAGGTATACTGTATTGTGCGTGGTGTATGTGGATCTTCGAGCAATATTTTAAACATTTCTTTAATGGCTGTTTCCCCTTTTGCAGTGAGCCGATCCATGTCTTTACCACTCATCATTTCCTCGGGAGTATATCCTAAAATTTTAGTTACCGACGGACTTTGATATTTAAGTTTCAGTTCTTTATCGTAGATAGATATAACCTCTGATGCGTTTTCCAGCAATGAGTGTAATCTTTTTTGTGCATTTTCAACCTCCTTGATTTGTGTTTCGAGTTTTTTATTGGATATTTCCAGCTCTTCCTGGGTTACCCTCATCTCTTCAGCATTTTGTCGCAACTCTTCTTCATTTTCTTTTAACTCTTCGGTCATTTGTTGCGATTCCTGTAATAAATGCTCTGTTTTCTGGTTCATTTTTAGGTTGTAGAGCGTACGGGCAATAATTTCGCCGAGTTCTTTAAGGAAATTTATGGTTAATGGAGAGAAATGATTTTTTATGGAAGCAAATTCCATTACGCCCTGTAGCTTTTCTTCCGTAATCAGAGGTACAATAAGTATACTGGAAGGTCTGCTGTCACCCATGATGCCTGATGTTATACTGGCATAATCTTCCGGAATTTCAGTTCGATACACAATATCTTGTTCGTAGGCACATTGTCCGATTAATCCGTGGCCTATTTCAAATTCCTGATGAATATATCGTTTCCGGTTATAGGCATATGTAGCTGTATTTATCAGTTTATTTTCCTCTTCGTCATACATATAAAATGCACCCTGAATAACATCTATATATTGAATAAGATTTACGACAACCTCATAAGCCAACAAGTCGAGATTATTATGCTTTCGCAGTATATCGGCAATAATATCTTTTCCTTCGGAAATCCAGTTCTGTTCTTTTTCTTTTTTATTGTTGGCTAACAGGTTATCCCGCATTACCAGCAATGATTTCCCTAGAATGTCATTCTCGTCTTTTACTTCATAATCAATATCGTAATTTCCTTCTCCGATATTTTTTGCAAAGGTGGCATTACGGTTGATATCTTCGTTACGCTGTTCAATGATGTTTTTAAAAGCATTCTTATCGCGTTCACGTTTTTTTTGTAATAAGTAGATTACAAAACCAACAATTACTGGAATCGCATCAATAAACCAGTGTAATGGATTATTGATGTGCATTTGTTTAAATGTTGCAAAAGTGATATCTGAATAGTTAACAGATATATCTATAACCCAGGCTGCCAAAGGAAAAAGGATCGATATCCCGACTCCAATGATGATATCATTATAGGAAATATTTGTTAACTGATTTTTATGTTTTTCTCTAACCATATATCAAAGGCTAAATTTAATATTTACTTAAAGATTTTCCAATATGTTCGGAAATTTCTGAAAACATATCTGCGATTTCTTTTTTAAACTCTTTAAATGATGCTAATTCAATGACAGCGATTGTTTCTTTGTTAAAAATAACCGGAATAATAATTAAATGGTTTGGAGAGCTGGTGCCTAATCCTGATAGGATCGTAATATAATTTTCGGGAATCTCGGATAAGTTTAAAAGAGTTTGATTTTTTGCAACCTGTCCGGAAAGTGTTTCTCCCAGCTTGAAATTCTTCGGTTCTGTTTCTCCAAAATAGGCATATTTACCTGCAATTGTAAATTCTTCCGAATCTTTCATGCGATGAAATAATAATCCTTGTACAATATCCAGTTCTTTGGCAATGTTACTTAATAATTTTTCCGAATATTTTTCAAGACTCAGCTTTCCTTCTTCTTTTGGAAGTGTCTTATTTACAAAAGCTTCGGTGTCAATCTTCTGTTCTTGTTTTTTATCTTCTTTTTCTTTTCTTAAATTTTCTTTATCCGATTCTTCTTCCAGTACTTTGATTTGATTTTCTTCATATAAATCTTCTTTTTCATTTTTGTAGGTTAAAATTATTGCCAATGAAAATAAAAATGCAGGAATAATGGCTGCTACAATAAGTAAAAAGTAGGTGGTATTTTGTCCATTGATTATCTCAAAGGTGCTTACTATATTTTTTATTCTTGCAAAAAGAATAAAAATAATGATAATCTCAACAAGTAGAGCAACCGAGGCTAATATTTTGTATATTCTATAATTCATGAACAAATATTATTTTAGGTTTAACAGAAATTGGATAATTTGTTGAGTTGTAAATATATGATCAACAGGTGTAAGTTTCAAGGATGCTTCGGTCATTGTTTTAACCTGACACTCACCAGGGTCTTGAACAATAGCCATTCCTCCCAGTTGTTTTACTTTTTTCAGGCCATATGCGCCGTCGCGATTAGCTCCGGATAAAATAATTCCTATCAGTTTATCCCGGTACGCCTGGGCAGCAGTTTCAAAAGTAAGATCTATCGATGGACGGGAGTGATTTACAGGTTCTTCGGTAGATAAGGCGATTCGTTTATTTAACTCGATGAACATATGATAGTTGGAGGGAGCTAAATATCCAATTCCAGGCTTTATATTATCTTTATCATAGGGCTCGATAACCGGGATGGATGATTTGATGGATAAGGCCTCAACAAAGCCTGAACGAACATGCTTTAAGCGATGTAAACATAACAATACAGGAATAGGGAAATTTTTAGGTAATGACATTAAAATTTTTGTGATTACCTGAAAGCTTCCTGCTGAACCGCCTATTACAACTGCTTTATACATCTGTCTGCTTTCGTTAAGATAGTTTCTTTTTATACAAACTTTCCGATTTGCTTACGGTAAGATAATCTTTATCCGAATTCCAGTAATCAATTTTTTCATTGTTCCCAATAATCAGATGTCCCCCCGGAACCAGGCAACTATGCATAGTTTTTAAAAATCGTTCTTGCAATATTTGATTAAAATAAATCATTTGGTTTCGGTAAATGATTAACTTTATCCCTTTAGGATAATCATCAAATATAATATTTTGTTTGATAAAATCTGTTTTCTCAACTAAAGAAGTGTCCCAAAAAGCTTTTTCGTTTTCATATGTGTAGAAATCCGATAAATCACCATCGCTAAAAATTCGTTTGTAATTTGCGTTGTTTACTTCTATTTTTCTGGGATCGAAAGCCCCTGCTTTAATTTTTTCGATATTTAGCTCGCTAATGCTGGAAGCATAAAACCGAACATTTTCTAAAAGTTTTAATTTATTTAGCAGAATAGCCATTGAAAAGAGCTCTTCACCCGATGAAACTTCCGGAAACCAGATTTTAAAACTCGTGGCACCGGATATCATCTTAACCAACAACTCATCTTTTAGTAACCTCCACATCGAAGGGTCCCGGAACATTTCGGTTTTATCGACAGACATAAATGCAATAAACAACCTAAAGATCTCTTTGTTTTGTTGAATCTGTTCAATAAAGAAGTCCGCATTTTTTAAATTATGTATACGAATAAAGTTCTCAGCTCTTCGTTTAAAAAAAGTAAGCGCATAATTTTTAAAATCATAATCGTAAACATCCTGCAATGTTTTTATGATGTTTCTTGTGTCAACTATGCCTAATTCGTATTTATTCATTGTTTAAACTATTTGTTCCTGTATTATTTATTTTTTCCGATAAGACTGCCCCCTTTTTTCAAATTTTGAAGCAATTTCACCCAACATGGTTTCATGCATTCCTAAAATAAGATATCCATTGGTATATAAATGGTCGTGAAAAAGTTTAAAAACCTTGTTCTGTAAGCTATATTTAAAATATATAATAACATTTCTACATAAAATCAGGTCGAATTTAGCAAAATATAAGTTGCTTCCTTTTACCAAATCATGTTTTCTAAAAATAGGCTTTTTTCTCAGAAAATCATTCATGATGATGGTATCGGTTACCTTATCAATTTTAAAATAATTGGTATAGGGGATCTCGTTATATTCTTCGTAATTAAAAGGGTTCTCTTTTATCACTTTATCGAAATTATCGAGATAGCCAATATTAAATCTATATTTGTAGACTCCTTTTTTAGCTGCTTCAAGGGCATCTATATTTAAATCGCTGGCAAAAATTTTGGCTTTATCGAGCAATCCCATCTCATTGAGCAAAATCATCATCGAATACACTTCCTGTCCGGTTGAACATCCTGCATGCCAGATATTAATATTCTTATTATTGGCAAATTTTGGAAGTACCCGGTACCGTAAGTTTTGCCAAATCTGAGGGTCGCGGAAAAGCTCTGTAGTATTAACCGTAATATCTTTTACCGTTTTTTCAAGAAATAACTTGTCGCTCTTTAATTTATTTATAACTCCAACGATGTCCAGATGATTATCAATTAGGATTTTTTGCAAGCGGCGTTTAAGTGACTTTTCTGAGTATTCACTAAAATCATAATTGGATTCATTTTTAAGCGTATTAACAAAGAAGTGAACTTCCTGGTCAGTTAGAGTCATTTTTAATTTTTAGTTAGAAAAAGTATAAGTTATTACGATAAAAAAATATTTTTGTTTGTTTTAAATGACCAAAAATAGCGAATAAACTTGTACAGTAAAAAATTGTTTTACGTATATTAATTGAGAAATATACTGTTTTTTTTAAATTAATTATTTATGATACAACAGAAAAGAATAAAACCTACCCTGGCAATCTATGGTATTAAAGATATAAAAAATAATGGATATCCCGTATTTGTTCATGATCATAACCTTTCTTTTTTCTCTAACGGGAAATTAATAAAATACTTACAACTCGAAAGATATACGCGAAGGAAGTTCGATAACTCAATGGATTCGTTGCTTTATGAGGTATTAAAAAGGGCAAAATTAATTGATGAGGATTATGATCTTGTTTTTACAGATAATGTTATTGGACGTGCATTTATTGATTCTACCGGTGAAGCAAGATTTGAAGCTCCTCTAAACGAATCGTTAAAAAATGGGATTGAAAAGGGAAAGGCCTGGTGGTTTGGCAAAGAGAAAACAGCTTATATTCTTAATCATGAATTAGCCCATATATATAGCTGTTTGCCTTTTTTTGGTAATTTTAAAGATAATAGTTTGTTGATACATTTCGACGGAGGAGCCAGCTTAAGCAATTTTTCAGCATGGAGATTCAGAAATAACGCACTAGAAAAAATTCAATACCATTGGGACTTAAAATATTTATCATCTTTTTTTAATGCCAATGCATTAACCTTTGGTATCGTCGGTGCCAGGGAATTCGATCAGCATTCGGTGCCGGGGAAACTCATGGGGTTTGCTTCCTATGGTAATTATAAACCCGAGATTGAAGAATGGTTAAAAGAAAATAATTATTTCAGTACTATCTGGGGTAAAAAATCAACGTTTTTTGTCAGGGTACAATCAGACTGGAATATTAACCTGAAAAGCTTTGATCAGAAGAACTCTTTTATTCAGGATGTTGCTGCTACTTTCCAATATATCTTTCAGCGCGATTTTCTCTCCCGGCTTAACGAATTAAAACAAAGAACCGGTACTGAGTATCTTTACTATTCAGGGGGCTCTGCATTAAATATTCTAACCAATGCTGAAATTATCCGGCAAGGAATTTTTAAAGATGTGTTTATACCTCCCTGCCCAAACGATTCGGGATTGTCAATAGGTGCAGGTGCATTTCTTGAACAATTGAAAAATGGACGCATTGAAACACACCAGCCTTATTTGAATAACTGGGGAATTGAAAATTATACAGGAACATGCTTAGATGATATACATGAAATCGCAGAATTGTTAAGTCAGGGAAAAGTTCTGGGTGTGTGTAATGGTTTTGGCGAGGTTGGTCCCCGTGCCCTTGGAAACAGAAGTATACTGGCCAAGGCAAATTCTTTAAAATTGGCTAAAAAAGTTAGCCAGGTACATAAAGAGCGTGAATGGTATCGCCCCGTAGCGCCGATAATGCTGGAAGAAAATACCCGGTATTTTACCGGATTGAATGAAATCCAGCATTTAAGTAAATATATGTTGCTTGATTTTAAAATTAGTCCGGACAAAAGAAAAGAAGTGGAGGGGGTGGTTCATGTTGATGGCACCTCAAGAATCCAGACCATCTTTACTCGCCGTGAAAACCCTTTTATGTATGATTTATTAAAATTGATTGATGAGAAGCATGGTCTGAAAGCTCTCATAAATACATCGTTTAACAGAAAAGGTGAACCCATTGTACATACCGAAGAGCATGCATTGCATTCGGCAGAAGAGATGCAACTGGACGGGGTTGTTTTAAACGGGAATCTTTATAAACTAAATCCAAGGACTAAATAATACAAGCGGTGCATTGGGTTGGCTATCAATGAAGCCTCAAAAGGAACATTTTTGCCATTGGGGAGCTTCAGGTAATTTGTGGCTGTAGCTCCTGTGTTGACTACCCCGAATTTATTACCATAATATCCGTTAAAGGCGTTAATCCCTATAAATAAACGTATATCGGTCTGGTGCAAACGGGTTTTATAGCCCAGTTCAAGATAGGTTGAATAGTAGTTTTTTTGATCTTCGGGATTCAAGTCGTCTCCGTAAACCATTGTAGCCACTAATACCTGGATTGGGAACTGAGAAGAACCATGATATGCTATATCCAGCTCAATCGTATGTTTGGTGGTATGCTCGTTAAAATCGGTAATCTCATCATTCCCGGAAAAAGAGGTTGGACAATAATAATCCCAAATGGTAAATGAAAAATTACGGAACTTGTAATTCAAGTATATATCCATCTCCGAATAACTGCCATCAATGCTTTGGGCTGCCCAGATACCCATTTTGTAGCTGTTTCTGGTAAATGTAACAGAAGGCTCAAGTGTTGGAACCGTACTGGTTGCAATACCTCTCCATACATGCATTGTTCTGAAATCTATCCCTGCATTTACATCCGGAGTATGATTATTATCCGCAAATAAAAGTCTGGTAATATGAATCAAAATAAATGTAAAGGTAAAAAGTCTGTATTTTGAAAAAAATCTCTGCATCCCCGAAAATTTTGAAGGGCAAAAATAGCGAAAATGCAGAGATTTTTGGGTATACGAGTATAAATTTTAATGAAACGCCATTTCACATATAACCGGCTGGTGGTCAGTGTTTTTAAAGTCAAAATGATGCGCTTTTACTTCCAGTGGATTTATGTTTGGCGACATAAGAAAAAAGTCAATGATGGGAGTAATGGTTTCCCCTTTTTTATACGGTTCATTTAAATACCTGTTGGTTGGGGTATTCGGATCGTAAACCCAACGCCACTCTTTGGGTAAAAATTTTTTTTCTATGGGATTTAATACAAACCGTTTGGCAGGAGAATCTTTTTTAATCGCTGAATAATCAATATCAGGAGGATTTTGGTTCCAGTCGCCTCCAACAATAATATAGTTACCCTGCTGGTATTCTTTTATCAGGAACTTTTTTAAATATTCCATTTGTTGTTTTTTTAGCGAACCGTCATCATAAGCTGAGTTATGTGTATTTATGACAATTAACTCCTTTTGATTCGTTGTAGGAAACCTTTTTACTAAAAAACAGCGGTCGAGCATAAATAAGCTAACGGGCCATGCATAGTTTCCGGGAAATGAATACCGTACAACGCTTTGAGGTTGATAGCCTGCAAAACTGGCTAACCCTGATTTTACCCTTCCTAAAGGGTTTGTTATCGGCGAGGGAACAAATTTTACATCATAGTTGATTGCAAAAAAAGGGTGATACGCTTGCAATAAATTTTTTAATCGTTCATATTGATTTATCCTGTAGCTTCTTCTGGAACGAATATCTACCTCCTGTAAAAGAATAAAATCAAGAGTGTCGTTTTGGTTCAGAACGGTTTTAATAAAATTAAAATTTTCAAGTGTCCTTTTTTTTGTTGTTCTTACTTGTTTTCCCCCATCATAAAAGAAATCCATATCATCGCCGAGACCGCTGTATCCAATATTCCAGATCATTAAGGATAAGTTGTCCGAAATGTCAATCGTATCAGGGGTTTCTGAATGTGTGATTTTTTGTTTGATATCGGGTTTAAAATCGGAGATGGAGGCGTATATTATAAATAAGATAAAAAGTGCTATGAGCACTAACAATATTCTAATCAGATACTTTAATATTTTCATGATTTAAATTTTTAATATAATATAAATATAAAGAAATAATTTTAGACAGCATTCTCAGAATTATTTATTTGTTGGTCATATGAAATAATTATATCTTTGAGCAGTAAAAAATATCGTGTATACCGATAGTGTTCTGTGATAAGGCACAGTATAAGGTCAAACTCAAAATAGAATTAAATGAAATTTGGAGTAGTTATCTTCCCCGGTTCAAATTGCGATCAGGATATGATTTATGTGCTTCGTAATATTTTGGAGCAAGAAGTTATTGAACTTTGGCATAAAGACACCGATTTGCAAAATGTTGATGCAATCGTTCTTCCCGGAGGATTTTCTTATGGAGATTATCTTCGCTCGGGGGCTATTGCCCGTTATTCACCAATAATGGAAAAGGTTATTGATTTTGCCCAAAAAGGAGGCTTCGTTTTTGGTGTTTGTAATGGATTTCAAATATTATGCGAATCGGGATTGTTACCCGGAGCATTATTGCACAATGATAATCAGAAATTTATTTGTGAGAATGTTTATATTGTACCTGACAATAATGGTTCAACCGCAACAGCACTGCTTGATAAGCAGAAACCTTTAAAGATTCCTGTTGCTCATGGCGAAGGCCGCTATTATGCCAAAGAGGAAACATTGCAGATGATGCGTCAGAACGGACAAATTTTATTTCGCTATTGTAATCAATATGGTGAAGTTACTTCTGCAGCCAATCCAAATGGTTCGGTTGAAAATATCGCCGGTGTTTGCAATGAAAAGAAAAATGTGATTGGCATGATGCCCCATCCTGAAAGAGCCTCAGACGATGAGCTGGGTAATACAGATGGGAAGCTGATTTTTGAATCGATGATAAAATCTCTGACGAAAAAATAAAGATATTTTAAATCGTTACAATTTAAAACCGGGTGATATCCCGGTTCTTTTGTTTTCGTGCAGGTGCGAAAAGTTTATTGTAATTTTGAAGCAACCACCACTGATTTTTTATACTGTTTAACATTCCCTTCCAGATCAAAAAGCTCGACAAATACAACATATACTCCCATGGAAGCTCTTTGGTTATGATGATCGAGTCCATCCCAGGTGATGGTTTGATTGGTCCCCAGCAACAGATTGTTAGCCAGATACTTTGTTAGTCTTCCGCGCGAATCAAATATTTTGATATTCGCGACATATCCCGGCTCTTCGGTATTAAAAATAATATGGGTTACATCTTGATACCCGTCATTGTCGGGCGAAAAAATTTCGGGGTCAACCGTGATTTTTTCTTCCCTTTCAAGCTGTGGATTAAACTGTGAATTTTCGTATGCAGGGGTTGCAAATCCTACAACCTCTGAGGCAGAATGCCAGTTTGTTTTATCATCGGTTGGCCTGTCGTAATTAATTCTTTCGAGCGACACGCCTTTGTTCGATGCCAACAGTGCGAAATGCATATCTTCTGTATAAGCAAAATTGTCTATGGTATTTTCACTTTTATCCATCATAATTACCCGTCCTTTATCATTGTTATATGCGGGCAGAGAACTTACTTTTGCAAAACCATAAGGGTTTTGTGTGTAATATTGTTCCATTACATGATTCGGATTTTCTGTGATTACCTTATACTCTCCGGGGAAAATGAGATGCCTTTCATCAGAAGCATTAGTCACACCCTTATAATCATTTATATCATCATCATAACTTGCAATTCGTAATTGATTTAAATCAAATACTTTATCCGAACGGTTATAGATTTCTACAAAATCAACCCCTCCGGCAAACGGGTTAAAAAGGATTTCGTTAATAACAAGATCGGACTTTCCTGGTACTTGTGGAATAGCAAATTTTGCTGATGTTTTTCCTCCCATAGGATTTCCGGAACAATCGGTTATATTGCTGACAATTTCTACTTCGTAAGTAGTTACAGGCGTAAAGGGTTGTGTAAAATGTAATAAAACGGATTTGCTTTCGGGAGTGATGACATCGATTGAGTCAGGCTGGTTAATCCCCTGGCTGACCTGATAGGATTGTTTGATTTTTGCTGTTTCAGGATGAAGTGATTCACTGAAAAATAACTGAACCGTATTTTCTTCGGTTATGGCAGCCCGAAGTAATTCAGGAGATTCTATGTCGGGGTTATTTGCATTCACAGAATTGAGTTGTCCGGGTGTTCCTCCATTTTCATTTTTCGATGCTTCCCAGTTGTTTTCTTCGCCGCAGGGATTAAAAGGGTCGATTTGTTCAAGCGACCATCCCCCGTCAGCTTTGTATTCATTTTTATACCATTGATTAGAGTATGTTACACTGGAGATAGTCTTTCCGTCTTTATTTTTAAGGGAGAGTGTTTGTCCGGAATTAGTTAATTGTAAACTTGAAAAAGCAACCGTTTTGCCAAAATCTTGCAACTCTGCTGCAGCGTTCTGACTGCATAAAATAATATATTCGCCGGCTTGTATTGTGGTCTCCGGAATTTCCTTCTCGGTAGAGCCTAAAGATATTGTCCATCCGGTAAGGTTGATATCATAATCGGTTGTATTGAAAATTTCCATGTATTCGTATTCCGGTAAACCAACAACCGGATAGGGATCGGCCATAATTTCATTGATTACAAGATGAAAAGGCTCAGCCACAAAATAATTAAACAGAATAGTTGTGTCAGCCATCATGTTATCCTCGAGATCGATAATGTTACAAATATCAATTTCGTAAAAGGTTTCATTCTTAAATGAGGGACCAAAAATTAACTCAACAGAATTTTGCATTTCGTTAATTATTACCGACTCCGGATTTCCCATACCATTATCAACATAATAGTTGTTGGTATTAATAGCTGCAGAAGATCCGACCATTTCGCTAAAATCAATTTGAAGCTTTGTTGGATTTATAATTTCAAGGGTTGATATTTGAGGAGGGATCGTATCTAAAATTTCATTGCCAAAATAAATATCATCTATCCACAACTTCATGTCTTGTGCTGAAGAGTATTTATAAAATATACCGAAGAAATCCGTAAAGGTGAAATCAGAGTCATTGCCTGATCCTATAGTATAGGCATTGTCAAAATTGCCTTCGGGGTTAATTTTAAATTCCCAGTCACCATTCGTTGACCTGATTATTTCAAGTGCAGAAGTTGTGGAGGTTCCAATATCTTCCTGCCAGTTTATATTTGTTGTGATAACCTCAGATAGGGTTCCGTTGGTTATTTTCCATAAACGGAGTGTGTCGTCGTAACCGGTTAGGTTAACACCGGCAATATATCCATTTACTGTTCCTCCGGGATACATTTGATAAGCATCTGTATCACTGAGAATAAAAACGCCCCAGTGATTTGATGATGATGGATTATAGGCATGCAGAATTTTAAACCGCCAGGTTACATTTTGGGTTGTTAAATCTATGGATGGCAGTTCAATGGAGATTTGATCTTCTCCTGAATCAGGGTTGTCAAAGATATGGTGTAATGAATAATCTCCATTTATCGGAGAAGCCTCTGACGCAGCCCATCGTTCTGTGCTGCTTTGTGTCCAGCCTGAGATATCTCCGCTTTCGAAATCTTCAGTATACTGTGCAAGCACAAACGTTGGAAGGAATAATAAAAGAAATATTAGCTTCTTCATCAAGGTTTCTATTAAATATTTTTAATTTTGAAAGATACAAAAAATGCATATTAGAATAGTAATGGAATGATTTTTATCCTGTTATAAAAATTAAAATAATATGAAAATAGCCATCGTAGGAGCTACCGGTTTGGTAGGAAATGTAATGCTTAAAGTATTAGAAGAAAGAAATTTTCCCTGTGAAACAATTATTCCTGTAGCATCGGAGAAATCGATTGGGAAAAAGGTGAAATATAAAAACACTGAAGTTGAAGTGTTAGGAATGGAACAGGCTATTTCATTAAAACCTGATATTGCTATTTTTTCTGCAGGAGGAGAGACTTCCTTAAAATGGGCGCCAGCATTTGCTAAGGCAGGAACTACGGTGATCGATAATTCATCTGCCTGGCGGATGCATGCCGATAAAAAACTGATTGTACCTGAAATTAATGCTTCGCTATTAACCAAAGAAGATAAGATTATTGCTAATCCAAACTGCTCAACTATCCAAATGGTGGTTGCATTAGCCCCTTTGCATAGAAAATATAAAATTAAAAGGGTCGTTGTTTCTACTTATCAGTCAGTTACGGGCTCAGGAGTTAAGGCGGTAACTCAGTTAGAAAATGAGCGGGAAAAAGTGGGTGGAGTAATGGCTTACCCGCACCCAATTGATTTAAACTGCCTGCCTCATGGCGGTACTTTTGATGAGACAGGATATACTTCCGAAGAAGTAAAATTATTGAATGAAACCCGCAAAATTTTAGGCGATGAATCCATTCAGGTTACAGCAACTGTTGTCCGTGTGCCGGTGTATGGAGGACATTCGGAAGCAGTAAATGTTGAGTTTGAGAATGATTTTGATTTGTTAGAGGTAAAATCTGCTCTTCGTAATGCCGAGAGCATTGTTTTAGAAGATAATCCCGATGAGAATATTTATCCGATGCCAAGATATGCCGAAGGTAAAGATGAGGTTTTTGTTGGCCGGATCAGAAAAGATTATTCACAGCCCAATAGTTTAAATCTGTGGATTGTTGCCGATAATTTAAGAAAAGGAGCTGCGACCAATGCAGTTCAGATCGCTGAGTATTTGGTTAAAACCGGATTGGTATAAAAGTAAATATCAATACAAAAAATTATCATAAGGATAACGCTGTACATGTATTTCTTTCACCTTATCGTAAAGCATTTTCTTGAGCTCGTCGATATTGGTTTTGTTTTTGGCAGAAATAAAAATACACGAATCATGATTTTTAGCAAACCAGGTATTTTGTAAGTCTTCGAGCGACAAATTTTCTTTGGTTTTGGGTGTTAAATCATCCTCATCCTTTTTTTCAAAGGTATATGCGTCAATTTTGTTAAAAACCAGGTACTTGGTGCTGTCGACCGTTCCAATTTCCTGCAGGGTTTCGTCAACCACCTGAATCTGTTCTTCGAAATTAGGATGCGAAATATCCACCACATGTAAAAGAATATCCGACTCCCGCACTTCGTCTAGGGTAGATTTAAACGATTCTACCAGACTGTGAGGCAGCTTACGGATAAACCCAACGGTATCGGAAAGCAAAAAGGGCAAATTGCCAATAACTACTTTTCGTACGGTAGTGTCGAGGGTTGCAAATAGTTTATTTTCGGCAAAAATATCGGATTTACTCAAAAGGTTCATGAGGGTGGATTTCCCTACATTCGTATACCCAACCAATGCTACACGCACCATTTTTCCGCGGTTTTTGCGCTGGGTAGCTTTTTGTTTATCAATTTTTTTGAGTTGATCTTTTAAGCGTGAAATGCGGTCGCGGACAATTCGGCGGTCAGTTTCAATCTCCCGTTCACCCGGTCCGCGTAGTCCAATACCACCCCGCTGACGTTCGAGGTGAGTCCACATCCCGGCTAACCTTGGCAGTAGATACTCGTATTGAGCAAGCTCAACCTGTGTTTTCGCATGTGCCGTTTTGGCCCTTTTGGCAAAAATATCAAGAATTAAATTGGTACGGTCGAGTAATTTGCATTTTAGGGTACGCTCAATGTTTCGGTGTTGTGTGGGTGTTAGGTCATCATCAAAAATGACCATGTCAATATCATTATCTTTTACATAGTAATCTATTTCGTCCAGTTTGCCTTCGCCGATAAATGTTTTTGGATTAGGTACATTGATTTGTTGGGTAAACTGTTTTACAGGGATAGCTCCGGCTGTTTCGGTTAAAAATGCCAGTTCATCTAAATATTCCTGTACCTGTCGGGCATCCTGATCCTGGTTAATTACGCCTACTAGTACCGCATGTTCTGGTTTTGGGGTGGTGTCAATATGTTTTGGCATTCGAAATCATTTTTTATTGCAGCATGCAAAGGTAGTAAAATTAGTATGGATTTGTTATTTTTAGAAAATGATTTATTCAGAAATTTTAAGTTTTATCTTTTGATGGTAAGATAGTTAAGGTTTGTTCAGACCCGTATTAATAAATAGTTGAATTGAAATTAAAAAATCAAAATTATGAAAGCAGCGATTATCAACCAATTTGGAACACCTGATGTTTTTGAGGTTACAGCTATAAAAACACCCAAAATAAAAAATGACCAGCTACTGATAAAGGTTATGGCCGTTAGCATTAATCCCATTGACTGGAAACAACGCAAAGGAAACCATAAATTGATTTTGGGCTCTCCTTTTCCCATTGTTTTGGGTTATGATGTTTGTGGCGAAGTGGTGGAAACAGGAAGTGAGATAAAACAATTTAAAAAAGGAGATAAAGTTTTTGGCGTTCTGGATAATAAATATGGAGGCGCTTTAGCTGAATTTGCTGTTGCACATGAAAATTGTATTGTTCATCAACCGGAAAATATCTCCGGTGCAGAAGCGGCGGCTTTTCCTATGGCTTCGTTAACCGCATTGCAGGCATTGCGAGATAAAGCCGGGTTGCAAAAAGGACAGTCGGTTTTGATTCTCGGAGCCTCAGGCGGGGTAGGGCATATGGCAATCCAGATAGCCAAAATAATGGGAGCAAAAGTAATCGCTGTTTCCAGTGAATCCAGCAAAACATTTGTTGAGCAGTTTCATCCCGATGAATTTATTGATTATCGTTCACAGGATATCTTATCCTTGAAGCAAAAAGTGGATGTGTTTTTTGATGTCGCCGGCATTTATAGTTTTCCTAAGTGTAAGCATCTGCTGAATCCCGGAGGTGTTTATGTTAATACATTACCCCGCCCAAAAATCTTAATCCATAAAATTTTACAATGGTTTACCAATGGGAAAAAAGCTAAAACATTGTTAATGAAACATCATCAGAAAGATTTGTCCCAAATAAAACAATGGATTGAAGAAAATAAAATATCTGTTAAAATTGACCGTTCTTTTACTTTAGAAAACATTTCAGAAGCCCATGCTTTTGCACAGCAAGGGCACAGCAAAGGCAAAAATGTTGTTTTAATGAACAACGATTGATAAATGAAACAATCTGTAAAGAAAAAAGAACGTCGCAATCCCAAAAAAATTGTCATCAAAGGTTTTATCTCTTTGGTTATATTGTTATTTGTATTAATAATTTTGTTTGTTGGTACAGTAAGGTTAGGGATGTTTGGAGAATTTCCTCCCGATAAAGCCTTAAAACAAATTCATCATAATACGGCTACAAATATTTATTCTGTTGATAATAAACTTTTGGGCAGGTATTATCTGCAAAACCGGACAAATGAATTGTTAGATGATATTCCCGAAAGTTTTTTAGAGGCATTAGTCGCTACCGAGGATGTTCGGTTTTATACTCACAAAGGCATCGATTACAGAAGTATGACACGGGTGTTTGTAAAAACCATTCTGCTTGCTGACAGAGGTTCCGGTGGAGGAAGCACAATTACCCAGCAGCTGGCTAAAAATTTATACCCCCGCCAAAATTTTGGTTTTTTAACCCTCCCTGTGGCTAAGGTAAAAGAGATATTTATTGCCCGTAAGCTGGAAGAGTTTTATGAAAAAGATGAAATTCTTGAATTGTATTTAAATACTGTTTCGTTTGGCGAAAATACCTGGGGCATCGAAACCGCTGCATTAATATTTTTTAATAAAGAACCATCGACATTAAAAATTGAAGAATCTGCTTTGCTGGTGGGGTTATTAAAAGCCAACAGTAACTACAATCCACGAAGAAATGAAAAGGCTGCTTTAACCCGCAGGAATGTTGTCTTATCTCAAATGTATAAATATGGGTATCTTAATAAGGAGGAATGTGATTCGTTAAAACAATTGCCGATTCAATTAAACTATCATCGGTTAACCCATGATGAAGGCCTTGCACCCTATTTTAGGGAACATGTCCGACAGGAATGTTTAAAAATACTGGAAACAAAAAAGAAACCCGATGGGACAAAATATAATCTTTACACAGATGGATTAAAGGTTTATACTACTTTAAATGCACAAATGCAGAAGTTTGCCGAAAAAGCAATGAAAAAGCATTTGGAAAAACTCCAGCAGGAGTTTGAACGAGACTGGCAGGGAAGAGCTCCATGGGAGAAGAATGTTTTGTTAGCCAAATTACAAATCGAGCAATCAGAACCTTATCAGCTCCTAAAATCAAAAGGGTTGTCGGATACAGAGGTTTTAGAGGCGATGAAAGAAGAAAGAGTAACCCGGATTTTTACCTGGGATGGAGAAAAAGATACATTGATATCCCCATTAGATTCGGTAATGCACCACTTTAAAATGTTGCAATCGGGATTTTTAGCCATGAATGGAACGAATGGAGATATTTTAGCCTGGGTGGGCGGAATTGATTACCGGTATTTTAAATACGACCACGTAAAATCAAAGCGGCAAACCGGTTCCATTATTAAGCCTGTTGTTTATGCCTCGGCTTTAGAGAGAGGTGTTGAACCTTGTGATTTTTATAAAAATGATAGCGTGGTGTATGCAGATTATGATAACTGGACCCCCGGAAATTCTGATGGCGAATATGGCGGATATTATTCGGTCAAAGGCGCTCTGGCTAATTCTGTAAATACCATAAGTGTTAAACTCCTTTTAGAAGCCGGTATCGATTCTACCATTCATCTGGCCCGTCAAATGGGAATTCAATCATCACTGCCCGAAACCCCTTCCCTGGCATTGGGAACAGGAGACGCATCTTTGCTGGAGATGTTGCAGGTGTACAGTGTGTTTATAAATCAGGGTGCCCGGGTTAACCCTCGTGTTATTCGTCGAATAGAAGATGCAGATGGAAACCTGGTATATACTGACCCGGTACATGAGCCTGGAGATTCGGTACTATCAAAAAAAACCGCTCAGAAGATGACCCAAATGATGAAAGGTGTTGTTGACAGAGGGACAGCAAATGGTTTAAGAACAATTTGGAAATTTGAAAGTGAGTTAGCCGGTAAAACGGGTACCACCCAGATGAATACCGATGCCTGGTTTATCGGAATGAACCCCAAAATTATTGTTGGTACCTGGGTGGGTGGTGATAGTCCTGTAGTCCGGTTTAGAAATGCTGTCTACGGACAGGGAGCTTATTCTGCCCTGCCAGTTTGTGCTTATTTTTTCCAGGATATATTTAATGATCCGACCTATAACTATCTTAAGACTTTATCTTTTAACCTTCCCGATTCATTAAAATCAGCCTTTGATTGTAATGATTTTGAGGAATCCGTTAAGATTAGGTTTAAAGATGTATTAGAAAAGGAAGATGTTTCCATTGGTGATTTTATTAAAAATCTTTTTAAAAGGGATAAAAAGAAAACAAAAGAAAAAGATACCATTTAATTCCGGATTTGATTTAAAAACTTAAAAAGACTAACTTGTAAAGTAGTTTTTTTAGCTTATGGTTCACACAACTATCCTTATTGTTGAAGACGACCCTCTTTATGGAATGATAATTGAGCAATTCCTTCTTGATATTGATAATAAGATTCAAATACTTACATCAAGGGACGGGGTAGAAGCATTAAAAATTACAAAGCAAAAAAAACCCGATTTAATTATAACCGATTGGGATATGCCCCGGATGAACGGAATTGATTTTTGTATTAAGCTCCATGAGAATCCTGAATTTAATAATATTCCGGTTATAATGTGTACCGGAATCAATACATCGTCCGAAAATTTAAAAACAGCATTTGAATCCGGAGTAGTTGATTTTATTCGTAAACCAATTGATAAAATGGAATTGTTATCGAGGGTTCATTCAATGCTTAAACTATCCGAATCATATCAGACCATAAAAAAACAAAAAGAGAAGATTCTTGAAGAGAAGGAGAAAACGGATAAACTCCTGTTAAATATATTGCCGGCAAAAATAGCCCATGACTTAAAATCGTTTGGTACTACAGAGCCTGAGCTGTTTAAGAATGTTACGGTTTATCTTTCAGATATTGTTGATTTTACCCAAAAAGCAGCCAAGATTCCACCCAGGGAATTAATCTATGAGTTAAATGCTATTTTTAAAGCATTTGATGAAATTATGGAAATACATCAATGTGAGCGCATAAAAACCGTAGGGGATGGATATATGGCTGTTTGCGGTATGCCGGTTCCAAATAAAGAGCATGCTGAAAATATTGTAAAAGCCGCTATAGAAATAATACAATTTCTGGAGGAAAGGAATAAAAATAACCGGTACAAATGGGAGATACGTATTGGTATCGATACCGGAGATGTGGTTGGAGGAATTGTTGGAATAAAAAAGTATATTTATGATGTTTTTGGAGATACCATAAATACAGCCTCACGACTGGAAAAAACGTCTGAACCTATGCGTATTCATGTAACTGAAAATACGTATAACTTAATAAAAGATAAATTTGTTTTAATTGATCAGCCTTCTGTTGAGATAAAGGGAAAAGGGAAAATGAATATGTTTTTTGTGCAGTTTTAGTGTCTTTAATATCTAAATCCTATAATAATAATATCATCCATTTGTTCCTGATCGCCCTTCCATTCTTCAAGGGTTAAATAAAGAATCTCTTTTTGCTCATTCATGGGTTTATCATGGATTTTTTTTATTAATTGTTTAAACCGGAGAGGTTTAAATTTTTTATTTTTTTTGCCTCCAAATTGGTCCATGTATCCATCCGAAAAAATATAAAAAGTATCGCCTCTTACCAGCTTCATTGTTTTATTTGTGAACTTGTGGTATGCATGTGCATATCCTATAGGCATTTTGTCTGCGGGATATTCTATTAATTGTCCGTTATGAATTACATAAAGCGGGTTGTTTGCACCGGAAAACTGTATTTCGTTTTTATCCGTATCGATAACACAGAGAGCAATATCCAGTCCGTCCATGGTCGTTATTTTTTGCTCATCTTGTTTTAATGTATGGATAACATGTTCACGTAAGATGTTTAACATATTTGCCGGTGAAGGTTCTTTTATAGTATTGGCAATCTCGTTTAGAAAGGCTATTCCCAGCATACTCATAAAAGCTCCGGGAATTCCATGCCCTGTACAATCGGCTGCGGCCATCATTATTTTGCCTTTTTTACGGGTAACCCAGTAAAAATCACCACTCACAATTTCTTTGGGCTTAAAAAGGATAAAATATTCTTTTACAAGTTTTTTTATAGTTTCTTCGGAGGGGAGTAATGCATTTTGTATTCTACGGGCATAATTCATGCTCTCAACAATCTCCATGTTTTGCCGGATAACAAACTGATACTGTTCTTCGAGTTCTTGTTTTTGGTATTTTATTAATTCAAGGTTCTCTTCAATTTGCTGTTTTGCTTGTTTTTGTTCAGTAATATCAATAAATATTCCTCGTACACCCACCGGTTTGTTACCTTTCATTATTCTTGATGCATAGGCCCTTACCGGGATTTTGTTATTGTTTTTTGTTTTTAATAAATATTCGTTTCCATGTGATTCATGTCCGTCCAGAATTTTTTGAAGGTTCAGCTTTGCTTTTTCTACATCGAAGTCTATAAATAATTTTTTTGCTTCAATGCCTTCTTTTAAATCCTCTTCGGTATACCCTAAAATCTTTTTGCCCGCTGCATTTAAAAAAATAATGTTGCCATTGATGTCGGTTTCGTATATGGTTTGAGGAATAAGATCACTCATTTTTGCAAATCGCTGATTGCTTTCTTCCAGTGCATCATCAATGGCTTCAAGCTCTTCGATGTATTGTTTTAATTCATCTTCATTTTCTGTTCGTTTTTTTCTTTCAAGAGCCAGTTCCGTAGCTAAATTAATTTCGTTACTATGAGAAAACAGGATAGTGGCCGTTAAATAGTGTTTATCTTTTTCCTGTGCATCGTTAAAGAATATTCTTCCTTCACTCCAATCTGTTCTTGGTTTTTTTACGTTGAAAAGGTATATTTTATTCAATGCAATATCTAACAAGGTGGTAATGTTATGGCTTTGATTATTGCATATGGAAAAAATTGAAAAAACATTTTGGTGGATGCTTTCATCTCCAAAATGATGAATGAATGCCTTATTTCCTTTTAAAATCCTGTCTCTTGAGATAAAACATACAGGATATGGCGCGTTTTCAAAATAAATAGAGCCTAAATTGTCCTGTTGAAAATTCATGGGTTTAGGTTTTTAGTGGAGAATTGACCTAAACAAGTTATTAAATTTCATGCAGAAAGTAAAGGCAGAAAAATCATTTTGTAAGAGACCCTGATTACGTGGTGGGGGTTTTTATGAATGCTTAAAAAATTAATCCCCAAAAGCAGTATACATAAAGGATTACAGAAAATAAAGCATCGAAGAAGATAATCGATTTTATTTGTGTTGGCCTTTTATCAATAAGGAATGATATAAAAAATCTCAACAGTAATTCTATCAGGAAAAAGCTAAATATTTTTATTGCGTATTTATTGTATTTTTGGGCACGTTGAAAATTGAACCGAACAATTTCGGAAAAACTTCGGGATAAACCGGTGCTTTTGCAGGGTTTTCCGGTAATTCTTTTACAGGCCGATTTTATGGGATAATTATTTTTTTCGGCAGAAAAAATGCCGGAATAGATGAAGATTAATAAAAATATTCCGGCAAAAGTTAAATTAATGATGTGATAAGGATGTTTTAGATGCTTAATATCCATTTTTATTCATTGGTCGTATCGTCTTCAAGCGTTTTGTTTGTTTTCTTTACTTCATCACTAAATTCTTTGAGGGCTTTTCCTGCAGCTTTCCCTATTTCTTCAGCGTTCTCTTCCGATACTTCTTCAATCTCACCTTCCAGCTCTTCCATCGCCTCTTCCAGTTCTTTTACATCATTTTCATCGAATTCATCCTTCATCGCTTTTTCAATCTCTTTTCCAATTTTTTCAATTTTGGAGGGTGCGCTTTTGAACATATAAATTTGCCATGCAGCAATGGCTGTTCCAATAATTGAAATAATGAGTGCAGCAATAACCAGTCCTTTGGCCGCATTGGCTTTGTTGGCTTGAGAAAAGCCTATAGCACTCAGAACAATAGCAACAATTCCGGGTAATATTGCCCAAACACCCAAACATGGGATAAAGGAAATGATTAATGCAATGATTCCAAGAACAAGCCCTGCAATACCAAGGCCCTGACCAGCATTTGATGTTTTATTTTCTTCCATAATCAATGTTATTTAGTTGTTTTAATATATCAAATATATAAAATTGACGGATATTCTGCAATTAATGCTGCATGGTTTGTTTTTTAATTTTATATTCTCTGGTTTTTGCCTATTCTTTTAAAGTTTATAAATAAAATTATATTTTTATATAATCTTAAACTTTTATAATTGATTTTGATAATGAGTCAGTTGTCGGATAAGCGATCGCAAATAAACTTCAGATCTTTCTTGTGGCATGCTATATTTTTAGCCCTTGCAAGTAATTTTATGGATATCGACACCATTATACCCGCGATGTTGGTGCAAGCTGGAGGTAACTCTTTGCACCTTGGTATATTAACTGCAATTTTACTGGGCGGTTCGAGCTTTTTTCAATTGTTTTTTGCCGGATATCTTTCCGATAAAACATTGAAGAAAAACTATCTCTTATCAGCAATAAATTTAAGGATACTTTCTCTTTTTGGACTTTCGCTTCTGTTTTTTTATTCTAACAATATAAGAAGTGATTTAATCATTTCATTTATTTTTCTTATTATTTCATTTTTTGCATTAAGTGGATCCTTTGCCAATATATCTTATATGGATATTTTTGGGAAATCTGTTAAATCGAAAAAACGCAAGAAATTTTTTACCCTTAAAGAGTCTATTACAAGCATCGGAATATTTGTTTCGGCTTTGATTGTTAGAGAGTTATTAAAACGGTTTGATTATCCATCTAATTACAGCCTGTTATTTTTTGTGGCTGCTGTTTTGCTCTTTATTGCATCGATGGGTTTTTGGCAAATTCGGGAGAAAAGGTCTAAAGTTTCCAGCAGACAAGGACTTATTACTTTTCTGAGGAAAATTCCGGCTGAAATTAAACAAAATCCAAATTTAAAATATTATCTGTTGATTATTAATTTTTTGGGTTTTGGTATGAGCCTGCTCCCTTTTCTGATCTTGTTTGCCAAAGAAAATTTTGAGTTGTCGGATAAGATGATAGGTAATTTCCTGGTATTTCGTGTTGCAGGGATGGTTATTTCAGGACTGATATTTTACAGGTTATCATCAAAGATAAATTATAAATTTATGGTACGGGCGGCTTCTTTAGCTGGTGCATTAATTCCGCTCGTTAGCTTGTTTTTGGTAAATTATGAATGGTATTATCAGTTTTTATTCTTATTCTCAGGCTTTTTTGTTTCGGTTTATAAAATTTCTAAAAGTGGTATTTTAATGGAAATTTCAACCATTGAAAACCGGGCTGCATATACGGGAATTTCCGGTGCAGGCGATATTGCATCTCTTTTATTTCCGCTTATAGCCGGATTGTTAATTTCATTCGTAGGGTTCCATATTGTTTTTATAGGCATTTCGCTGATAGTGCTTTCCGGGTTTTTTGTAGCTCCAAATTTAAATTGTACACGACCGTTAAATGAAACGATTTAACCGTTGTTTTTTTGTTAAGTCCTACATTATTAGTTTCTTGTTATTTGAATTTATTATAAATAATGGTTAACTAATACAGTTAGTTTGAAAACTAAGAGTTTTAGTTTATATTTGTAATATGAAAGAATTAACGAAAGCAGAAGAACAGGTAATGGACTATCTTTGGAAGCTTGAAAAAGCTTTTGTAAAAGATATCCTCGAACAATTTCCGGAGCCACGTCCGGCTTACAATACGGTTTCTACCATTGTAAGAATATTAGAAAAGAAAGGAATGATTGGATACAATGCTTACGGAAAAACCCATGAATATTATCCGTTATATTCAAAGTCAGAATATAAAAAAGGACGTTTTAAGGAGGTGGTAAAAAAGCATTTTAATAATTCCTATCAAAAATTTGCATCTTTTTTTGCACGCGAAGAAGACCTGTCAATTGAGGATTTGGAAGAAATGAAACGCATAATGGAAGCAGAGATACAAAAAAGAAAAAAACATAGATGAATATTAACTTTATCAATATAATCGAATCGGTTGTAACACTGGCTTTATTCTATTTATTCTATCAAAGGTTTCTTAAAAATGAAACTTTTCATCAGTTAAACAGGATATATTTGATTACAACGATACTTTTTGCTGTCTCTGTCCCATTTTTCCAGTTAAATATTGATGTTGGAAACATATCTTTTTTGTCATTTGCCAAACGCAGTGATATGGCGAATACGATAGCCAGCTTAAAAAACGGATATAATGAACTGGGGGCTGTAATAATATATGGTTCAGCCAGTAAATTCAGCTGGCCCTTCATTCGCGAAATCTTGGTATTGATTTATTATTTTGGTGTGCTTTTATCTGCCTTGTTTTTTGTGGCAGGCTTAATGCGAATAATTCTTTTCATAAGTTTTGGCAAAAAATTACGCTATGGCAGATATAGAATTATAGAAACCAAAAATTCAATGGTTCCTTTTTCACTTTTTAAGTGGATTATCATAAATCCTGAAAAGTATTCTTCACATGATATCAAACAGGTTATTGCTCATGAGAAGATTCATGCCTTTCAATTACACTCTCTCGATTTGATTATCATTGAGGTACTTGTTGTTCTGTTTTGGTTTAATCCTTTCATCTATGGGTACCGAAAATCGATCAGGGAAGTGCATGAATACCTTGCTGATGAGGCTGTTTTAAGAAATGGTTTCGATAAAATGTGTTACCAGCAATTATTACTTAAACAGGCATCAGGTTCCCGATTTATCGGATTAACCAGTACTTTTAGTTATTCATTATCAAAAAACCGTTTAAAAATGTTAACCATGATGAAATCAAAAAAAAGTTCAAAATTTAAATTAGCATTGGCTATTCCACTGGTTATTGCTTTTATGGTCTTTTTTACAAATTCAGCAGATTTTGTAAATGCATCTAATCATACTGACTTAGTAACCATTGAGCATAAAGATACCGTCAAAACGAAAAATGAGCAAAAAAAGTTTAGTGAAGATGTTTATTATAAAGTTGACATGATGCCCAGATTTCAGGGAAAAAAATCAGACCATTTTAGAAATTTTGTCACTGAAAATTTAAAATATCCAGAAGAAGCGGTTAAGAATAAGTTGTCGGGAAAAGTTTACGTATCATTTACTATTGATAAAGAAGGTAATCTTGTAGGTGCAGAAGTGATAAGAAGTGCTCATCCGGTGCTGGATGCCGAAGCCTTAAGGGTTACTAATCTTTCTCCGAAATGGGAGCCTGGTGAAAATCAGGGAGAAAAAGTAAATGTTCGATTTACATTTCCGGTTATTTTTTCGTTAGAAAATAAAAAGCAAGAGAAATAAAATTTTATAAGAGGCTGTTTGAGAGGTAATTAAATAAGATTGTCAGCAACTTTATTGCCCCTTGACCTAAAGCCAGCCTGCCGGACTGGCAGGGGTGAAGTTGCTGAAAATCAAGACTCCCTTTAGTCCCGAAAACTTTCGGGAGGGGCAAAGCTTGATTTTCAGCAAAGATTTAATAGAAGACATTTTAGACCGTTCCTTTAAATTATGCATGAGACATTTATTATTCATTTTTGCGTGTTTATATTTTTTTCAGGGTTTTTCTCAAAATACGAGTAAATACCATCCATTGGAACTGGCTATCTTAAATGCTCAGTACGATTCTGCTATTTATTTCGCTAATCAGTTGTTAAGCAGAGACCCTCTTGACTGGAAAGTGCATTATTATAAAGGCAAATCAAATTTAGCTATAAATAAGTATTTCGAAGCCCTTGAAAATTTTCAAAAAGCCCAAGAAATTGATTCGGCCAATTATTTAATTGAAAATTCACGGGCAAAAATTTTTGATTTTACAGGGCAAAAAGAGAAAGCCATTAATATCTATTATAATCAATATTTAAGAGATACAAACCGATTAGAACCCATTGAGAATCTTGCTGAAATTTTCAGAAAAAGCGGAGAATATTCTTCTGCCATACATTATTATCAGAAAGCGATTGTACTAAATAAAACCAATTTTTACTACTTTAGACAATTGGGATATTGTTTAAAGCAGATTAATTTAAATCAGCCGGCCATATATGGTTATCAAAATGCGCTCCGGTTAAATCCATATGATCTGGTTAGTTATAAACGATTAGCGAATCTTCAAAATAGAGAGAAATTTTTTGACCAGTCGATTAATACCTGCCAAACAGGGTTGAAATATTATCCTGAGGATATTATGTTAAAAAAGTTGTTGGGATATGGATATTATTTAAACAAACAATTAGATACCGCAGCGATAATTTTTAATGAAATAATTTCACAGGGCGACACTTCTTTTTTTAGCTTAAAGTATCTGGGTTTATCTTATTTTGAGATGCAACAATTTGAAAAAGCAGCCGATATATTATTGCAGTCCGTAGAGTTAGTAGATGATGATGCCGAAGTATTATTTTACCTGGGCTCTGCATATGGACGTTCCGAAGAATATGAAGAAGGAATTAAGTATTTAAACCGGGCTTTGAAAACATTGGAGCCACCGCCTAAGCAAGTTGCCAGCATATGTGAAGAATTTGCTTACTTTTATCGTGAGAGGGGGCAATATGAACTTTCGGTCGAATATTTAAAAGTGGCATACCGTAACAGTGCAAAGCCTGTTCTTTCATTTAAAATGGGCCAAATTTATGATCTCTATCTTAATGATAAAAAAATGGCTGTTAATTATTATGACGGCTACCTGACTATGGCCAGCCATAATGATTCTGTTCAACCCGATATTGTGCATTTAAATACCGATGAAAAGGATTTAAAGGAGTATGTTAAAAACAGAATCCGGAAACTAGAAGAGGAGATGTTTTTTGAAGATGCTAAGGAATAAAAAAGGGTTGAAATTTTCAACCCTTTTTTTGCAAATTTATTTTTTATCCTTTTTTTCTTTAGTATCCTCCTTTGGTTCTTTCTTTTCAGTAGTTTTCTTCGCTGTTGTTTTTTTCACCGCTGTTTTTTTAGTTGTAGTCTTTTTTGCTGTTGATTTGGCTGTTGTTTGGGCTGCTGAAGTTTTTTTGGTTGGGGTAGATTTTTTTTCTGCCTTCGCTTTGGTTTCCTTTTTTACAGCAGGCTTATCTTCTGTTTTAGGTGTTGTAGCTTCCTTCTTCTTTGCCTTGTTTTTTTGAATATCTGCAATGGTTTTGAAGTGCTTTCGAGGTCTTCGTTTACCAAAACTTCCGCTAAAAATTTTACCTCTTTTGGTTTTTTTATCTCCTTTACCCATAATATTAATTTTTAAGTTGTTATTTTCCTTTGAACTCAAATATAACAATATTCGTGTTAACAAGGAAATATTCTGAATATTAAATAAAAAGCTGGCCTTTTTTGGCCAGCTTTTTTTAGTATATGAAATTGTTAAATGCTTAAGCAAAAATCCCAACAGCCACGGTTAATCCGGCCATAACAACTGAAACCATGGTCATAAGTTTTATCAGGATATTTAAGGATGGGCCTGAGGTATCTTTAAATGGATCACCAACAGTGTCCCCGGTAACACTTGCTTTGTGTGCTTCGCCACCTTTTCCTCCATAATTTCCTTTTTCGATATATTTTTTGGCATTATCCCATGCTCCACCCGAATTATTAAGCATACAAGCGAGGGTAAATCCGGTAACCAATCCGCCGGCTAATAACCCGACAACTCCGGCTACACCTAAAACAACACCAACAATAACGGGTACTGCAATGGCAAATAACGAAGGAAGCAACATTTCTCTTTGTGCTCCTTTTGTCGAAATTGCTACACATCTTGCATAATCGGGTTTCCCTGAACCATCCATTATTCCAACAATGGTTTTAAACTGATGACGTACTTCGTCAACCATAGCTCCGGCAGCACGGCCTACAGCTTTCATGGTCATTGCACTAAACACGAAGGCCATCATCGCTCCAAGGAATAATCCACCCAATAACATGGGGTTAAACAGGGATAAATCGTAAGCAGCTGAGAAATCTTTAATGGAAGCACTGGCTACTTCAATTGCTTTTTGCCCTTCTCCAATTTTATCAGGCATGTTTTCAGCTCCTTTATAGAATAAGGTATCGCCAATCTGTTTAAATCCTTCTGCACTGGATGTGGCCAGTTTTCCTAACCATAATCTT
>DATFIZ010000006.1:0-5625 GCA_035269575.1 Bacteroidales bacterium | reverse complement strand
ATGTTCGATTAGCGCAATTTTTTCGGCAGGAACATCATAAATATTCACCAGGAATTCAATGGCTTTATGACTCATTACCACAATCTTATTAGCCATTTTACAAATTTCCTGTAAAACAGCTTTTTCATTGTACGAAGGTGTCTTAAGTACAGTATGCAGAGTAACAACAAGAGGAATTTCAATACGATGCAACAAAGGAAGAATATACATTCCGCTTTGACCGCCAAAAATACCGAACTCATGTTGTAATATACAAATTTCGGCACTGCTTAAGTTAATAAACTTTGACGCTTTAAGATAATCTCGCTGATGTTCCTGCCTGATTGTAAATTTAACTTCTTCCGGATACTGGTAGTTAAGTTCATTGTCGTTAAGCGCAATGATATAGCTTTCTTTTTTATCAATAATATGATCGTTTATCGTCATCGATTTAAAAAGGTTGTTGGTAAATGTACCAATACCGCATTCTCTGGGTGGATACGTACTTATAAAAACTAATTTCATAATATGGAAGGGTTATTAAAAAAAAGTACATTCAAAACAGCATTATAACTGTTTTGAATGTAAAACTACAAGAGGCCGTCCAAAAAGCAGTCATTCCGAACGAAGTGAAGGAACCGCAGCACGAAGTGCAAGCTCAACGAAGTTAATCTTTAAATTTCAATGGTCTGAGAATAAAAAGATTACCTGCCTGCAGCAGGCAGGCTTCTTCGTTTCTCATCGTAATGACGTTGCTTTTTTTCTTTTTGGACGGCCTCCTTCATTAAATTTCACTGGCTCTTTTTTTATCTTCACGTTTTGCAGCTTTTGCAGCACGCTTTTCTTTCAAACTTTTAGCAGGAGCCTTTTTACTATTCTTTCTGGTTTCCTTTTCTTTTGACATTTTTTTTGTTTTTAGTGAGTAAATAAAAAATTTCTAATTTTTAGGGTTTTGTTAATTGTTTAAAGCTTTAATCCCATTAAATTACCTTTATAAAATGGATAAAATGATCTCAAATTGATTAATTCCTTTAACAACATGAGATCTGCGAGAAGTATCCTTATTTACTTTTTCGTTACATCGAAAATAGGATGAAGACCGAACTTTTAATTCCGGCTTTTGCTAATGAGCAGAGGATAAAAAACTATACTTTTAATGCACAGTTTAGTTGTACTATTTTTCAATTTAAAACAAAGTTAAATGATTTTAAGTACAATGTAAATAGCAAAGTGCAGAAACCCTTTTAATAGTTGTAATGCTTTAGTGAATTCTTATTTGTTTTAAAGGAAAACGAATCATTTATACCTGACAGAAATGAATTAATTATTAAAAAAATCCTTAATCAACATAAAAAGTTCATCTTTTGTTTTATCATCAACCGGGAGCAATGGTTTTCGCGGAGGACCTCCATATAAACCCAACTGATTCATGGCCTCTTTTAGCGCAGGAACACCATGTATACGGGTAACAAAATTGTTAAGTACGATTATTTTTTGTTGAATTTTACGAGCTTCATCTATGCGCCCTTCAAAGAAATATTGATGGATATCGATACTATGTTGTGGCGCAATATTAGCCAGCGCTAAAACTCCGCCCACTGCACCTACTGACAGAGCGGGTAATAAAAAACCAGCCGATCCGGCTAATACCTGAAATTCAGGATTAACCTTCTGGCAAATCTCTCCCATTTTGGCAATATTCCCTCCCGAATCTTTTAATCCAACAATATTAGCATGTTGCGATAAGGCTATAATTGTATCAGCATCCATATCCAAACCTGAATTAGCAGGCATGTTATAAACAATTATAGGGATTGAAGAAGCATCGGCAATAGTAAAATAGTGTTTCATTAATACCTCCTTGGTCATTAATCCTTTGTAATAGGATGGATTTAGAACCAATGCCGCATCGGCTCCTGCTTTTGCTGCTTTTTGTGTTAATTCAATGGTTTGCCGTGTCGAGGGACAGCCCGTTCCTGCTAACATTATTTTATCAGACGGTATCGCTTTCCTGGTTTCAACATAAACCTTTTCCTTTTCATCATCGGTTAGATGCACCAACTCTCCATTGGAACCTAAAACCAAAAATCCGGCCAAATTATAATGACTTAATTGCTTGATATTTTCAACCATTTTATTCGTCGCTAATGCTTCGTTACCATCAAATGAAGTAGGTAAAGGTGGAAATATTCCTCTTAAAATAGGCATAAGAAATCGTATTAAAATTTGAAACTACGCTATATTACTGTTAAAAAAATAACTCCTCAAAGGTTAAAAGTACAAATAACATTTTATTTTAAAAGAAAAAGAATACATTGTTTAGAAATATTTTAAAATAAATGAACAAAATTGTTTTATTTCTGTTTCACAGTTAAATAATAAAAACATGAAAATGATGAAATACAAAATCAATACATTTATAATCACACTATTAAGCATATTTTTTTTAGCGAATATTAACCCATTAAGTGCAAAAACTCCTGAAATCACAACTAAAGAAACTACCTACGACGTAATTATTGTTCCGGGTGTTCCCTTTAATGATGATTTTTGGACCGATGTTTTATTAGGCAGAATTTACTGGTCGCATTACTTATTTGAAAACGGAATAACCAAAAATATTATTTATTCCGGTTCTGCAGTTTATACCCCCTACATCGAGTCGGAAATTATGGCTATGTATGGCCGGCAATTAGGAATTCCTAAATCAGCTATTTTAACCGAAACCAAAGCTGAGCATAGTGTAGAGAATGTTTACTACTCGTATAATTTAGCCCGCGAAATGGGTTTCAAAAAAATAGCTTTAGCGACCGATCCTTTTCAATCACGAATGGTTAAAAGACCCTCTAAAAGGATGAACGTAGATATTGACTTTATTCCTTTTTCCTTAAAAATGATTGATACGTTAAATATGGAAAGTTTAAAAAACATGACCATCGACTCACAGAATGCTTATGTAAAGGACTTTGTTTCTCTGGATGAACGAAAAAATTTCTTTCAGCGGTTGAAAGGAACATTAGGCCGAAATATTGATTTCAAAGATTAAAAACATAAAAATTATTAATAAAGCACATACTACTAATAATCTTAAGACCTATAACTGATGGGTTAACCCGCCGGTTATAGGTCTTTATTTAAACTTTAAGTATATTCGTAAGTCAAAATGATTAAAAAATTATACTCAAATAATAGATATTTATCCAATGAAAAAAATTGTTTTTTTATTACTATTCGTAATTTATAATGTGTTGTCTTTTGCCCAATCTGCTCAATGGTTAACCTGGTATGAAAAATCAAATTTTCTGGAAACACCCAGATACGAAGAAACCATAAAGTACAGCAAAATGCTGGCTAACGCAAGTGACTTTATTCATTATACAACCTTTGGGATAAGTCCTCAAGGGCGTGATTTACCAATCCTTATTGCCGATAAAAATCAAAATTTCACTCCCGAAAGTGTTCATGAATCAGGGAATGCCGTTTTATTGATTGAGGCATGTATCCACCCGGGCGAATCGGAAGGAAAAGATGCCGGATTACTATTTTTACGGGATGTATTTATCCATCAAAAATACCCGGATTTATTAGAAAATACAACCATTTTGTTTATCCCCATTTTTAATGTTGACGGTCACGAAAGATTCAGCCCCTACAACCGGATAAACCAAAACGGCCCTAAAGAAATGGGATGGCGTACTACGGCTACCAACTATAATTTAAATCGTGATTTTACCAAAGCCGATGCACCCGAGATGCAACAGTGGTTACAATTATTTAACGCCTGGATGCCCGATATGTTTATGGATATCCATACCACCGACGGGGCTGATTATGAGTACCAATTAACCTATGCAATGCCTGTACAGGGTGAAATGAACCAGATACAAACCGACTGGCAAAATCAATATATTGAAGATATTGAACAAAAACTGTTAAAAGAGGATGTTCTCATTTTTCCATACGTATCCTTTCGCCGTTGGCACGATCCCAAAAGCGGCCTAATTCGCCGTCCACAAAGCCCACGATATTCGATTGGTTATTCGGCCATTCAAAATCGTCCGGCCCTGCTTGTTGAAACCCATATGCTTAAGGATTACAAAACCAGGGTGGATGCAACCTATCACCTATTAGTGCATACTTCAGAAATTTTAGACACGGAATATAAGCACCTGAAGAGAATTAATGCAGATGCTGATAACCAGGCAAAAAATTTAGCCGGAAAAGAATTATTCTTAGACTTTACTATTTCACCAAAAGACAGTACAACGATAAAATTTAAGGGAGTTGATTATACCATTGTTAAAAGCGACCTTACGGGAGGCGATTGGGTACAATTTACCGAAAAACCGAAAGAATATGAGTTGGTACTCTTTGAAGAAGTCGTTCCTTCCAAAAAAGTAATTCTGCCCGAAGCTTATATCGTCCCGGTTGAATGGACAAAAGTAATTAACCGCGTTAAATGGCATGGTATTAACTTTAAAACATTGAAAAAGGATACTACCATTTCCATTGAAACGTATAAATTTTCAGAGGTACAATTTGCAAATTTCCCTTATGAAGGACGTCAAATGGTACGTAATTTTAATCAAGAACCCATCCAAATTGAAAAAAAATTCCATAAAGGGTCGGTAATTATTCCCGTAAACCAGCGCAGCGCCAAATTAATTGCCCATTTGTTAGAACCAAAAAGCCCGGATTCTTTCTTAAGCTGGGGATTCTTTAACACCATTTTCGAACGGAAAGAGTATGTTGAGACCTATGTTATGGAAGAAATGGCAAGAGAAATGATTGAAGGAAATCCTGAACTGAAAATTGAATTTGAGAAAGCGGTAACGGAAAATCCTGAACTATATAATAATCAGTGGAGTAAGGTGTTTTGGTTTTTTGAACGTACACCCTATTGGGATAATCAAAAGGATATTTACCCGGTAGGAAGACTCGATGAAGCATTTTAGTTAAAAAATCATTAGTATCCGACAAAAAAATATTTTTTTGATTGACGATTCGTTTTCCGATTGCCCTTGTCCGGCGAGCCGAAAAACAAGCACAGTGAGCGTTAAAAAAATCTGCTGTTCGAACCGAGCGTTTTGTGAGAGCTCGCCGAAGGCAACCACTGACCGTAGGGAAGTGCAAGTTTAGATTTTTTAGCTCACATCGCGTAGTTTTTCGAGTGAGGCGGGCGCAGCCTTGAGTTTCTTTGCGTACTTTCTTGTTTCAAGACAAGAAAGTATTTGGGGTCCGGGGCAAAGCCCCGGAAATAAGAAATCGGTAAATTATAAACAAAAATCAAGGTTTCAGAATAGATGCAATATTTTTATCGGAAAACAGTGTTAAATAATATTCTTTTTATTTTTTTTACTCAGTTCTGATGAATGGATATATTATCAAGACTTAAATTAACTATTAAATAATTTATCAATGAAAGCAATTGTAGTTTTTTGCGGTTCAAGTGCAGGAAATAATGGAAATTATATTACACAAGCCACCCTGTTAGGTCAAATGCTGGCCCAAAAAAATATCGATTTAGTGTATGGCGGAGCAAAAGTAGGCCTTATGGGAGCTATTGCTGACAGCGTATTAAACGAAGGAGGAAAAGCTATTGGTGTGTTACCCCGGTTTTTACAGTCCAAAGAAATTGCTCACGAC
>DATFIZ010000005.1:0-19897 GCA_035269575.1 Bacteroidales bacterium | reverse complement strand
CTAAAGTGTATTGGTTAAACTGGTCGGAACGTACCAGAAGGTATAAAAAATATAATGATGAAATTTTACGCAGTGCCCTTGTTTTAAAACTGTTAAGTTATAACAAGACAGGCGCTGTTTTAGCGGCTGTTTCCACTTCGTTGCCCGAAACGCTGGGTGAAATCAGAAACTGGGACTACCGTTTTTGCTGGATTCGTGATGCATCGATGGTGATAAAAGTAATGACCAGTTTAGGGCATTATAATGTAGCACGCAGGTATCTCGATTTTGTTATTGATATCATTCCCGATAAGGATGAGAAAATTCAAATTATGTATGGCATCAACCGGGAAAAGAAATTAACAGAAAATATTCTGGAGCATTTGGCCGGATATGAGCATTCGGCCCCAATACGAGTAGGAAATGATGCTTACCGTCAGAAGCAGAACGATATTTATGGTATTTTGGTAGATGTAATTTACCAGCATTTTAGTATCTACGATACATCGATGCAGAATAGTGAAGAGCTGTGGACTATCATACGCAGTATCATTAAAATTGTGAAAGATAACTGGCAAAAGCCAGACCGTGGAATTTGGGAGATACGAACCGAGCACCGACATTTTACTTTTTCAAAAGTCCTTTGCTGGGTAGCGGTTGACCGTGCCATAAAAATAGCACGTTTGATAAATATGAGGGAATATGTGGATGAATGGCGTGAGCTAAGTAATGAGATTAAAAATAATATTCTTGAGAATGCATGGAATGAAGAGATTGGTGCTTTTACCCAATCATACGAATCTACCGATCTGGATGCTTCGACACTGTTGATGGAACCCTATGGTTTTATTGAAGCTAAAAATCCAAAATATGTGAGTACTGTGAAAGTAACCCGCAAAAAGTTGTGTCGCAATGGATTGATGTATCGATATAAGAATAAAGATGATTTTGGGAAACCATCATCATCATTTACCATCTGTACCTTCTGGCTGATTAATAGTTTGCATAAAATTGGCGAAAAGGAAGAAGCAGAAAAACTATTTAAACAACTGCTTTCTTACAGCAATCATCTGGGACTGTTTAGCGAGGATATCGATTTTGAAACCAAGCGTTTGCTGGGTAACTTCCCCCAGGCTTATTCGCACCTGGCATTAATCGAAACGGCCGAAAATATTTCCGGAGGCTCCGTAACGAAAGAAGAAAAAATTATCGAGGCGATGCGCTATACCGGTTAATCAAAGGGTGTTATGGGGTAACTGGTTTTTCTTTTCTTGCTGTTCGGCGAATTAGTAAACGGTCATATAAAAACAGTAAGAACGAAGCCCCGATTCCAATACCAAGCAATACAATCCAGATTTTGTTTGGCTGGTAATTCTCCCATAAAAATTGAGTGAGCTCATGATGATTCATGTTCATTAAATCAGCGGCACGGTTATAATAATCCGTTTGTGAAAAGGTGTCAGAAATTTCAGGAATGTCAAGATTTCTTTTCGCAACCTCTTGTTGAAGTATGTTTGTCTTATCAGACATCTTACCATAAACGCCACCTGAAATATATCCGGCCAGAAAGTTTCCCAGCGTAACCGGTAAAAAAGATGTTCCCATGTACAAAGCTACTTTGTCTCTTGGGGCAATCTTTCCAATATACTCGGTAACCTTGGGCGAACCGGCCATTTCGCCAACACCAAAAATAAATATGGCGCCAATGATAAAAAACGGGTCGTTGGTTAACAGGGTGAGCGACATACCGATACCACAAACCAAAAATCCCGAGATCATTGAGCTTAGCGGCTTCCATTTCATAATAAGCGTAGACACCACAATTTGAAAGATGATAATATACAGCGCATCAATATTGGTAATATATTCCGCTTTGATGGTTCCTCCTTCGGAACCTATCTTCTCAGCCAGCCAGGGCCATACATCCTGAATAAAATTAAATAAAATACGTGTATCAACCCACTGGTCGATGAAAACGGGTAAAGTATAAAATAATTGGTAGTACATGGACCAAAACCCGGCAACAATAATCAGAAACAAAACCAACTTATAATCTTTTAGCGCAACCCATATGTTATAAAAAATTATTTTTAATGATTGACTAAAAGGGATGTCGGATTTTTCTCTTCCCGGCTCTTTGAAAAAATAAAGGATAGGGAAGTTTACGGCAATAAATATTGCACTTAGATAGAAAACCTGGTCGTAGGAAACTTTACTAAAATGCAGAGCAAACAGGGGTCCTACAAAAGCTCCGATATTTACCATCATGTAAAATATACCAAAGCCAATGGAAGATGTTTCATCATCAGTGGTTTTGGAAACGGTAGCGGAAATTATAGGCTTAAATAATGAACCGCCTATGGCTACATACAGGAAAACAGCAAAAAATGAGGCAAAGGACCTGCAATGAGGCATAGCAATAAATCCGGTAATATAAATCAAAAAAGCAATAAATAATACTTTTCTGTATCCGTAGCGATCAGCAATAGCACCAGTAATAAGGGGGAGAAAATATAAAAGAGCAGTTCCTACACCCATAATCAGCCCTTTTTCCGATTGACTTAATCCCAGGGCACCAATATCCGTTGATTTGGTAAGGTAATTGGCCAGGAGCATGTAGAAACCATACCATGCCCAACGTTCAAAAAGTTCCATGGTATTGGCAATCCAAAAAGTTTTAGGGAATTTTTTAAAAACGCGCGTTATGTTTGCCATTGTAAAAAGGGTTTAAATAATTATGATTTTCCAGTACTATTTTAATTTGATTAAAAAGGTATATAGAAGTTTAATAAATGCTCAAAGCTCGTTAAATCAGTATTTTAAAAATATGTTGTATATCATATAAAAAAATGTAAAAAATCATTTGGGCAGATTAAGTTTTTATTTATTTTTGCATCTTTTTTAAGACAGATAGGTTGCTTATCTTCAACTTAAAAGAAGGGTTAAATTTTTAGGTTATTAGGATTAGTTTTTTCGTAGTTAAATTTTAGGGTTAGTGAAAAAGAGAATGACAAGAAATCTTCGTTATTCTCTTTTTTCTTTTTTATTCTTTCCTTTAGTTGCCAAAATATGGTCTAAAACATTTCTTTTCGGGTTTAAAATGGATAATTTTGTGTCAAACAATTTTATATCATCCTTGTTTTAGTTGTATAGAAAAAGAAACGATTATGAATAATTCACACAAAGTTATATTAATGATTCTTGACGGTTGGGGAATAGGTGATAAATCAAAAGCCGACATTATATCCCAGGCGGATACCCCCAATATGGATCGTCTGATACAAAAGTACCCCAATGCACAGTTGCAGGCTTCGGGTAGTAATGTTGGTTTGCCAGACGGGCAAATGGGGAATTCTGAAGTGGGACACCTGAATATTGGTGCCGGACGAATTGTATACCAGGATTTGGTAAAGATAAATAAAGCCATTGAAGATAATAGTATATCCAAAAACGAAACATTAGTTAGTGCATTCAATTATGCCAAAGAAAAAAATGTGGCTGTGCATTTTATCGGGTTGGTTTCCGATGGGGGCGTACACTCGCTGGATAAACATTTATATAAACTGTGTGATCTTACGAAAGATTATAATCTGGATAAAGTATATATACATGCCTTAACCGATGGACGGGATACCGACCCGAGAAGTGGGCTGGGGTTTATTCAAAATTTGCAAGACCATCTTAAGCATTCTAATGGAGAGATTGCCAGTCTTGTAGGGCGTTACTACGGTATGGACCGCGATAAGCGATGGGAGCGTATTAAAGAAGCGTATGATTTATTTGTTCATGGAAAAGGCAGTCAAACCAATAATATCCTGGATGCTATCAAGGCATCGTATGACGAAGGCGTAACCGACGAGTTTATTAAGCCTGTTGTAAAAGTAGATGAAGATGGAGATCCCGTAGGTAAGATTAAGCCTGACGATGTGGTCATCTGTTTTAATTTCAGGACGGATCGATTACGTGAGATGACCGTTGTACTTACTCAGGAAGATATGCCTGATTACGGTATGAAAACGATGCCTTTGCATTATGTTACCATGACTCGCTACGACGAGAAATTTAATGATGTTCATATTGTTTACGATAAAGAAAATCTGAAAAATACGTTGGGAGAGATTATTGCCCGCAATGGTAAAGAACAAATTCGAATAGCCGAAACGGAAAAATATGCGCATGTAACTTTCTTCTTTTCAGGAGGGAGAGAGCAGGAGTTTGAAAACGAAAACCGAATTATGATTTCTTCGCCAAAGGTTGCTACTTATGATTTAAAACCTGAGATGAGTGCTTATGAGGTAAAGGATGCTATTGTTAAAGAACTGACGACACAGAAAACAGATTTTGTATGCCTTAACTTTGCCAACTGTGATATGGTCGGTCATACAGGAGTTTATGAGTCAATTAAAAAGGCCGTAGAAGCAGTAGATACCTGTATGGGCGAAGTAGTTGATACAGCCGTGAATCATAACTATGAAGTAATTATTATAGCCGATCATGGAAATGCAGATAACGCAGTAAATAATGACGGCTCTGAAAATACAGCTCACTCTTTAAATCCGGTGCCTGTAGTTTTAGTATCCGACAGATATCAAAAAATTGAAAACGGTATTTTAGCCGATGTGGCTCCAACCATTTTAGCAATGATGGGTTTGGATAAGCCCGGAGATATGACCGGAAAATCGTTAATTACTGAGGAATAACTTGATGAATTATATGATACAAATAGGTAAATGTATTGTGAGTACCGAGTTGCTTGACGAGAAATTTGTTTGTGATTTGGAAAAATGCAAAGGGCATTGTTGTGTTGAAGGTGAATCGGGAGCCCCATTGGAGGAGGGTGAGGAAAAGTTAATAGTGGATAATTATTCCGGGTTTAAGCCTTTTTTACGTCCTGAATCCATTGCAGCTATCGAAAACAAAGGGTTCTCAGTGATTGATAAAGATAATGAATGGGTTACCCCTTTGCTTAATGGAGAAGAGTGTGCGTATGCCATTTTTGAGGATGGAATTGCTAAGTGTGGTATTGAAAAAGCATTTTTTGCAGGGAAAAGTAAGTTCAGAAAACCGATATCCTGCCATTTGTATCCGGTAAGGATTAAGAAGCTTTTTGATGATGTGGACGGACTAAACTATCATTTTTGGAACGTATGCGATCCGGCAAGGGATTTAGGTACTAAAAAGAATGTTTTTGCCTATGAGTTTTTAGAAGATGCATTGGTTCGAAAATACGGGCAGGCATGGTATGATGAATTAAAAGAAGCTGCTAAAGCATATAAAAAAGAAGTTCAGGAGTCAGAGAATAGGTAGGTGATTGGAGCTTGAAAGGATAAATTTTAGGTTTAATTCTTTCATATACGCTGTATGCAATTACCCTCCCGAAATTGTGATTAATCTGCAAAAAATATTAATTTAGTTGCTCATTTTTAAAAAGTAATTTTAATCAATAAAATAAATAAATACACTATGGAAAAAGTAAAACAGTACATTGAAGAGAATAAAGATAGGTTTTTAGAAGAGCTGTTTGAGATGATAAGGATTCCGTCCATCAGCTCAATGAAAGACCATAAGCAGGATATGGTAAAAATGGCTGAGAAATATAAGGAAACGTTGCTTGCTGCCGGTTGCGATAAAGCGGAGGTGATGCCTACCGACGGAAACCCTGTGGTTTACGGAGAAAAAATAATTGATCCATCCAAACCAACGGTTGTGGTTTATGCACACTACGATGTAATGCCTGTTGATCCTGTTGATTTATGGAAACAAGATGATCCATTTGAACCTGTAATTAAAGACGATAAAATATGGGGTCGTGGTTCTGACGATGACAAAGGACAGGGAATGATGCATGTAAAAGCTTTCGAAGCCCTTGTAAAAACAGATTCGTTACCTTGTAATGTTAAATTTATGATTGAAGGAGAAGAGGAAATTGGCTCTCCAAGTCTTCCTAAATGGTGCGAGGAAAATAAAGATCTGGTAAAAGGAGATGTGATCCTTGTTTCTGATACTTCTATGCTTGCTCCTGATACTCCATCCATAACTACCGGATTGCGTGGATTGGCATATTGGGAAGTTGAAGTTACCGGACCAAACCGGGATTTGCACTCAGGATTGTTTGGTGGTGCTGTGGCAAACCCAATTAATGTGTTGGCTAAGATGATTAGCGATATGGTAGATGAAAACGGCCATATTACGATCCCCGGCTTCTACGATGATGTTTTGGAAGTTTCCGATGAAGAAAGAAAGAAGATGGCTGAAGCTCCATTTGATAAAGAAGCATACAAAAAAGCGATTGACGTAAAAGAATTATATGGCGAAAAAGGATTTACTACACCTGAACGTACCGGTATCAGACCATCATTCGATGTTTGTGGAATATGGGGAGGATATACCGGAGAAGGAGCGAAAACAGTACTTCCTTCCAAAGCTTATGCAAAAATTTCATCTCGATTAGTACCTAATCAGGACAATAAGAAAATTGCCGAATTATTCAAAAATCATTTCGAGAAAATAGCTCCCGACTATGTTAAAGTAAATGTAAAATATTTACATGGCGGGCAGGCTTATGTATGTCCTATTGATTTACCTGCATACAAAGCTGCTGAAAAAGCTTATCAGGAAGTGTATAATAAAATGCCTGTGCCTGTTCGTAGTGGTGGTAGTATTCCTATTATTTCCGAATTTGACCGAATACTGGATACAAAATCAGTTTTAATGGGATTTGGACTGGAAGACGATGCTATCCATTCGCCTAATGAGAACTATCCAATAGAACAGTTCTACAATGGAATCAATACCATTCCTTATTTCTATAAGTACTTTGCTGAAATAATGAAATAATTAATAGAAAAGATACATTCTTTTGAATAATCCGGCTTCTAAAACAGGAGCCGGATTTTTTTACTTGTTGTTTTATAAAAAAAATCTATTAAAGCTACTTTTTCTATTAAGGCTATTGGTTTTATAGGGGTTGTTGTTTTAGAAATGTATTTATTTTAAATTAACCCCCTGTTTTTTTAGGGGTGTTTAAAAAATATATGTATATTTGTTAATATTTGTTATTGGAAATCTTTAAAATAATAGTTTATGAGTTCTATTCGATTTAAAGCCATTGGCGAAGTATTAAACCGTAAGTCCCAGGAGATAAGGCTTCCTTCTGTAAAAACATCCGATTACTTCGGGATAAATGTTTTTGACCGTCGGAAAATGCAGGAGTATTTATCCGGCGAAGCCTATCAAAAAGTAATGGAAGCAATTGATCAGGGGATTCGTATCGATCGTAAAATTGCCAATCAGGTGGCAACCGGAATGAAAGCCTGGGCTATTGATCGTGGGGCTACACATTACACGCATTGGTTTCATCCACTGAACGGAACAACAGCAGAAAAACACGACGCTTTTTTTGAGCCAGCTGACAATGGTGGGGTAGTGGAAAATTTTCAGGGTGATATGCTGGTTCAGCAAGAACCCGATGCTTCTAGTTTTCCCAGCGGTGGGCTAAGAAATACATTCGAAGCCCGGGGGTATACTGCATGGGACCCGTCTTCTCCTGCTTTTGTGTTTGAGAAAACATTGTGTATACCAACGATATTCGTTTCATACACTGGTGAGGCTTTAGATTATAAAACTCCTTTAATAAAATCATTAAATTATATCGATAAAGCAGCAGTAGATGTCTGTCAGTATTTTGATAAAGACATTACAAAAGTAAATGTAACCCTGGGTTGGGAGCAGGAATATTTTTTGGTGGATAGTGCTTTGTTTAATGCCCGCCCCGATCTTTACCTGACAGGTCGCACACTCATTGGTCATGCATCGGCAAAAGACCAGCAGTTAAGCGATCACTATTTTGGGTCAATCTCCGACAGAGTAAAGAGTTTTATGTGCGAATTCGAAGTGGAGGCTTATAAATTAGGAATTCCCATAAAAACAAGGCATAACGAAGTGGCCCCTAATCAGTTTGAGTGTGCTCCGATTTATGAAGAAGCTAATCTGGCGGTAGATCACAATCAAATGTTAATGACATTAATGGATAAGGTTGCCCGAAAGCACGATTTTAGAGTTTTATTTCACGAGAAACCTTTTAAAGGAATAAATGGCTCGGGAAAACATAACAACTGGTCGTTACAATCAAATAAAAAAAAGAATTTATTATCCCCCGGAAAAACACCTAAAAGTAACCTGCAATTTTTAACCTTCCTAATCAATACGATAAAAGCAGTACATGATTTTGCTGATATTTTGAGAGCCAGTATTGCTATTGCCGGTAATGAACACCGTTTGGGTGCACATGAAGCCCCACCGGCTATTATGTCGGTTTTCATCGGTTCTCAATTAACCAGCATGCTCGACCAATTGGAAAAACGGGTTCCTGATAAGAAGATGACCCCGGATGAAAAAACAGAGCTCAAACTGGATATTGGTAAAATCCCGGAAATTTTACTCGATAATACCGATCGTAACCGAACCTCTCCCTTTGCTTTTACCGGAAACCGTTTTGAGTTTCGTGCCGTGGGATCTTCGGCAAATGTTGCCTCCCCAATGATTACGTTAAATACTGTAGTAGCTAGTCAGTTTGTTGAATTTAAAAAAGAGGTAGATATTATCATGGACAAGGGGGTGAAAAAAGACGAAGCTATTTTCCAGGTATTAAAGAAATATATCGGTGAATCAAAAAAAATAAGGTTTGAAGGTAACGGATATGCTGCCGACTGGGTAAAAGAAGCCGAAAAACGAGGTTTATCAAATATTGGAGATGTTCCCGAAGCTTTGATGGCTTTCATCAGTAAAACAACAAAAGAGGTTTTTGGTAAAGCACCTGTTTTATCTGCCCGCGAACTAGAGGCACGTTATGATATCCGTCTTGAGATATTTGTTAAAAAAGTGCAGATTGAAGCCAGGGTATTGGGTGATTTGGTGCGAAACCATATAACCCCTACGGTATTAAAATATCAAAATATTTTAATTGAAAATGTTCAGGGAATTAAAGCGCTATATCCTCAAAATATTTATGAACCTATGGCCAAATCACAGCTTAATACCATAAGTGAAATATCTGAACGAATAGGAATGATAAAGGATTTGACGGATCAATTGATAGAAGCCCGTAAGAAAGCAAATAAAATAGAGGATATCAGAAAAAAAGCACCTGAATATTCGAAGAAGGTGGTTCCGTTTTTTGAGAAAATACGTTACCATGTTGATAAGCTGGAATTAATTGTAGATGATGAATTGTGGCCTTTTCCCAAATATAGAGAATTGCTTTTTACAAGGTAAGGTGTTGATTTCTAATAGCATATTATAGAATAAAAGCAATATAGTAATATTAAATATGTTTTTGTTTTTAATTCGATAAAACAAAGTATGCAATTCTTAGCGCATCTTTTTATTTTATGTAAAAAGTTTTACTTTTACATTTTACATCATGTTGTAATTTGAAAAAATATGAATATTAAAAGAGTATTTTTCATCACCATTTTTAGCCTGTTTACCTATACCCTTACTTTTGGTCAGTTAAGCGTATATGAAAAAGCTAACGAGTATTATCAAAACGGGCAGTATTACGAAGCTATCGACAGGCTTAGAGATGCGTATAGTAAAGTTACGGATAACGATTTAAAAACAGAGATTACCTTTCAGGTAGCCGAGTGTTATCGGAAAACTCATCAACCCAGAAAAGCAGAGATGTGGTTTAAACGAACGATACAGAAAGAGTATCCCAATCCGTTAATTTATCTCTATTATGCTGATGCGTTAAAAGTTAACGAAAAATTTGATGAGGCAGAGGAGAATTACAGGCAGTATAAAAAATTAGTTCCCAACGATCCTCAAGGCGATATCGGTATCAAATCATGTGAGCTTGCCAAAAAGTGGCTGGAGAATCCAAACGGGTATAAAGTTGCCGAAATGAAATTTTTTAATTCACGAGAAAGTGATTATGGGCCGGCTTATGCAAAAGCCGAATATGATGAGATCTATTTTACTTCTTCACGCGATGAAGCTACCGGAGATGAAATTCATGGTGCCACAGGATATAATTTTTCTGATATTTTTACTTCTAAAAAAGATATGAAAGGCAACTGGAGTACTCCGGTGCCTTTAGGCGATAATATAAACACTGAATTTGAAGAAGGAGCGGTATCTTTAAGCAAAGATTATAATACCATGTTTTTTACCCGTTGCGAGATGCATAAACGAGATAATTTAGGATGTCAGATTCTGGTTTCTAGACGCAGCGGAGAAAATTGGGGAAAACCGGAACCTTTAAATGTTGCAACGGACAGTATTGTGGTTGCACATCCTTCTGTTTCAAAAGACGAACTGGAGTTATATTTTGTTTCGGATATGCCCGGAGGTATTGGGAAAAAAGACATATGGAAATTAAGCCGTAGCTCAACTGATGCACAATGGGGTGACCCGGTTAATTTAGGAGAGCCCATAAATACACCGGGTGATGAAATGTTTCCCTATATCCATAACGATGGCACATTATATTTTTCATCTGATTATCATCCGGGAATGGGAGGACTTGATATTTTTAAAGCTTCAAAAGATGAGAATGGAAGATGGAATGTTGAAAATATGAGATATCCGATTAATTCTACTTATGACGATTTTTCAATTATCGTTGAGAAAGAACAAGAACGTGGATATTTCAGTTCATCACGAGATGGTAGAACCGACAATATCTATTCTTTCGTATTGCCACCGTTAAAATTTAGTGTGGAAGGTGTTGTGCGTAACGACAAAACTGACACCCCGTTGGAAAATGCTACCATCAAACTTGTAGGTAGTGATGGAATGACCCTGGCAAATGAAACCGATAACAAAGGTTCGTTTAAATTTATGTTAAGGCCTAATACCGATTATGTATTTATTGCATCGAAAAAAGGTTTTCTTACCGGTAAAGAGAAAGAAACGACGAAAGGGTTAACCGAAAGCCAGGATTTTGATATTGAAATAAGGCTTTCATCTATTGCTGAGCCTATTGAGTTACCTAATATCTTCTACGATTTTGCTAAATGGGACTTGCGTCCGGAATCGATGGTAGCATTGGACAGACTGGTAGAAACGCTTAATGATAATCCTAATGTAGTGATTGAGTTGCGTTCGCATACCGATTCACGGGGTACTGCTGCAACAAATGTTGAATTGTCTCAAAAACGAGCTCAGTCTGTAGTTAACTATTTGATTGAAAAAGGTATTGAGCCGGCAAGATTACGTGCTAAAGGATATGCCGCAACCATGCCTAAAGTTGTCGATGCTAAATTAGCCGAGCAGCATGATTTCCTTTCGGAAGGAACCGAATTAACACCTGAGTTTATTGAAAGTCTCGAAAGCGAAGAACAGCAGGAGATTGCACATCAGATTAATCGTAGGACTGAGTTCCAGGTGCTTTCGACAAATTATGAACCTCAAAATTAACTGGTTATTATCTATTTGTAACAGTATAAGAATTCCTGTTTTGCAGGAATTCTTTTTTATATCCATTTTATTAGGTAAATTTTAATTGTTAAGAACTAAATTGCTAATTTTGCAACTTAATTATTATTCAGCAATATCATGTCAAAAGATTCTCGTTATAATTTAAGAGGGGTGTCTGCTTCAAAAGAAGATGTACACCATGCTATAAAAGATATTGACAAAGGATTGTATCCAAAGGCTTTCTGTAAAATAATTCCTGACATTTTAGGTGGTGATGAAAACTATTGTAATATCATGCATGCCGATGGAGCCGGTACGAAATCATCGCTGGCTTATATGTACTGGAAAGAATCCGGTGATTTGTCGGTATGGAAAGGAATTGCTCAGGATGCTGTGGTCATGAACCTTGATGACCTGCTTTGTGTAGGAGTAACTGATAATATATTGCTGTCGTCAACCATTGGCAGAAATAAAAATTTGATTCCCGGCGATGTAATTGCAGCCATTATCAATGGAACCGAGGAGCTGCTTCAGGAATTAAGAGATCTTGGCATCTCAATTTATTCAACCGGAGGCGAAACCGCCGATGTGGGCGATCTGGTACGTACCATTATTGTCGATTCGACCGTTACCACCCGCATGAAACGTAATTTGGTAATTGATAATAAAAACATTCAGGAGGGTGATGTTATTATTGGTTTAAGTTCATCCGGGAAAGCCACCTACGAAAAAGAGTTCAACGGAGGAATGGGAAGCAATGGATTAACATCTGCCAGGCATGATGTGTTTGATCACTATCTGGCTAAAAAATATCCCGAAAGTTATGATGCTGCTATCCCTGACAATGTTGTGTATTCAGGAAGTTATAAATTAACAGATGCCATTGAAAGACTTGGGGTGGATGCTGGTAAACTAGTGCTATCACCCACCAGAACATATGCCCCGGTGATAAAAAAGATCTTTGAAGATTATCGTTCCGAAATTCATGGATTAATTCATTGTTCGGGAGGAGCACAGACAAAAATTTTAAATTTTGTCGATCATCTTCATATTATAAAAGATAACATGTTTGAGATTCCTGAATTATTTAAACTCATTCAGGAAGAATCAGGAACCGCATGGGAAGAAATGTATAAAGTGTTTAACATGGGACATCGAATGGAAATATATACCAAGCCTGAAATAGCTGATGGTATCATAGAGATATCGAAAAGTTTTGGTATTGATGCCCAAATTATTGGACGATGTGAGAAAGCTGATTCAAAACGACTTACTATCAAAAGTGTATTTGGTGAATTCCAATATCAATAAACTGAACATGTTATCGAATAAATTGTTAATTTTGCACCGATTGTAAAAAGGAGAATTATGAGTAATAATATTATTTTAGATAAACTGGAGGGGATTAAATTAAGATTTGAAGAAGTGGGCCAGTTAATTACTGATCCGGACATTATTGCCGATATGAAAAGGTATGTGAAGCTGAATAAAGAATATCGTGATCTGGAGCCCATTATCGAAGCGTACCGGGAATACAAAAATATTTTAAGTAATATACAAACAGCAAAAGACATTTTAGTTAAAGAGAAAGATGAGGAGATGCGTGAAATGGCCAAGATGGAACTTTTAGAGTTGGAAGAAAAAGTTAAGCCTCTGGAAGAAAAAATTAAACTGTTATTATTACCGAAAGACCCTGAAGACGAGAAAAACGCCATATTAGAAATACGTGCCGGAACCGGTGGAGACGAAGCCAGTATTTTTGCCGGCGATTTATACCGGATGTATTTAAAGTATTGCGAGCGTAAAAAATGGAAAGTGGAGGTTACACACCTTAATGAAGGTACTGTTGGTGGTTATAAAGAAATTGTAATGAAAGTCTCCGGCAATGGTGTTTATGGAATCCTGAAATATGAATCGGGAGTTCATCGTGTGCAGCGGGTTCCGCAGACCGAAACACAGGGCAGGGTTCACACATCGGCAGCTACAGTTGCTGTTTTACCCGAAGCCGAAGATTTTGATATTGACTTACGTCAGGAAGATATCCGTAAAGATACTTACTGCTCATCAGGGCCCGGCGGACAATCAGTAAATACAACTTATTCGGCTATTCGTTTAACACATATCCCGTCAGGGATTGTGGTAACCTGCCAGGATGAAAAGTCGCAGCTTAAAAATCTGGATAAAGCCATGGCAGAGTTAAGAACAAGGCTTTATAACCTTGAGTATCAGAAATATCTTGATGAGATTTCGTCTAAACGGAAAACCATGGTTTCTACCGGCGACCGCTCAGCAAAAATCAGAACTTATAACTATCCGCAAGGACGTGTTACTGATCACAGAATAAATCTAACCCTGTATAATTTAAGTGCTATAATAGATGGCGACATCCAGGAAATTATTGAACAGTTGCAAATGGCTGAAAATGCTGAAAGATTAAAAGAAGCCGGGGTTGAGTAAATCTTAAGTATATGGACTACCTTCAAATCGTTGAGCAAATAAAAAAGAAAAGAAGTTTTCTGTGTGTTGGTTTAGATACAGATATTACTAAAATACCCCAATTTTTACTCGATACTGATGATCCGGTGTTTGAGTTTAATAAACAAATTGTTGATGCCACCGCTCCTTACTCCATAGCTTACAAACCCAATATAGCTTTTTATGAAGCTGCCGGTGTTTCCGGATGGAAAAGCCTGGAAAAAACCATTAACTATATTAATCTTTTGCATCCTGAAATATTTATTATTGCCGATGCAAAAAGAGGCGATATCGGGAATACGTCTAAAATGTATGCACGGGCTTTCTTCGAAAATTTTAATTGCGATGCAGTTACGGTAGCCCCTTACATGGGGAGGGATTCTGTTACTCCCTTTCTTCAATTTAAAAACCGCTGGGTTATTTTATTAGCGCTTACTTCCAATGAGAGTGCTTCGGATTTTCAATTTATAGAGAATAGTCAAAATGACAGATATTTATTTGAAGAGGTGCTGCACAAATCAAAACCCTGGGGAACAAAAGAAAATATGATGTATGTTGTTGGTGCTACCCAGGCCAACCAATTAAAAAAAATACGCGAATATATTCCCGATCATTTTTTGTTGATTCCCGGTGTAGGAGCACAGGGAGGCAGCCTTAAAGAGGTTTCCGAATATGGAATGAATGATAATTGTGGATTAATCGTTAATTCAGCCCGTTCAATTATCTATGCGGGGCAGGGTCACGATTTTGCTAAAACAGCCGGTAAAAAGGCTAAAGAAATCCAGGATGAGATGGAGGAGCTTTTACTGCAAAAAGGGATTGTCTGATTTTTATTGTAATTTCTGTTACTTTTATTAATTTTATCCATATACTTACGATTCATAATACGATTATGAAAGAAGATTTTTTACATTATTTATGGAAGTATAAATTGTTTAGTACAACAAACCTGCGAACGCAAACCCACGAAAAAGTAGAAATAATACATCCGGGGATTCATAATAATGATTCTGGCCCTGACTTTTTTAATGCCAAAATAAAGATTGGTGAAACCACCTGGGCAGGAAATGTGGAAATTCATCTCAAATCATCCGACTGGTATCATCATCAACATCATAACGATAAAGCCTATGATAATGTAATTTTACAAGTTGTTTATCAGCACGATAAAGAGGTTTATTTATCCAATAATTGTCTTGTTCCCACCATGGAGATTCACTTTGATGAGATTCTGCTTAAGAATTACGAAAAACTTATTCGAAGCGAGTCGTGGATTGCCTGCGAAAAAGACCTGCACACGGTGGATGATTTTTTGATAAAAAAATGGATGGAAGCATTAATGATTGAGCGGTTGGGAGATAAAGCATTAAGAATAAAGCAGGGATTAAAACAAACACAAAATAACTGGGAAGAAACATTTTACAGGCATCTTGCAAAAAATTTTGGGTTTAAGTTAAATGGCGAACCTTTTGAGTTGCTGGCAAGGTCGCTTCCCTTAAAGGTGGTGGCAAAACATAAAAATAATTTAATGCAGATTGAAGCCCTGTTATTCGGTCAGGCAGGGTTTCTAAACGAAGAAAAAGGCGATGATTATTACCAGAAGCTAAAAAGTGAATATCAATTTTTACGGCATAAATTTAATCTAAAACCCATAGAAAAACATTTGTGGAAATTTTTGCGTTCGCGACCCGGAAATTTCCCAACCGTTCGGTTAGCACAATTTGCCGCATTAATCTTTCAGTCGAAAAGCCTGTTTTCAAAAATTATGGAAACGCAGGATGTACAGAAAATTAAGCAGATGCTACAGGCTAAGCCTTCCGAATACTGGGATACCCATTATCATTTTAACAAACCATCGGTACAAAAACCGAAACCATTGGGCCAATCGGCCATACAAATTCTTTTAATTAATACGGTTGTTCCGTTTTTATTTGTTTATGGCAAACATAAAGGAAGTGGTGATTTGTCTGAAAGAGCGCTTAACTTGCTTTCGATCATTAAACCGGAAAATAACTCAATTATTTCACAATGGAAAAGATTAGGATTAAAACCCGAAAATGCATTTGAAAGCCAGGCCTTGATCCAATTAAAAAATAATTATTGTACATTTAAAAAATGTTTACATTGCTCCATCGGGAATTATATTATTAAAAATACTTCATGAAAGCAAATACGTTAGGCAAAGAAAATTTTAAATCGATTTACATTGCTATTGGTTTACTGATGTTGGTATTTATGTTGGGAACGATTGGTTATATGGTTATTGAAGATTTTACTTTTTCTGAGGCTTTTTTTATGACGATTATTACCATATCAACCGTAGGTTTCCGCGAGGTAAGGCCACTTTCCGAACTTGGACAATTCTTTACCGCTTTTTTAATTATCTTTAGTTTCGGAATTTTCGCTTATGCCGTAACAACCCTTACCCGCTATATTGTTGATGGAGTTTTTAGAAACTATTTAAAAGATAATAAAGTGAAAACAAAAATCGAAAAACTAAAAAACCATGTGATTGTTGTTGGTTATGGCCGTAATGGCCGGCAATCCATCGAAGAGCTAAAAAGACATAAATTCCCGATTGTTATTGTGGATAATAACGAATCGATTATACAGGATATAAGGCATAAAGCTGAACTGTTATATATCTATGGCGATGCAACCGAAGACCAAACCTTAACCGATGCCAAAATTGATACCGCCAAAGCTTTAATTACAGCCTTACCCAATGATGCCGATAATCTATTTGTGGTACTGACTGCCCGGGCTATGAACCCTGATATTACGATTATTTCCCGTGCATCGAACTTTAATTCGGATAAGAAGTTGCGGAGTGCAGGTGCTACCAATGTAATTATGCCTGATAAAATTGGTGGCCAGCGGATGGCTAAACTGGTAGCACAACCCGACGTGATTGATTTTGTTGAGTATGTGATGCTACGAGAGAGCGAAGGCGTACATATCGAAGAGATACATTGTAAAGGAATGGTTTCTTCATTTACCGAAAAATCTATTGGCGAATGGACTATCCGGTCAACAACAGGGGCTAATATTATCGGTATAAAAACTTCGGATAATCATTATATTGTTAACCCAACCCCCGAGCAAAAGATTACCGAAAAGGATCAGATTTTTGTGCTGGGGAACCCGGACCAGATCACCAAATTGAAGAAAGTGTTGTTTAGTGGGTAGGGTGTAGAATTGTAAATTAGTAAAATTGTAAAAATGTAATTTGTAAATTAGTTTACTTGTTTAATCGTTTATTGGGGAATTTAAGGTTGATTATTTTCTGATTCTCCTGCCTCCTGCCGCTGCTTCCTGCCAACTGCCTCCTGCCGCTGCCTCCTGCCAACTAATTTATACTATCATTTTACCCGGAAAATTACTGGCCAGTCTCCAAAAAATAAAAAAATCCACCAAAACAGATTTCGTTTATTCATAAAACCATACCACTCATTCACAAAACCATACGCTTTACAAAGTCGATTAACCATTGCTTGCATATTTAAAACGTTATACTAAACTTTGTTTTGATATTTTATTAATTTATTAACTAAAAATTTATTTATTATGAAAACATTAGATTTCAATCAAATGGAAACACTGCAAGGCGGTGATGGAACACAAGACTGGTGTAATGCTATTGATGGTTTAGGCGGACCGGCTTTTATTAACTCCCTGGACTCACCAATTGGAGGTTATGTTGGTATGTTATATTATGAGCATTGTATGTAAGTAATTTTTTAATAATAAAAGAGTTGTTTTAAAGGAGTGATCATTTTATGATATTTTTTAATCTGATAACTTTTTTAGGATAGCTCTTTTTTTAATAAAGATAAAATTTGACCATGAAAATAAGAATTATAGTATTTGTATTTTTTTTCTTCCCTTTCACCCTGTTTGCCCAACTAAACATAGAGGGGTATGTATTAACCGCCGGCGATTCATCAGCAGTTCGGTTTGCTCATGTAGCCTTGAAAAACAAACCGATTGGCACCTGTACCAACGAAAACGGCTATTTTCAGTTTAAGCTCGATTCTGTGTATTTAAACGATACGCTTGTTATTTCCGGTATTGGATATAATAATTATACTTTTACCGGAGCTGGGGTAAGCCTGTCTGACAGCCTGTTTTTTCTCGAAGAAGCAAGATATGAGCTAAAAGCAGCTGTAATTATCAATAATGCACCTACAGCAGAAGAAATTATTAAACGTGTCATAAGGAATTACGGGAAAAAATACTCACGTACAGGTTACCAGGCAAAAGCTTTTTTCCAGGATATAGTATACAATTACGCGGTAAATGCTCCGCGCGAGGTGGCCCGGATAACCGAGGCGGCCATTACTTTGCAGGAATATGGGGTGCACACTTCACGAGATGTAAAATTCAGAGTGGACGAAATGCGGAATTCCCAAAATTTCATCGAAACGGATTATAAAATGGAATGGCTGAAAAAAGTTTTATTTGATGGATTGAAAAATCCAATTATTGAGATGTATAACAAATATAACATTAACCGGAAAGGTTATTTTAAATCGTTTTTGGAAGAGCATTCAGCAGAATTGGAACGAATTGAGTATTTGGATACAAATGCTGTTTTTGTATTGAAATTTGATAAAATTAAAAAAAATTCGGGATTTATTTATTCTCATCGTTTATACATTAATACAAAAGATTATGCCATCTTAAAAGAAGATTTTAAGGTAGATTTGGAACCATTATTTCAGGAAGTTTTGGGTGTAAAAGAATCATTAGGATTTAGAAAAATTAAGTTATATCATAAAATTGAACATAATTATTATCCTTTTTTAATTGAATATTTTTCCGGGATAAAGGATCAGGGGTACACACCTAATAAAAGTCATAACTATTTTCGTCATAGTTTTATCATGATAAATGAAATAATTCCCAAACGCAGAGATTATGACCGGATAAAATGGCGTGAAAAGGAAAAGGAAAATGATATATTGTATAAGCAGAAATTTACCTATAACCAGGCATTTTGGGATAATTTTAATGTGCTATACACCCAGGAGGAGGTAAGTAAGGCAATGCAGCTAATGAGTAAAGAAAAAGATATTGAACAGCAGTTTATTGAAAACAGTAAATAGAACAAATGGAACAAACGATGAAAGCATTTTTCCTAAGCCTGCAAACCATTAACAAACGAGATTATTTTTTAGTGTATGCCCTGTTTAACGTGCTGTTTTTATATTTGCTATATGATGTAATTGCTAACCCTGTTGCTTATGTTGGTGATAGCCCGAAAACGATTAAAATTTATCGCGTTTTTACTACTATCATGTATTTTATTTCTCCGCTGTATGAATATATAAAAATCTATATAATCGCTAAAATAATCCAAAGGGGAGTTAACTATGTGTTAAATATAAAATCCGATTTTGGGATGATATTCCTGGTTGTGCTAACCGCACAGTTTTCCATGCTGCTGGCTGATGCAGTAAAATCGGTTTGGCTTCTTTTTATCCACCCCGAAATGCAAATGCACGATCAAAAGTATTTTACTCCATTATCTCTGTTTTCTTTATTTGAAAGAAAAGACCTGGGAAACACTTATGCCTTTTATTATCCATTAAGGATATTGAACTTGTTTGAAATATTGTATTGGGCCTTACTAACCATTGGTTTAAGTGTTCTGCTGGAAATTAAAAAGGGAAAAGCTTTTACCATTGTTTTAAGAACTTATGGAGTGTTGATATTAATAATTATGGTGCTGAAATTTGTAGTTAACTATACTATATTTGGTTTATAATGAATCAATATTATCCTGTCATTTTTCATTTTTTTTTATTTATCACGTTGTTTTTTACTGGTTAAGCCCCTTATAAATCGGACAATTTATTTTCAGGTTTCAAAAGTAAGCATTTTTCTTCATAATATTGCATTAGCAAGGGACGACCGAAGGTGACCTTTTTACCGATGGTTGTTTTGGTGTAACGGGCCCGTTCACCTTTTTTTGTAAATCTGACGGCTCATCGAGAGCCGCCCGATTTAAGCAAGGGAC
>DATFIZ010000004.1:0-25111 GCA_035269575.1 Bacteroidales bacterium | reverse complement strand
TGGAGGCGGGGTATCATCAGGCATATTGCCCTGATTTTGTGCATTAACATTTTCAATTCGCCAGGCATCTAAATTGGTAAAATAACTTACTTTGCCGTCTTTTTCCCATTTGTTCCCTCTGATGTTAAAATGGACTTTAATGTCATCGTTCAGATTCATTGCATCAATTAAATTGCATCGGTCCTGGGTGAGCTGGAATTTAATATGGTCGGTAAACTCCATCCCACCATTCGATTCTGTTTTTTCGATTACAAATTCGCGCTTTTTAAAGCGGTCGCTAACTTTTACTGTATCGAATTTTTCAATTAGTTTTCCTGATATTTCAAAACTCATACTATTATCTGTTATTCTTCGTGAATAATTATTTTTTCAATTTTATCTCCTTGTTGGATATCATCAATAATATCAAGCCCTTCGTATATTTTTCCAAAAACGGTATGATGACGGTCGAGATGTTGCGTATTTTCCCTGTTATGGCAAATAAAAAATTGAGAACCTCCGGTGTCTCTTCCGGCATGGGCCATAGATAATACACCACGGTCGTGGTACTGGTTTTCCCCATCTAATTCACATTTTATGGTATATCCAGGGCCGCCCAATCCTGTTCCGTCGGGGCAACCACCCTGAATAACAAAGTTGGGAATTACACGATGAAAAGTTAATCCATCATAATAACCCTGGTTGGATAATTTTACAAAGTTCTCGACTGTACCCGGTGCATCTTTTTCAAAAAATTTCGCTTTTAGGGTCCCTTTTTCTGTTATTATTTCTGCTGTTTTCATCTGTTTATTGATGTTAAATAAAACAAGCACGTTGTTGCACGTGCTTGCATTATAAATAATTTCTTCGTTATATTATTCTTCTGTTGATTCAGGGCCTTTTTTTACTTCAATCAGCTCAACATCAAAAATAAGTGCCATGTTAGGTTCTATGGCTCCACCCGGGCGTACTCTTTCTCCATAACCTAATTCTGTAGGGATATAAAGTTTATAATTTGCACCTTCTTTCATTAACTGAAGTCCCTCAGTCCATCCGGGAATAATTCGGTTTACAGGGAATGTTGCCGGATCTCCATCGTGGGAACTGTCAAATTCAGTGCCATCAATAAGTGTACCGCGGTAATGAACAACTACCGTATCAGTTGGAGTTGGTGATATTCCTTCACCTTCTTTAATGATTTCATATTGAAGTCCGCTTTCGGTTACTTTAACATTTTCTTTCTTCTTGTTTTCTTCCAGAAATTTTTGTCCTTCTTCTAAATTTCCAGCAATTTTAGCGTCTCTCAATTGTTTAAAATGATTCTGAATAATCTGTTTTGCCTGATCATCAGCAATATCAAGGTCTTTTTCATTAAATACATCTTCGATTCCTTTGATAAATGCATTGTAGTTCAATTCATCCACATATCCGCGTTCCAGGCTCTTTGCAATGTCAATGCCCAATGAGTAGCTAACACTGTCTAAATCGGATTTTAATTTTACATTGGTGTTCACATCCTGCGAGCATGAGGAAAAAACAAATGCAACGAACGTTGAAATTAATAATAAGTTTCTCATTTTCATAGTTATAATTTTTAGTTAATGTATGCTTTTTTAATCCTGCAAAGGTGAATAAATTATTTTGAAAAGTCAAAAGGAAGGTTTTAAAAAAAGTTAAAATCAATCATTATCCTCTAAAAAAGTTTATACTTTAATAGCTCTTAGCATATGTCTTTTCCCTTCGGGTCCTTTTAACCTTTCTAATTGAAACCCTGCATTTCGTAAGTTCTTTTTAACCAGCCCTTTACTGCTGTAGGTTGTCAATACACCATGGTTATTCATTGCCTGGTACATTTTTATGAAATTTTGAGAACTCCATAATGCAGGTTGTTTCTCCGGAGCAAAGGCATCGAAAAAAATCAGGTTATATTTTTCTGTAAATAGATAATCGTTAAAATCATGTTTAATTTTCGTAAGATGAAAATGATTAGAAATTTTTATCTTTTTATTCCAGCTTACTTCGTGTAGTTGATAAAATATTTTTTTTGCTTCGTCAGGCAGGAATTTGGTGTAATTCAGCTGTTGAATTACATCCTTTGTTACAGGATATAGCTCAATTGCAGAATATTCTACGGTTATCTCTTTTTCTATACTTTGTAAATAAGACAGAAGAGCGTTGAGTCCGGTACCAAAACCCACTTCAAAAATTTTTATCGCTTTCACATTCAAAAAGTTGAATCCGGCATCGATAAAAACATGCCTGGATTCATTTATAGCCCCGAAAACAGAGTGGTAATGCTCATTAAATTCAGGAGAATAAAGTGTTGAGGAGCCATCCTTTGTATGGATAATTTTAAGATTCAATGATTAGGGATTTAAAATTTATCAAAATAATGCATTTATTTGCAGGGTAAAGTTAGTAAATTGTTTCATAAGCAAAGATTTTAAATTTTTAGTTGGTACGCAAAATTATCCATATTGATATGGATGCATTTTATGCATCGATAGAGCAGCGAGATAACCCTGACTTAAAAGGTAAGCCTGTTGCTGTTGGTGGCTCGAGTGAACGCGGAGTAGTTGCTGCTGCCAGTTATGAAGCCAGAAAATATGGCGTGCGTTCGGCGATGTCATCCAAAAAAGCAAAACAAAAATGCCCTGATTTAATTTTTGTCCAATCGAACCGGAAAAAATATAAAGAGGCATCGCTGCAAATGATGGAAATTTTTTATGAGTATACCGATTTGGTAGAGCCTTTATCTATTGATGAAGCCTTTTTGGATGTTACGCACAATAAAAAGAACCTTCCTTCGGCCACGCTTATTGCAAAAGAGATAAAAAGACGTATCTATGAGAGAACAAACTTAACGGCCTCAGCAGGTGTCTCTATTAATAAATTTTTAGCCAAAATAGCTTCCGACTACAAAAAACCTGATGGATTATTTGTCATAAAACCCGATGAGGCAGAGAAATTTGTTGAAGAATTGGCAGTAGAAAAAATTCATGGTGTAGGAAAGGTTACGGCCGAGAAAATGCATCGACTGGGCATTTTTAAAGGAAATGATTTAAAAAATAAAACCGAAAAATGGCTGGTCGATAATTTTGGGAAAGCCGGTTTTCATTTCTATAATATTGCACGGGCGATAGATAATAGAGAAGTTAATCCGAACCGCATCCGGAAATCGGTTGGTGCTGAACGTACTTTTGAAACAGACCTGAATTCAGATTTTGACATTATAACTCATCTCTATCATATCGAAAAAGAATTGTTTGAAAGAGTTAAACGTCACGGGAAATTTGGAAAAACATTAACCCTGAAAATAAAATATGCCGATTTTAAACAAATAACCCGAAGTAAAACCGTTATTTATCCCATTAGTAATTTTCAAAAGCTTCATCAGTTGGCCAAAGAAATTTTTTACCAGGTTGAATTGGAAAAAAGTATTCGATTGTTAGGATTGACCGTTTCTAACTTCCCGGATGATAAACAACCGGAAAATTTGCAGTTGACCCTTAACTTTTAATCAGTTGATTTACAGCCTCTGAAAGGGAAGGATATGAAAATTTGAAACCATTTTCATGCAGCCGTGATGGATAGACCCATTGGTTGGTAAGAAAGACTTCTCTTCCCATATTTCCAGGGAATAACTTTAAAATGAATGCAGGAATTTTTAACCATACAGGTCGGTTTAAAGCTTTGGCTACCGTGTGATTAAACATCTTTGATTTTACCGGGTTGGGAGCCGTTAAATTAAAAATGCCTGATAAATGATGATTTTTGATGATAAATTCGATAGCTCGTATTTCGTCTGTTAAATGAATCCACGAAAATCCTTGTTTCCCATTGCCTAAATTCGCACCGAGAAAATATTTGACGGGTTTTGTTAATTTTGGGAAAACACCCCCTGTGTCACCTAAAACCATTCCTGTTCTTATAATTGCTCTTCTTACACCATACGATTGAACTTTTTCGGTCGATTTTTCCCATTCATGACTAACATAGGCAAGAAATCCTTTACCTTTAGGTGATTTTTCGGTGCAATTTTCTTTTGTGTCGTAGCCATAGTAACCAATAGCAGAGCCCTGAATAAGTAATTGGGGTTTTTGTTTTGTATTTTCTATCGCTTCGGTAATTTTTTGACCTGCATTTTTCCGGCTGATGAAGATCTTTTGTTTTTGCTTTTGGGTCCATAATTTGGATGCAATATTTTCTCCTGCAAGATTGATAATGACATCTGACAGCTCAAAAATCCCGGTCAGCTTTGATACATCTTGATAATCCCAGGAAAAGATATTCACCTTTTTATCGAGTAATTGATGGGCTTTGTTTTTATTCCTTGAAATAGCAGTTACTGCATAATTTTTCTCCAGGAGGTATTGGGTAAGTGAGGTCCCAATAAATCCGGTTGCGCCAAGTATCGTTATTCGTTTCATAAGTTATTCGTTTAATGCCTTCTTATACGTATTTAGTGCACGTTCTCTTGCAAATTTATGATCAACAATGGGCTCCGGATAATCATCGGATTCTAATTCAGGAATCCATTTTTTTATGTATTTTAATTCCGGGTCAAATTTTTGGGTTTGTAATTCCGGATTAAAGATTCTGAAATAAGGTGCAGCATCGCATCCTGTTCCTGCTGCCCATTGCCAACCTCCATTGTTTGATGCCAGCTCATAATCGAGTAGTTTTTGTGCAAAGTAGGCTTCTCCCCAACGCCAGTCAATAAGTAAATGTTTGGTTAAAAAGCTGGCAGTAATCATCCTGAGTCGGTTATGCATATAACCTGTCTGATTTAGTTCACGCATTCCGGCATCTACTATTGGATATCCGGTTTTACCCTTACACCAGGCATCAAATTCTTTTTCGTTGTTTAACCATTCAATTTTGTCGTATGATTTTTTAAAGGATTGTTCGGTAACCTGTTGAAAATGCCACAGAATCATCATGTAAAATTCACGCCAAATAAGTTCATTTAAAAAGGTTTCGTTGAGTTCAGCTGCCGTTCTGATTAATTTTCTAATGCTTATCGTGCCAAACCGTAAATGTACGCTTAGTTTTGATGTCCCGTCTAAAAATGGAATATCCCGGGTTTTATCATAATTGTTAATTATTTCGCTTTGAATATCCTTTTCAGGGAAATCAAAATCTACCGGATTAAAACCGATATCCTGAATCGGGGGTATGTTTAGCGATTCTGTTTTATAAAGGTTGGATAGGTTGTTTTCCGAAGGATAACCTGTTATTTTTTGTTGATGAAATTTTTCTTTCCATTTATTTGCATAGGGTGTATATACCGTGTAAGGACTGCCATCATTTTTTACAATTTCATCTTTATCAAAAATTACCTGATCTTTATAGGAGTAAACCGAAATGTTTTGATTGGAAAAATAATCTATTATTTTACTGTCACGATCAAGCGCGTAAGGCTCGTAATCACAATTAAAATAAACGGATTGAATTTCGTATTCCTGGTTGATTTTTTTAAATGCATCCAGTGGATTGTCATATAAAACAAGCAGTGTGCTTTTGTTTTTTTCAAGCTTTTGTTTTAAAATTTTTAATTTCTGATGGATAAAATTGATACGTAGATCATTTTTATTATCTAACTTTTTCAGGATTTGTTTATCAAAAATAAATACCGGTAAAACATTTTCTTTTTTTAATGCATGAAACAATCCGTGGTTATCATTTAACCGTAAATCGCGCCTGAACCAGAAAATATTTATTTTTTCCATTATTTCCTTGTATTCTTAAACCAGGGAATAAAACCACTGGTTGATTGAATGTAATCTTTATAATTTGGTTTTTTTTCGATTAATGATTCCTCGAGCATGGCAACACCTGAGATTTTAATAATTAAAAAGGTCATCAATACAGATCCCAGCACCGGAATGTAATATCCCGAGGCAATACTGAACAATCCATATGCCCACCAAACTGAGGCATCTCCAAAATAATTCGGGTGTCTTGTATATTTCCAAAATCCTTTGGTTAATAATTTGCCTTTATTCTCAGGTTTAGACTTGAAAAGCGATAGTTGTAAATCGCCGCCAGCCTCAAAGGTGAAACCAATCAGCCAGAAGAATAATCCAATATAATGAATAATATTAAAAGATTCTTCTCCTGCAAAAAATGCAGCCAGTAAAGGTGCTGATATCAGCCAGAGGAGGATGCCCTGTAGTAAAAAAACCTGGAAAAAGCTCACCCACCAATATCTTTTGGGCCCATATTTTTGTCTGAAATTCTGATATCTATAATCTTCACCTTTGCCCCAGTTACGTATGGTAATATAAATTGATAATCTTAAACCCCATATTAAAACCAGCATTAAAAGTATCTTGTTTACTAAAGAAGATTGATTTGTTTGAAGAAAATAGAAGATGCTTACAACAACAAATCCTAATCCCCAAAAACTATCAACAATGCTTGCATTGGTAATCATTATACTAATTAACCATGCAAAAATCATTACCATTAATATAATAGCAAGGGCTTGAAAGTATATGTCGAGAAATTCCATAGGTGAATTTTTTAATAAAAGTTTTGGATAATAAACAAAACGCTGTTTTATTTGTTCAGGAGTTTTAAGTTTTTTCTTCTACAATTATAAAATAGAATGATTTTTTGAACCTTTAAGAACTAATCTTGTTTTAAAGGTCAGAATACATTAAGTAACAATCATATTATGGCAAGTTATTCAATTAAAGAATTAGAAAATTTATCGGGCATTAAAGCGCATACCATTCGGATTTGGGAAAAACGTTATAATCTCATTGTTCCTTCCAGAACCGAAACCAATATAAGGTATTATTGCGATAAAGATTTAAAGCGGCTGCTTAATATAGCGATTTTAAACCGTCAGGGTATTAGAATATCTGAAATTGCAAAGCTTTCGGATGAGGAGTTATCCGAGAGGGTTGTAAATATGGCATCAGATTCAGGAGATGCTGCACAAAATATTGAGCAGCTGGTAATTGCGATGGTCGACTTGGATGAGGTTAAGTTTGATCGTATTTTATCGCGCTATATTATGCACGAAGGATTTGAAAATGCTGTAATAAGAGTGATTTTTCCTTTTTTTGAAAGGATTGGTATTCTGTGGCAAACAGGAACCATTAATCCTGCTCATGAACATTTCGTTTCTAACTTATTCAGGCAAAAATTAATGGTAGCCATTGATAATATAATGGTAACCGATAATCATAAAGCGAAAAAATTTATTTTGTTTCTTCCGGAAGGCGAATATCACGAATTAGGACTATTATTTTATAATTACCTGATTCGTAAATCGGGACAGATCGTATACTACCTGGGTAGCTCGGTACCGTTTAATGATGTTTTGGAAACGAGTAAAATGGTGAATCCTGACTATTTCTTTACAACCATCACCTCATTACTTACCAGAGATGAAACCGTAAAATATTTAAAGAATTTATCGAAAGCATTTCCTTTGCAGAAAATATTAGTTACCGGACAACAAATCGATCAAATGCTTAGGCAACCCTTACCGAATGTTATAAAGATTACGTCTCCACATGATTTTAGTGAGACATTGAAAAGTATGATTTAATTCTTAGAATAATTCTAAATAGTGCATCCTGCTTAGGCTTAAGCAGGATTTTTTTGTTTAATTATTGATAATCAATATAAACAAAACATTAAACATAAAAATAGCAAAAAATGTAATTTAGAATGTATAATATAAAAGGATGTTTTTGTCTTAAATAATAGGGGTTATGGCGCTAAATCTTATTTAGAAACATGGGGTGGTTAGAATCTATAAGCATCTAAATATTTGGATGTATGCTGTTTTTTGTTGTATATTTGTTTAAGAAAATATAAAAAACGTACAACTATGACAGCACTAGAATTTAATCATCAGTTAATAAGTTTAGAGAATAAACTTTCAAGATTTGCTATGAGTTTAACTTCAAACAGAGAAGAAGCTCAGGATCTATTACAAGAAACCTATTTAAAAGCTCTTTCGCACAGAGATAAATTTGAAGGTTATACAAATTTAAAAGCGTGGACTTTTACGATAATGAAAAATACTTTTATCAACAATTATCGAAAACAACAAAAAGAAAATACACATAACGATACCACCAAAAATTTGTATTTCTTAAATCTAACGAAAGAGCAATCACCGGCAAGACCTGATAATGAATTTTCAACGTATGAAATAACCAAACAGATTGAAAGTCTACCCAAGGAATTTAAAGAACCTTTTAATATGTTTTTGTCGGGTTATAAGTATAAAGAAATTGCTGAAAAGCTTGATTTAAAAATTGGTACGGTAAAGAGCAGAATATTTTTTACCCGTAAAAAATTAATGGAAAATTTAAAAGATTTTCAGTAAAATATTGTTGTTTAAATAGATAATTTCAAGAGCTTTTTGGGAAGTTATAAAGTACCAAAAAGCTCTTTTATTTTTTGTGATCTGAAATTAAATATCTCATCTACTATTTGCCGGATATAAATACGATATGCTAATTTTCCCAGTATCCCCCAGGATAAATCATAATATAGAATATCTTCCATCTCTACGCCCTTGCTTATAGCTTTAAAGCGGTGTTCATGATGCCAAATTTTGTATGGACCATTAATTTGATTATCAATGAAATAAACTTTTTCTTTAACCTGTGTAATCTCTGTTGTCCATTTTATTTGTATTTTAAACATAGGGGTAAGACGGTAAGTTATAATCATTCCCGGGTACATATCTCCGGCATCCGACCTGGAAAGAATTTTAAATTTCATTGAAGCAGGCGTTATCCGTCCCAGATTTTCGGGATTAGAGAAAAAAGTCCATGCTTTATCTATTGAAATGGGTATTTTTTGCTTTTTTCTTAGTTGGTACATTAATTTTGAAAATTATTGTTAAGCAAACAATTAATTCGGCCAATTGTTTATAAATGTACATCATAAGATTTATTTGATATTTAAAAAAAGGAAATTTTTTTGAATTATTTTTGGTAAATCAAAGATTACAAATTGACTCTCATGCTTTTACAGTAAGGTTTGGCAGGAAGAAGTGTTAAAGTGAATCCGGGAGACTTAATCGGGAAACACTTGAAACAAATGAGAAACGAAGAAAAGAGTATAGTACTTAGTGAACTATAATTTATTAAAATGAAAGATCAGATAATCCTTTATATTCATAATAAGCTATTAAAACCACTTGTTAATTTTTTAAAAGAAGGGTTAAGCCCGGAAAAGTTGGCTTTATCTGTTGCTTTGGGGATTACCATTGGAATAATCCCTGTCCTTGGCATTACTACAATTATGTGTGCTTTAGTTGCTGTAATATTTAGAATTAACATGCCTGCTATTCAACTCATTAATTATTTTGTTTATCCTTTACAATTAATCTTGTTTATACCATTCTTAAAAATGGGTGCCTTTATTTTTCCATCCGAGGGGCTTGTTTTTTCATTATCTTTTATAAGCGGGTTACTGCAGCAGGATTTTTGGTTGGCTGCTCAATTATTTTGGAAAGCAAACCTTGGAGCAATGATTATATGGTTCGGCATATCGCCTTTTTTGGTAGCAATTATATACTATTCTATTTTCCCTGTGTTTAAGAAGTTTGTTCCCGATAGGCTTAAAAATTAGTTTATTTATTATTGGTTATTTCTTATTTAATCCTTATTTTACTGTTAAATTTATTCTAGCTATTATGGTTGATTATCATATTCATACTATTTTATCCGACGGGAAAAGCACTCATGAAGAATATTTACAGTATGCCTTAAAATCAGGTTTACAAGAGATAGGTTTTTCTGATCATATTTGTTTAAAATTTCCCGAATGGGCTACCAGAAAAGCTCATTTTGAGAAAATGAAATCTATAATCCTGGATTTAAAGCAGCGAAAAAATCTCCCTTTCTCCATTAAATTTGGTATTGAAGCCGATTATTTTCGTGGACAGGATAAGGCGATAAGAAAATCGATAGCATTTTTTCCTGTAGACTATGTAATTGGTTCTGTTCATTATATTGGCGACTGGAATTTTGATACCAATCCAGCAGACTATAAAAACCTTGATATCGACCGTTTTTATAAAGATTATTTTCAGCTGTTACAGGAATGTGCTAAATCTAAACTTTTTGATATTTTAGGGCATATTGATATTCCCAAAAAATTTGGGTACTATCCAACGTTTAACTTAACACCATTATACGAAAAAACAGCGGAAATATTTGCTCAGTCCAATAGTGTTTTCGAGTTAAATACCAGTGGTTTAGATCGGTCCTGCAAAGAGTTTTATCCTTCGGACGAGTTTATTAAAATATGTTTTAACCATAATGTTCCCGTAACCCTTGGTTCGGATGCTCACAGGGCAAATCATATGGGTAAATATTTTTCTCAGGCTGTTGAAAAATTAAAATCAACGGGCTATCGTAAAATCGCCGTCTTTACTCAACGCAATAGAGATTATATGCTGATTTAGAAATTAGTTATTCTTTTTCTTGCGATTGAATAAATTCTTTAAGAATTTTTTGAGCTTTTTCGAAATCTTTTTCCTCGACAAATACTTTTGCTGCAAACCCTGTTAATGAGCCGCCAAAACCTGCTGCTAATCCAGAATTCATATCGTTTCTTATTAATGCAGGAATTTCGTTCTTTTCGAGCATTCTTTTTAGTACATCAGCATTTATTTCTGTTCCAGAATAAAGGAATTTTAAATCTTCGTGTTGATCCATAGTATATAACTTTTAGTATTAGTATTACAATTTACTTTTTTCCGGCTTAATTTCCCAACATTTTAATATCAACCATTAATTTTTTTGTTTAATTTGTGTGTATCTTCTTTTGATATATTGGTAATAAGCGATTTGGGCTCTTGTTTTTGGCTTTTTATTTTGTACATATTGATTAACCTGTTTTTCGTCAACAATTCGTGCTTTAACATTGTCTTTCAATTGTATTTTTAATAGCTGTTTTAAATCTTTTTTTATTTCTTCATCATAAACCGGGCAGGTTAATTCAATCCGGTTATCCAGATTACGAACCATCCAGTCGGCCGAAGAAATGTACATGAGCTCTTTTCCTCCATGGTAAAAATAAAAAATACGCGAGTGTTCAAGAAAACGATCAACAATACTTATAACGCTAATATTTTCGCTTAGTCCTTTGACTCCGGCTTTTAGCGAGCAGGCGCTACGAACGATAAGTTTTATTTTTACACCATTTTGACTGGCTTCGTATAATTTATCAATCATCTCTTCATCAACCAGGCTGTTTAATTTTATAATCATAAAAGCCTTCTTGCCTACCCGGGCATTTTCCATTTCTTTCTCGATTAATCCAATAAAATTTGTACGCGTACTGAAAGGAGAAAGAATAATGTGTTCGAAAATATGTTGTTTATAATTTTTGTCAAAAAATTCAAAAACTTTTACTACTTCAGTGGTTATTCTTTTGTCAAAAGTAAAAAATCCTTCATCAGAATATCTTTTGGCCGTTATTTCCTGAAAATTTCCTGTTCCGATATAAGCAAAATTCTCTAATTGTTGATTGTTTCTGCGGGTAATGAGACAAACTTTACTATGAACTTTAAGACCGGGAACGCCGTGTATTACTTTAATCCCTGATTCCTGCAGTTTATTCGACCAGTGAATATTTGCTTCCTCGTCGAAGCGGGCTTGCAGTTCAATGACTACCACTACTTTTTTGCCATTTCGTGCAGCATTCATTAATGAGTTAATAACCATTGATTTCCTGGCGGCACGATAAAGAGTTATTTGTATTGAAATTACCTTAGGATCAATAGCGGCTTCCCTTAACATATCAATAAAATAGCTGAATGGTTGATAGGGGTAATGCAAAATATGATCGCGTTTTTTTATCTCATTTAAAATACTTTTATGATGTTTAAGATAATGGTGGGGAACCGGAGGCATTTCTTTATTCTCAAGTCTTTTAGGTCCAATTTTTGGAAAGTTTATAAAATCTTTAAAATTGTGATATTTTCCTCCTGCGATAATGTTATCATCATCATCCAGATTCATCTTTTGAATAAAAAATTGAAGTAGGTCCTGGTGCATTCTTTCATCGTAGACGAAACGAACGGGTTCTCCTTTCTTCCGTTTTTCAAGACTTAATGAGATTTTTTCCATAAAGCTTTTTGAAATGTCATCGTCAATATCCAGCTCTGCGTCCCGGGTAATCTTTATATTGTATGCTTCAATTTTATCGTATTCGAAAATAGAAAAAACATCATTGATACAATAGCGAATAATATCATCTAAAATAATGATATACCTTTTTTTCCCGGATGATGGTAGAATAACAAACCGCGGAAGAATATCGGTTGATAAGTCTAAAAGCGCATAATCAAACCGGTTAGGATTTTTTGTATCTGTTAATTTTACGGCAAAATAGATGGGTTTGTCTTTTAACTCGGGAAAAGGCTGGTTTTCGTGAAGTATTATGGGAACCAAAACAGGGCGTATTTTTTCGTTGTAGAAACCGTTCACATAATTACTTTGTTCTTTTGTAAGTTGAGATTCATTGATCACATATACATTATGCTGCTCCAATTCGGAAATAAGTTGCTGATAAATTTTTTCAAATTTTTTTTGTTGTTGCTGAGTTATCTTTTGTATTTCGTTTAAAACATCCCTGGCACTTTTATTCCCGGTTAACATTTTACCTTTACCCGCGTAGGCAGCTATTCTTTTTATAGTAGCTACCCGTACCCGAAAGAATTCATCCATATTATTAGAGAAAATTCCTAAAAACCGGATTCGTTGTAATATGGGTACCGACTTATCTTGCGCTTCCTGTAAGACTCTGTCGTTAAATGATAACCAGCTTATTTCCCTGTTAACATATTTCTGATACATAATGTATTGATATCCTTTTAAATAGCAATAAAATAATTGTAGTAATATACTGAAATTTTAGTCTGTTTCCTTTATAAATCAACATTCTTTGTGTAAATAAGTTCAAGAGTATCCATATTAAGTGCTGTTAATGTGCCTAAATCATTAAACTTAATATAAACGCATCCCGAATCGATATTGTAAATGTTGTTTTTGGCATTTTGAATATTCATCTTGATTTGTTGAAAAGGAACAGGAGTGTGCCCGTGAATAATTTTTTTGCCTTGTGTGTATTGTAAATCATTTTCCTCGATTCGGGTCCATAACATTGCTTCGGTGTCATCAAACGGGTTAGGGGCAGAAAAGTTAAATCCAGCATGAACAATTAAATAATCTTCAACGTCGATATAGTAAGGAAGCGAATGGACAAAGTCAATATATTTCTGTGGGATAATCTTTTGCAATTTCTTCTGATCAATATTTACATTGCTTTGGAAGCTGCGTAAAGTATTTTCAGCACCGTTAAAAAACCAGTTTTCTGAACCCAGAGAAAGGGCGTTTAGCATCATCTCTTCATGGTTTCCCCGAACGATTTGTACCGGGTAATTCTTTTTCAGGTCCATTAAGAAATCTAACACGGACTTAGTATCCGGACCACGATCGATTAAATCACCTACTGAATAAAATTGAGGATTTTTATCCTTTTGAACAATAGTATTAACAAGCTTTTCGAAGGTTTTAATACATCCGTGAATGTCGCCAATAGCATATCGCATAATGTTGTTTTATTGCTTAATATATTCATTCTAAAGGCTTTTGTCAAATGTCGTTAAATATATTTGAAAGGATAAAAAAGATTAAAGGCAATATTTTACTCAATATCCTCCAATATTTTTTGCACCTGATCTTCCGTTTCGGTCAGTTTCTTTTTGCATTTTTTTATCAGCAGGGAAACTCGTTTTACTTTAGCCGACAAATCATCAACATCTAATTCTTCACTTTCTATTTTTGATAGTATATCTTCAATCTCATGGATTGCTTCGTTATACGAAATTTCTTTTTTGGCCATATTTAATAAAATTTATTGTTCTTTCGGGAGTGTAAATTTAAACGTACTTCCTTTATTTTCCTCGCTTTCGACCCAGATTTTTCCTCCATGTTTTTCAACAAATTCTCGGCACAAAATTAATCCCAGTCCGCTGCCCTGTTCTTCGGAGGTTCCCGTTGTTGAATAATGAATATCTATCCTGAAAAGTTTTTGGATATTTTCTTTACTGATACCCACACCTTTATCAATTACAGAAATTGTTATTTCATTTCCGGTCTCTTCAGATTTTATATGTATCCGACTATTTTCATAAGAAAATTTAATAGCATTGGAGATAAGGTTCCTAAAAACCGTTGTTAACATATCGTAATCGGCTGATACAGTGGCTCCATGTTTAATATCAGATACTACCTCAATATTTTTCTTATCGGCATTCATTTTTAGCAGGCTGATATTTTTATTCACCATTTCATGTAGATCTATTTTTCTGGGGCTAAATTCCATTTTTCCGCGTTGTGTCCTCGACCAGTGTAACAGATTATCTAATAGCTCTAATAGCTCATCAGCCGACTGGTAGATGAGTTCGATGGGCTTTTCTAACTCTTCTTTGGTTAGAGTATCAAAATTTTTGGCTAAATGTTGTGTTAGTCCATATACTGCATTAAACGGATTTCGAATATCATGTGCAATAATAGAAAAGAACTTATCTTTGGTAGCATTTAATATTTTTAGACTTTCTTCCGATTCTTTTAAGCGTTGGTTTGATTCGTCAACTTCTTTTATTTTTTGTTGAAGCAGGATATTTGTTTTCCTTTTCATTAAAAACTGGAAAAATATAATAATCCCCGAAATTAAGGTTATCAGAGCAATAAGAAAAGAAAGGTTACGTACATTTTTTTGTTTTCTTAGTTCAAACTCTCTAATTTTTTTTTCTGCCGTAAGTTCAGAAATTTCTTTTTCAATACGGGATAATTCGGTCTGGTTTTTCTCCAGCTCATATCTCATTTGTATTTCTGAGATTTCCCGGGCATTATTTTTTTCCACAATAGAGTCTTTAATCACCGAGTAATTGATATAATAATCCAGTGCTCTTGTTTTATCCCCACGAAGATCATAATAATAGTATAATGAATAATAGGCATTTTTTATTAATTCGAAATTGTCGATAAACTGTCCAATGGTTAACGATTTTCTGATTAATTCAAATCCCTCCAGCTCTTTTCCTGATTTTATATAAATTTCTCCCAGTTTACGACTGCTGAGAGCTTGTAGATATTGGTCCCCGGCTTTTCTTGATATTTCAATGGTTTGTTTAAAAAAATCGGCAGCTTTAGTATAATTGTTCATCCTTTGGTAATAATTGCCAATATCATTTAAAATCTCACTAATGCCTTTAATATTGCCGGTTTCTTTACTAATGTTCAGTGCTTCATTATAGTAAATTAAAGATTTTTCAAAATCGTTGAGTTCAAGATAAACTTTTCCTAAGCTTCTTAGAGAGTTGGCAATCCCCATTTTATCATTGATTTTTTCGCTTAATTCAAGAGTTTGGATAAAATTCTCCAGGGCTATGTTATTTTCTTTTAGTTTTAAATAAGTGTTACCAACAATATAATAAGCATGGGCGGTTTCTTTATCGTCGCCCAGCGTTTTTTTAATTTCTAAACTTTGTGTAAAAAAGTCCAATGCTTTTCTGTAATTATTTATTTCGTTGTAAATAAGGCCGATATTGTTAAGAGATGATGCAATTTGATTTTGGGCACCAACCTGTTGCCTTAATTTTAGGGCGTTAAGATAATTCTCAAGAGCTAAATCGAGCATGTTGCCCGTACGATAGATGTTCCCTATTTGGTTTAAACAGTTGGCTATAAGAACTTTATTTCCAACTTTCTGATAATTGAGCAGGGCTTTTTTCATAAAATCAAGCGCCTGTTTATTATCGTTATTTAAACGATATACTAAAGCAATATTCTTCTGCGATTGGGCAATCCCTTCCAGATCTTCTACAGACTCCCTTAAATTAAGTGCAAGGTTATAAAACCTGAAAGCATCATCGATATTATTAATGTTTAGGTAAATATTCCCAATATAATTATAGGTTTTAGCTATTTCTTTTTTGTTGTTTTCCCTGGTATTAATATTTAGTGCCTTTTCATGGTATTCAAGGGCTTTCTTGAAATGACCCTGATCTTTATAAATTAATCCGATATTATTTAAAATAGTTGACTGACCCACATTATCATTAATTTTTCTTTTGATATCAAGTGCTTTCTGGTAAAAGAGTAACGAACTGTCGTATTGGCTAATATTCCAATATAAACTCCCGATATAGTTTAATGTGTTAGAAATATTTGATTGGTCGAATATAAGATTTGCTTCAGTTAATGCTTGTTGATGATATGTTAATGCTTCCTGATATTCACCCATTAATTTATAAACCACGCCGATATTATTATAGGCTTCTGATATTTTATTGTCTTTATTTACTGAATAAAGATTTAATGGTTTTTGGTAATTGAATAAGGCATTATTGTAGTTGCCCAGATTTCTCTCAGCATGTCCCAGCCGGTTATAAATAAAGATCTTAAGATTAGGGAGGTTTTGTTCGTAAAAGTATTCAAGCGCTTTTTCGTAATATTCTATAGCCGGTTGATACCTGCTCATTTCAAAATAAGCATTGGCAATATTTAAATGGGCATGTGCACGGTTTTCATTATCGTTATATTTTTCGGACAATTCAAGCGCTTTCCCGCCATAGTTTAGACTTTTTTCTTTATCTTTTTTTAAAAATGAAGCTGATAATTGATTGTAAATGGGTATAGATCTTTTTTCCGGAGTTTTATCCAGTACTTTTAATAAACTATCCGTTTGAGAAATATTTTTACCATAGGTGTTTGATATAAAAAAACCTAAAAAAAGGAGTAGGATTATAAATGGTTTTTTTTGTTGCATGTAAAATATACATCTATTGAGTCTAAAGAAAAAAATAACTAAATAAATGACTTATAATTTGAAATAATTTTGTATACGGGTAATATTTATACTTTTGCTATGGGAAGGGTAAATTTAAATTCGCTTCCTTTTCCAACGTTGCTGTTTACCCATATTTCCCCTCCACTTTGGTTAATTAATTCCTTACACAAGATAAGTCCTAAACCGGTTCCAGTTTCATCATCTGTTCCTTTTGTTGAGAAACTGTAGTCTATGCGGAATAGATTTTTTAAATCTTCTTCATTAATTCCTTGTCCATTATCAGACACGGTAATTGTAATTTTATCTTTTTGTATGGATGAGTCAATGATAATTTTGCCCTTTTGTTTTGTAAATTTAATTGAATTACTAATTAGATTCCGCAATATCGTCGATAATACATTCTTGTCAGCATATACAGATGTATCTTCCGGGATATTGGTTTCAATTTTGATTTGTTTTTTCTGCGCTGATATGTTAAGCAGCGTTAAGACTTCTTTTAACGATTCGTTAAGTGTTATATTCTCGGTGGATAGTTTTGTAGACCCTAATTGAGATTTTGACCATTCAAGTAAATTTCCTAATAAATTAAACAGGTTTTGTGATGATTCATAGATTAATTTGCTGTATTCTTTTACTTCATCTTTTGAGAGTTCATCTGAGTTAGTGTATAAAGCATCGGAAAATCCCAACAAAGATTGAAAAGGATTTTTAAGATCATGGGCAATGATAGAGAAAAACTTATCTTTGGTCGCATTAAGTTCTTTAAGATTTCTTTCCGATTCACGTAATTTCTGATTTGCCTGTTTTAACTGATTATTTTTGGATTCTAACAAACTACTGGTTCTTTTCTTTAGTCTGAAACGACTAAAACTTAAAATGGCTAAACTTAAAATTAGGATAGTAAAAGCAAATAAATATTTCTTTTGATTTTTTTGTCTGTTTAATTCCAGCAATTGGATTTTATTATCTTTTTTCAGTACTTCATTTTCAATTTCAAGGTTCTCTGTTTCGTGTTTAATTTTTAATTCAGCAATACGGTTACTGCTTTGAATGGTAAAAATGCTATCATTCATATCGGAATATAATTTGTAATATTCCAGCGCATTTTTATAATTGTTTTGTTCGGTACTGATATTATACAAAAATTCATAGGCTTCAATTAATACTTCTTTTGCATTAACATTACCTGCCATTTTAATCGATTTTTTTAAATAGTCTTTTGCAATATCATAGGCTTTCTTTTCAATATATAATTTAGCCAGGTTGTTATAATTGTTGGCAATATCTGCCGTATTGTTTCTTGCTTCATTAATTTCAAGTGCCTGATTCAGGTAATCTTGTGCATTAGAATAATCACCAAGGTCGATTTGGATAAGTCCAATATTATTTAAGGCAATGGCAATTCCTTCCTGGTTATTTAATTCTTTATTAATTTCAAGGGCTCTTCGGTAATACTCAAGTGCTTTTCTTTTTTCTCCTTTTTTATCATAGGCTGTACCTATATTGTTATAAGCTGAAGCCTGACCGGGGGAGAAATTATTATTTACATCTATTTCTAATGATTTTAAATAGTAATCTAAGGCTTTCTCATTTTCATCAAGATTTTGATAGACTATTCCAAGATTATTATAAGACATTGAAATACCTCGCTGATGGTTGTATTTCTTGTAAATTTTTAGTGCATCTAAAAAATATTTGAGGGCTGAATCATAGCTGGAGATATTTTGATAAACATTACCTATAGCATTATATATTTGAGCAACAGCAAGTTCGTCATCTTGTGTTTTTACAATTTCTAATGATCGTAAATGATATTGAATAGTTTTTGTATAATCATTTAATCTGCTGTAGGTGTTGCCTATTGCGCTCAAAAACAAAGCAATATCTGCCTTGTCGCCTGTTTGTTTGCTAACCTCAAGTGCTTTGGAAAAATATTGAAGGCTCTGTTCATATTCATTTTGATTCTGATATAAAAGGGCTATATTATTATATATCCCGGACAGTCCTTCCAAATCATTAATTTCTTTTTTTACATTTACTGATTTTTGATAGAATTCCTCAGCAACATCATATTCTCGCTTAAAGTAGTATACATTACCAATTCTGTTGTATGCATCGGATACTCCTTTTTTATCCATATAAATATGAGCTAAACTCAAGGCTTCATTGGCAAAGAATAAGCTGCTGTCTAAAGAAGTATTCCAATAATTTCTTGAGATATTATTTAAAATCTCAATCTTATTCTTCTCTTCTGCAGTTTCTAGTTTGTCTAATAGGCTGTCAATTACCTGTCGTGCGTTCTGTGGATAGGATGGTAAACTAAATAGAATGAAAAGGAGTGTTAGTATTCTTAATTTAAGCATAATCTATTTCCCCAAATTTGGGTACCCAATATAATAATAATTGTTTAAATATTAAATTCTTTCTGGCTTTCGGGATGTATTTTGTTATATTATTTATTTCTTTTATTAACTGTACTACGAAATTCTCCATCAAAAAGTTTGGTTATTACCTCATCATTTGAGCTGATTTGCTGAATATTTTTAATTACTTCACAATCTCTGGTGTAAGTAATAGAGTATCCCCTTTTAAGAATGTGAATGGGATCAAGCAATTCAGCTTTGTTTTTATAATGTTCTAATCTGGTGTAGTTTTCTTTAATAAGTTGTTTTGTGGTGCCGGAAATAGATTGTTCCAGGCTTTTTATGCTTTGTTTGCCTGAAAGTAAGGATTTTGTTGTGGAATAATGCAGTGAACGGATGTTCCTGTTCAGTGCATTTTTGTTTTTATCAATTAACTTTAAAGTTGAATTTTTATATTTTTCCTTAATAAGCGAGAGTTTATTTTGTTGTTTAACTAAAACATTTTTTGTTAAAGGAATAAAAACCGAACTCAATTGAATGAGTTTTGTTTTTTGATGATTGATAAAATCAATCGCAATATCATAGATTTTTTCCTTATAAAAATCAATGTTCTGGTCAAACTCAAGCGTTTTTTCGATGATAAACTCTGCAACAGCTGTTGGTGTTTTAAGTTTTTGGCAGGCTACCAGGTCTACAATTGATTCATCCTTATCATGACCAATTCCTGTTAAAACAGGGATTGGGAATTGGGCTACATTGGATGCCAAATGGTAATTGTTAAAACAATTTAAGTCTGCTTGCGAACCACCTCCCCGGATTATAACTACAATATCAAAAAAATGGTCGTAATGAAAAATTCTTTCCAAGGTATCAATAATTGATTCTTCTGCCTTTAAGCCCTGCATTATAGCGGGGAATAATTTTATATAATATGTATATCCGTATTTATTGTTGATTAATTGGTGCATAAAATCCTGATACCCTGCTGCTGTATCCGATGAGATTACTGCAATTTTTTGGGGTACGATAGGGAAATTCAGCTCTCTATTCATATTGATAATCCCATCTTCTTCGAGCTTTTTTAGGGTTTCGGCTTTTTTTTGGGCTAAATCGCCCAGGGTATAATTCGGGTCTATATCGGTTATGTTTAGGCTAAAGCCATATAACTCATGAAACTCAACGGTTACTTGTACTAATATTTTTAATCCCGAAATTAGTTCATGACCCGTAACACTTTCGAAATATGGTTTTAACATGCGAAAAGTAAAAGCCCATATGGTTGCCCTGCTTTTGGCAATTATATTTTCACTTATAACATCTTTCTCAATAAGTTCCAGGTAACAATGTCCGTTGCGATTGATTTTTAATTCACTTATCTCAGCTACTACCCAAATCGATTCGGGAAAATTAATTTTTATCTTTTCCTGGATGGATTGATTGAGTTCAAGTAAGCTGATTTTAAGTGTCATAGGTTAAGGTTTGCTAATCTGTTTACTTAGATTGTAACTTCCAATCGTTACCCTTAAAAAGTAAACTCCTGACGGTAAGCGGCTTAGGTTATCAAGAGTAAATACATATTTTTCCTGAGGTTGATTGTTTATATAATCCTGTGTTACCTTTTTGCCGGTTATATTAAATAATTCAATATACACTTTTTGAACTTTCTTTTCAATATTGGTTTCGATAGTTATGCTATCATAAAATGGGTTGGGATAAATATTCAATAAATTGTTTTCTGAAACCTCATGTAAGTTGGTTTGTATAAGATTTGCGGCTTTCCCGAAATCAGGTATCCCATACCCGGTATAATAGTCATAGGATGAATACTTATGGGCACTTTCTTCAATTTTTTGAAGGATTTCCATATTGTTTAAATCCGGGTAAAGCTGCCATAAGCAGGCTGCCAGTCCTGAGATTAGCGGAGCCGAGAAAGAGGTTCCATTTGAGGTGGTTATGGCTCCATCGATGCCTTGTATTGCTGTTTGATATCCCATGGCTACAACATTAGGTTTTATTCTACCATCATAAGTTGGGCCAATACTGCTAAAGTATGAATACTCGGCAAACTGATTAACAGAACCTACCGTTAATATGCTATCACCATCTGCAGGTGCAGTGATATATTGCCAGGGGTCATCTCCCTGATTACCTGCACTTGCAATCACCAATATCCCTTTTGATGCAGCTATATCAGCTGCTTTGGTGATAAAAGCAGTATTTCCGTCCATATCTTCGTAGGTATAGTTTAAAGCCGTATCATCAAATTCACAATATCCTAATGAAGTATTGATAATATCAGCACCAACGCTATCTGCAAACTCAGCAGCTGCTACCCAATGGTCTTCTTCAATACTATATTCCGAAGCGGTTTGTTCTGTTCGTAAAAGCCAGTAGTTGGCTTTTGGGGCTGTACCAATTAATTCGCCCGGCAAATTTGCTCCCATTATAGATAAAACCTTCATTCCGTGCGACGAGGCATCAAAAACTTCATTATCCCCATCCACAAAATCGTAATATCCCAGAATCTGATTGTTGCTCCATAAACTATCAAAAGCAGGTAAAATATCTACATTGTAAAATCCGGCATCGAGTATGGCAATGGTCATGCCTTGCCCAATATTCCCGTTACGGTGCAATATATGTCCGTTAAGCATTGAAATTTGCCTGGTGCTATATCCGTAATCAAAAATACTGTCGTCTTTTAATTGATATTCTTTGGGAGGAATTTTCGGTTTTTTTGTTTTTTTTTGTTGAAAGGTATACCCAGTTTTATGACTTGATTTTATAAAATCTAAATTGGATATAGTATCCATAAGTTGTTTATCGGTACTATAAACTAATGCTGTATTTAACCATTTGGAATTGTTTTTAATGGTGATTCCCAGTTTTTTTAAGCTGTCAAGATAGTTTTTATTCACCGGAAGGTCATTTTCCCGGATAGGGATATCTTGTTTTTTTCGACGCAGAATAGCTTTGGTGGATAAAAAGGCCTCCGGATATTCAATAGAGTACTCGCTGTTATTTTTATCGGTAAAGAAAATGCGGAAATGGTCAGGAGCTACCTGCGAAAAAAGATGGGATGACCAAAAAAGAAATAGAAAAAAAAGGATAAATTTCTGCATATTAAATTTGTTGTTCTTTACAAATTTAAAAAAAAATGTTTAGAAAAATTTAAACGATAATTCCGCCGCCTAAAAGTATATCGTTCTTATAAAAAACGGCAGATTGTCCGGGAGTTATGGCAAATACCTTTTTTTGGAAAGATACTAAAATTTCAGATCCTTTAATTTTGAGGGTACTTTGTATGCCTTCGCTTTTATACCTGACTTTGGTAGTTACTTCCAGCTCAGAATTTTCAGGAATATCTTCAAAAAGATTAAAATTTCTAATCCTGAGTTCATGTTTGTATAAATCACTTCTTTTGCCCAAAACAATTTCGTTGTTTTTTGCATTAATATTTAAAACATACATGGGTTCTCCCAATGCTATTTTTAATCCTTTACGCTGTCCTATAGTATAGAAGGGGTATCCTTCGTGTTTGCCTAAGTATTTCCCGCTGGTTGAAACAAAATTTCCGTTCCCTGTTTTTCCTGTTTCAGGAGCATTGTTTTTTAAGAACTTCCGGTAATCATTATCGGGAATAAAACAGATTTCCTGACTTTCTTTCTTTTCGGCAAGTGTGACAAATCCTTTTTCTGCTGCCATTTTTCGTATTTCATCTTTGGTAAACTGCCCTAACGGCAACAGCGTTTTTTTTAATATATCCTGAGTTAGACCCCATAAAAAATAACTTTGGTCTTTCTTTTTATCTTTTGCACGTTTAAGTTGATATCCTGAATATGATTTTATGATTTGAGCATAGTGCCCTGTGGCAATATACTCGCAGTTTAATTCTTTGGCTTTACGGAGTAATATATTCCACTTTATTTTTGTGTTGCATAAAACACATGGATTGGGTGTTTTTCCATTAAGATATTCATCGATAAAGTTGCATACCACCGTTTGATTAAATTCATGGACAATGTTTTCGGTGTAATGCTCAATATTTAGTTGTTCAGCAACTGCTTTAGCTTCGTGAACAGAATCCGTAGCATGCGCGCCGTCGTTTTTATGGCGTGGGTCCTTTTCAATGTTATCCCACATTTTCATCGTTAATCCAACAACATCATACCCCTGTTCGATTAGTAGTATGGCGGCTAATGAGCTGTCAATGCCGCCACTCATTCCAAGTAGTACCCTTTTTTTTGTCATTTAACACATTGAATTTTTATTACCGTGGTGGTCTTTGGTTAAATAAATCTTCGATAGAGGGTTCTTTAATTTTTCCTTTATTTTTTTCCAGCTTTTCCAGTTGTTCCTGTTCCAATCGTTCTAATTCTTCCTGGTTTTCAGCTATGCCGTTTAGGTAGTTTAGCTCATGTTTTAGTGTACCATCTTCATTATAGTATTTCCATTTTCCTTCTCGTTTGTTATTCTCGTAAGAGCCGGTAATTAGAATTGTTCCATCTTCATTAAATACCGAATATTCACCATCCAACCGCCCATTCATATATGCTATGCGCATCATAACTTCACCATTTTCGTAATATCTGATGCTCATTCCATCCTGAATGCCATTTCGCCAGTGAGCTTCTTCTGATAACTGTCCGTTTTCGTAGTATTTTTTCTCCAGACCATGTTTATTGTCCATTTTATAGGGAACAGTGTTAATTAAGAAGCCTGCTTCCGAATAAAAATTCCAAATACTGTCTTTTAGTTGTCCAACATATACCCCTTCTGCCTGTAGGGTATTATCCGGATAATAAAACTGGATAAGCGTTTTGTTTGTGTTTTTTTCAAAAAACATTGTTGCTTTTAATCTTCCTTCTTCATCGTACCGTTTTAATGTCCCAACAGGCGTTCCATTTTTGAAGTATCCGATGTATTGAATGTTTCCGTTATCGTAGTATTTTTCCCAATATCCGGATTTTTGTCCGCGTTCATTGTATTGATTAATTGTATCATTGGGTGAATTATTTTGCGCGAAGCTAAATCCTGCAAAGATGAATAAAAGGAGTAAGGTTAAAATATTTTTTTTTGTATTCATAGGGTTTGTTTTTTTATTTTTACAAAAGTAACAAGAATATATGATTTTTATTATCTGATAATATAATAAAAAAAAGAGCCCTGAAACAGGGCTCTCTTCGTCAATTTTCCTGAAGTTATATTATTTTACTTCTTCAAAATCTACGTCAGTAACTTCTCCATCATCCTTTTTATCGTCAGAAGAAGTTTGCTGTTGCTCGTCACCCGGTTGTCCTTGCTGAGCATTTTGTTGTTGCTCCTGGGTAGCTTTGTACATTTCTTCTGATGCTTCTTTCCATGCATTGTTTAATGCTTCGGTTTTAGCATCAATTTGTTCTAAGTCTTCTTTTTTATGTACTTCTTTTAATTCCTCTAAAGCTTTTTCGATAGTTGCTTTTTTGTCAGCTGATAATTTGTCACCAAATTCTTTTAATTGTTTCTCAGTAGAGAAAATCAAGCTGTCGGCAGCATTTAATTTATCTACTTTTTCACGCATCTGCTTGTCAGCTTCTTCGTTAGCTTTAGCCTCATCGCGCATACGTTTAATTTCCTCTTCGGTTAAACCGGATGATGATTCAATACGTATACTTTGTTCTTTATTGGTTGCTTTATCTTTTGCTGTAACGTGTATAATACCGTTTGCATCAATATCAAAAGATACTTCGACTTGAGGTACTCCACGTGGCGCTGGTGGTATCCCGTCTAAGTGGAAACGACCAATGGTTTTGTTATCTTTAGCCATAGGTCTTTCACCTTGTAATACGTGAATTTCAACCGAAGGCTGATTATCAGCAGCTGTTGTAAATGTTTCTGCTTTTTTGGTTGGGATGGTTGTATTGGCTTCAATTAATTTTGTA
>DATFIZ010000003.1:0-23051 GCA_035269575.1 Bacteroidales bacterium | reverse complement strand
AAAAATTGTAAATGCTGCAATAACAAGCAGGTTTATTTTATTTTTTTGAATAAATGATTTCATACGCTATAAAATAAACTAATGAATAATCCGATAAGCAAGGCAGCTAAAAAAAAGAAAAAATTTCGAAGTAAGCTTACCTTGCGGCCAAAAAATTTGATCTCAATGGGCAGGGTAAAGAATCCAACCATCATTAGGGTCGTCATAAAAACAGCAATCACAGAATAGCCAACGCCGGATTTAACTAGCATGCCAGCCATTGGGTAAGCTACAATACCCGGGATTAAAGCTATAGAACCTGCTATGGCAGCAAAAATGTAGCCTGTAATTCCTGATTCTTCGCCTAAATATTCGATAATTAATCCTTCGGGAAGAAAAAATAAGGCTATGCTTACAAGAATAAGTACCGAAATAATAGCAGGCAAGAGATTTAAAAACATTTTTAGCCCTTTTTTGATGCCCTGCCATGTTTTTTGCTTGTCGGCAATGAAAGAAATAATCAGTGCAATTATTACAAAAACAATTAAAAGTTTCATTTAAATGATATGCTTATGTTATTAGTTTTGACTTCCTGAAGATGAAAATTATCAAAGAAATGTATTCCTTGAAAACCTAAAGAAAAATTCTGTCCTTTTGCTCTGTTGTTTATTTTAATTTGATGGATAAAAATGATTCAATAGAACTTTGCCGGTAAAAACAGATTAGTTTCCGGCTTCCTTTTCCAGCCAGCTTTCTAACGTGTTTTTAACCGGTATTTTACCCTGTGATAAAACCTTTTCGTTAACTACCAGGCCTGGCGTAAGCATGACGCCGTAATCACCGAATTTATTCATATCGGTAACTTTTTCAATGGTGGCTTCAAGATTTTTTTCTGCCACAATCTCCTTGCATAAATTTTCCAATCTTATGCAGTTTGGACATCCGGTTCCTAAAATAACTATATTTAACATAACGTTATCATTTATCGGGTTTTACAATAATTATTCAATTTTTTAACAACATGAGCTGCCGGAATTACCGGCGGATGCTGAATTACATCCGCATCCGCAACCTCCGGTCATTACAACTTTATTTTCAAAGGGTAAACCTTGTTTTTTCCAGGCCGAAAAACCGCCATCCACATTGGTAACATTAGGATACTTATTAATGTTCAGCAGATTAGCCACTTTGGTGCTTCTTATTCCGGCCGGACAAATAAGCATAATATGTTGTTCTTTTGAAATGTGATTGAGTTTATCGACAATGGTCGACATTGGATAATACAGCATGGTATCCAATGGTATTTGTTCATATTCAATCTCATCCGGCTCCCGCACATCAATTAATACCGCCTGACGGTTATTAATTAACTCAAATGCATCAGCAGGAGCGATGTGTTTAACTCCTTCTATTTGAAATTCCTGTAATTCAGGATGCTCTTTTATAAATTTCATTGGTTTCCGTTTTATTATTTAAAATAATCCTCCGTATATTAATCCTGAAATAGTGGCCATCACTACAACCAGAACAACATAAACCAGGGTTTTTTTTGTTCCAATCACACCACGGATTACCAGCATATTGGGCAGTGATAGCGAAGGTCCTGCCAGCAATAATGCCAGTGCCGGGCCTTTGCCCATTCCGGCCGAAATTAACCCCTGTAAAATGGGTACTTCGGTTAATGTGGCAAAATACATGAATGCCCCTACGATGGATGCAAAAAAGTTAGAAAATACAGAGTTTCCACCTACTAAATTAGCCACCCATTCATTAGGAATTAATCCTGCCATGGCTGTTTCATCGTGAGTGGATCCCAGAAGAAATCCTGCAATCAATACACCAATAGCCAATAAAGGCATAATTTGTTTGGTAAAATCCCAGGTAGAAAGTGTCCACTCTTTGTTATCCGGGTCTCGCTTATCGGTTAATGTAATAATACTTAATCCTGCAATACCAACAACCATCGGAATGAGTGGTGATGAGCTTATAAAAGCTGATATAGCGGTTACAATGGCTGCTAACGCAACATATTGCCATTTTAATTTAAGAATAGCAATGAGCGAATAAATCAATAAAACAGCAAAGGCAGAGGTAATGTACCATTTATTTGACCAGATCCAATACCATGCTCCATCGGTTACTCCCTCGGCAGGTTTGCCCCAGTTGGCAAATACTAAAATAAGAACTAAGGTAAAAAAGTGAAAAGCCGTTTGCCACATGGGCCTCTTTTCTTCGCTTTCCGGGAAATTTAACTGTTCTTCTTTTTTGGCCTTTTCTTCCTTTCTGTAAATTAGCGACATAGCCGAACCTATGACCACAGCAAAAACTACCGCTCCGATAATTCGTGCTACACCCATTTCAAATCCTAAAATTCGGGCCGTAAGAATAATGGCTAAAATATTGATGGCAGGTCCCGAATATAAAAAAGCTATCGCAGGGCCTAAACCGGCACCCCGTTTATGGATGCTCGAAAACAATGGCAAAATAGTACAACTACATACCGCCAGAATGGTACCTGAAACAGATGCAACGGTATAAGCTACCCATTTTTTGGCTTTGGCACCGAAGTATTTCATCACCGCTCCCTGGCTTACAAAAACAGCAATAACACCGGCAATAAAAAAGGCAGGCAGCAAACATAAAATTACATGCTCCTGTGCATACCATTTGGCCAGATCGAACATCGCCATAATGGCTTCGGTAAAACGGGAACTTTCAAGTGGCATGAAGTATGCAAATACAAAAACTACGATAATCCATGCCAGTATTTTAAGTTCTTTTCTAATTTCCATTTTTTATTTAGTTTTTAATTTTTATACAAAATAAGTTATTTATTTGTTCGTAATAAAACGAACATTATTTTTAAATTTTTTTAGAAATAGATGATGATTACGTAATAGATTCCTATAACAATGAAAATTACTGAAATCACCCTGCGGAACCAGATTTCAAATATTTTCAGGCTATTATAAAGCTTGCCTACACCTGAAACGGTATAAGCCAGTAACCAGGCAAAAATAATCACCGGAATCCCGGTGGCAAAAGCAAATACAACCGGCAAATATAATCCCGAAGCACTGCTGATGGTCATCGGTATTAACATGCCAAAATAAAGCACGCCACTGTAAGGACAAAAAGCAAGGGCAAATATAATGCCCAGTAATAAAACCTCCCAATAATTGCTTGTTCCATTTTCCTGGAACCGCTTGGTTAAACCACTCATTCCCGGGAATTTTATTTTTATCAGATCCAACATAAACAGCCCGATAATAATTAATAGAGGCCCCAGTATTTTTTCTCCATACTGTTGAAACCAACCGGATATTTTAAACTGATCGGCACCGATAAAGATAATGACAGCAAGTAATGTATATGAAATTGCTCTTCCCAGGGTATAAACCAATCCATTTTTAAATACCTTTTTCTGGTGTTCAACATCCTTGCTGATAAATCCGATGGCTGTAATGTTGGTAGCAAGCGGGCAGGGACTGATGGCCGTCATCAGTCCGAGCACAAATGCTGAAAGCATGGGTAATGAGCTGTTACTCATCAAATTGCTTAAAAACTCTTCCATAAAAATTATTGTAGCGAATCTATTTTTTCTTTAATGATTTGTTTTAATTTTTCCGGATTCGTTCTTGCATTCAGAAATCCTTCGTTGGTAATATTCATTTTATTTTCGCCACTTACAATCATTAAAGTCTGTCCGGAAATGCCAATTTCTTCTGCTTTTTCTTTGCCATCAGCTTCATCAAGGTTGTAGGATTTAAAGAAAATATCATCCCCATAATATTCTTCGATAGCTTCTTTTGTTACATCTTCTACAGCATTGCAGGTTGCACAACGGCGGGTATAATGAAAGTAGAATACTTCAACTTCTTCAGCTTTAACGGTAGTTTCGCTTTTTTCATCTTTATTGGCCTGTGCCGTGCACGAAAAGTTTATGCTTATGGCAATAAATGCAATGGTTAAAAAATTAAATAGTTTCATACGTTTATTGGTTTTTAGTGATTAATTCTTTTAAATCGGCGATTGAAGGTACACGTCCTGAAAAAACTACCTTATCGTTAATAACTAATCCAGGAGTGCTCATCACACCATAATTCATAATTTTCATTATATCTTCTTCTTTGGAAATATTGGCTTCAATATTCAACTCCGCTACTATTTCTCTTGTGTTTTTCTCCAGGGTCTTGCACTTGGGGCAACCCGTTCCTAATACTTTTATTTCCATGATATTCCTGTTTTTTTAATGTTTGTAGTTCGCAAAACTACGAACAAAAGTATTAAAAAATTTTTACTGTAAAAATTTTAGCATTAATTTTTGAGCCTCTTCCCAGTTTTCTTTATTCAGGCAATATTTAATTTTGGGTGTTTCTATTTCACCTTGTATTAATCCTGCATTTTTTAATTCTTTTAAATGTTGCGATAAAGTTGATTTGGCAATAGGCAGAATATCGGTTAAATCACCACTATAACAGCAGGATTGTTTTCCCAGGTGTTCTAAAATGTATAATCTTACCGGATGCGACATGGCCTTTGCATAGCGTGCCAGTTTTTTTTGTTGCGCTGTAAAAATTTCTATTTCTTCCATTTTGTTATTCGTTAATTTGCGAACAAAAATACAAAAAGTATTTGATTTCCGGAGGGGGTTAATTCATTGAAATCTTTCAAAAGTTAGGGATAAAACTTACCTGTTTAATGTAAACGATTATCCCGACTGCTAACCTGTTGTATGACAGAGAGTAGTTGGTTTTCAGGGAAGATTTTCGGGTGTTTGATTTTTAACAACGTAAGAAAAGTTATCAACAAAGTGGTAAAAAATGGGAGAAAGTGGTATATTGTGGTAAATTTTTGTATATTTTTACAAGTTAATTAAGGTTTATTTTATGACAACGTTTATTGGCGACTATAATTGCAGAGTGGATGAAAAGGGCAGGGTTACTTTCCCGTCATCGTTAAAGAAGCAGATGGATACTGCTTCACAGAATCGTTTTGTTGTCAAAAAAGACATTTTTGAACAATGCCTGGTTTTGTATCCTATCGAAGAATGGGAAAGACAAAATGCAATCATCAGAAGCAAAATTAATCCTTATAATAAGGAACATAATAAATTTTTAAGAAATTTTTACCGGGGCTCGGCAGAGATTGTGCTCGATAGTAATAATCGGCTGTTGATTCCCAAACGATTACTTGAACTTGCAGAAATCTCTAAAGAAGCAATTTTAGCCGGCCAGTATGGCAAAATTGAAATTTGGTCGAAAGAACTGTATGAGGAAGCTGAAGAAGGCCACGAAGATTTTGCGGCATTAGCTGAAAAAATAATGGGGGGAAATTTAAATCCGGAAAATGATTAAAATATGGGTTATCATACGCCAGTATTGCTTAAAGAGAGTATTGACGGTTTGCAAATCAAGCCACAGGGAACTTACGCGGATGTTACTTTTGGGGGTGGAGGCCATTCCCGCGAAATCTTAAAAAAATTGAACAAGGGGAAACTGGTTGCCTTCGACCAGGATGATGATGCACTGCAAAACCTGATAGATGATGACCGGTTTATTTTTGTGAATCATAATTTCAGGTTTTTAAAAAACTTCCTGAAATATCATGGTTTTGAAACGATTGACGGCCTTTTAGCCGATCTGGGCGTTTCATCGCATCATTTCGACCAGCCGGAAAGAGGTTTTTCGTTTAGGTACGATGGTGATCTGGATATGAGAATGAACCGTAGTGCCAGGGTTTCTGCAAAAGATATTATTAATCAATATCCGGAGCAGGAGCTTGCTAAGATATTCTGGGAATATGGTGAATTAAAAAACAGCCGCAAACTGGCAAAAGTTATTGTCAGCAATAGAGCGGACAAAGAAATCAATACCATTAAGTCGTTTACCGATTTATTGATGCCTTTTATTCCAAAACATGCAGAACATAAGTTTTTGGCTAAAATTTTTCAGGCATTACGCATTGAGGTAAACCGCGAAATGGAGTTTTTAAAAGAGATGCTGTTGCAATCAGCCGATGTTATCAAACCAGGTGGAAGGCTTGTGGTAATTACCTATCATTCGCTGGAAGACCGGTTAGTGAAAAATTTTATTAAAAACGGAAAGTTTGAAGGCGAAGCAGAAAAAGATTTGTATGGAAGAACAGATGTGCCTTTTAAAGCAATAAACAGGAAAGTTATAACACCGGACGAAGAAGAGATTGCAGAAAATAACCGGGCAAGAAGTGCTAAATTAAGAATTGCTGAAAAGTTATGATAAAAGACGATGACAAACATGTAGAGTTTATTGATGAGAAACAAGAGCGTAAAGAACATAAGTTTGGCTCAGTAAAAGATTTTCTCGATGGCTCGCTTATTGCCAATGATTTTGTGGTAAGGCAGCTGCCCTACATCGTTTTTTTGGTCTTTTTGGCATTTATCTATATAGGCAACAGGTATCATGCCGAAAAGATGGTGCGAAGGAATGCTAAATTACAAAAAGAAATTAATGAGTTAAGAGCTGAGGCTATTACTACATCTTCTGAGTTAATGTTTATTAGTAAACAATCAGAAGTAGTTAAGCTGGTAAAAAAACGGGGCCTTGATCTGGAAGAATCGGTTGAGCCACCCCAAAAAATTGTAATCAAAGAGTAAAAGAATTTATGTCATTAAAGAAAGAAATAGTATGGAGAGTTGGGGTAGTATATATATTTATACTTGTCTTTGCCATGCTAATTGTCGGCAAAATTCTTTATTTGCAGCTTATTGAAGGAAATACCTGGAAAGAGAAAGCTCAAAAACTTACCTTAAAGGATATTACCGTTGAATCAAACCGGGGAGATATCTTAGCTGCTGACGGCAGATTACTTGCCAGCTCGATACCCTATTATGAAATACGGATGGATACCAGGAGTACCGGGATGGATAAAAGGACTTTTGAAAAAGGAGTAGATTCTTTATCTAGCTGTTTAGCACAACTTTTTAAGGATAAGTCTGCATCTGCATATAAAAGAGAACTGATTAATGCACGAAAAAATGGAGAAAGATTCCATTTAATTAAACGAAGAGTTAATTATAATCAACTTAAAGAACTTAAGGATTTTCCAATTTTCCGCCATGGAAGATACAAAGGCGGTTTTATTGCCATGCAAACCAATATACGGATACAGCCCCATGTAAGCCTGGCTTCCCGGACTATTGGTTATACCACAAAAGGTGTTGGTGGAAATATTGTTGGCATTGAGGGTGCATACGATAAGGAGTTGAAAGGTGTTGAAGGAGTCCGCCTAATGCAACGAATACAGGGCAATGTTTGGATGCCGGTAAATGACGGAAATGAAGTAGAACCTAAAGACGGGAAGGATGTGGTTACAACCATTGATGTTAATATTCAGGATGTGGCTACCAATGCATTGCTTAAACAACTTTTAAAACACGAAGCAGACCACGGGTCAGCAGTTTTAATGGAAGTAGCAACAGGGGAAATAAAAGCGATTGTTAATTTACAAAGAAACAGCAACGGACAATACAAAGAGACCTATAACTATGCCATTGGGGAAAGTACTGAGCCCGGGTCCACATTTAAATTGGCATCAATAATTGCAGCGCTTGAAGATGGTTATGTTGATTTAAATGATACCATTGATACAGGCAAAGGGGAGATTCAGTATTATGATAAAAAATTAACCGACTCCAGACGTGGTGGTTATGGCAAAATTACGGTGAGAGAGGTATTCGAGGTTTCTTCTAACGTGGGCATCTCTAAAATTATTACCGAAAGTTATACAGGACGGGAAGAAAAATTTATTAACCGGCTTTACCGGATGAATCTTAATAATAAACTGGGTTTGGATATCAAAGGCGAGGGAAGCCCTGAAATAAAATATCCCGGTGATAAGTATTGGTCAGGTGTCTCTTTGCCCATGATGTCAATTGGGTATGAGATAAGATTAACACCGTTACAAATCCTTACTTTTTATAATGCTATTGCCAATAATGGAAAAATGGTAAAACCCAAATTTGTTAAGGCATTAATGTATCACGGAAATGTAGTTAAAAAAATGGATACCGAGGTTATTAACCCTTCGGTATGTTCAAAAGCTACTTTACATAAAGTCAGAAAAATGCTGGAAGGGGTCGTAGAAGAGGGTACAGCTACCAATATCAAAAATAATAATTACAAAATTGCCGGAAAAACAGGAACGGCGCAAATAGCCAACATAGAATCGGGATATTCTGATAAATCGAAATTAAGTTACCAGGCATCCTTTGTGGGATATTTTCCTGCTGATAATCCTAAATATTCCTGCATTGTGGTGGTTAATTCACCATCTAGAAATATTTATTATGGAAACCTGGTGGCAGGGCCTGTCTTTAAAGAAATTGCCGATAAAGTTTATGCTACCCGTTTTGATATGCATGGTAAAAAACTGGCCGATATTAGCGATGATGTGAAAGTACCTTATACAAAACACAGCTATAGAAATGAACTTGATTATGTTTTAAGAGAATTGGGGATCCATGTTTATGATGACGAGGTAGATTCTGACTGGGTACTCACCACCAAAAAAGATTCGTGTGTAAAACTGTCGAACCGTTTTATCGACCAGCAGTTTATGCCCAATGTAGCCGGAATGGGGGTGAAAGATGCTGTTTTTATACTCGAAAATTTGGGGCTTGAAGTTGAAATACAAGGCAGAGGAACCGTATTGCAGCAATCGATAAAACAGGGTTCGAAAATAATGGAAGGACAACGGGTAGTCCTTGAAATGTCGATACAATAAAATTATAGATTGAAGTGAAAGCGTTAAACGACATATTAAAAGAGGTTAAAATCCTAAAAAAAGCAGGAGATATGGATATTTCTGTTCGGGATATTATTTTCGACTCACGAAAAATTATTCCCGGATGCCTTTTTATTGCCGTTAAAGGAACGCAGGCCGATGGACATCAATATATTAATCAATCCATTGAAAAAGGGGCTGTTGCCATAATATGCGAAAAATTACCGGAAAAATTAGTTGAGGGTGTTGCTTATGTTGTGGTAAAAAATTCGGCCCAAACATTGGGTGTGGCTGCTTCGGCATTTTTCAATCATCCTTCAGCCAAAATTAAATTGGTTGGGGTTACCGGTACCAACGGAAAAACAACTACCGTTACATTGCTTTATAACCTGGTTCGCAAACTTGGCTATCAAGCCGGATTATTATCTACGGTTCGTAATTATATTGATGATAAAGTAATTGAAGCAACACATACTACTCCCGATGCAGTGCAAATTAATCAATTGTTGAATGAAATGGTTCAATCGGGTTGTGCTTATTGTTTTATGGAGGTAAGCTCACATGCGATCGACCAGCACAGAATTGCCGGACTGGAGTTTGCAGGAGCTGTATTTACCAACATCACTCATGACCATCTCGATTATCATAAAACATTTGCCGACTATATTAAAGCAAAGAAAAAGTTTTTCGATGACCTGAAACCGGGAAGTTTTGCTCTCATTAATTCAGACGATAAAAATGGACAGGTAATGGTTCAAAATACCCGTGCGGAGGTTAAATCATACGGTATAAAAACAGCGGCGGACTTTAAAGCTAAAATTATTGAAAATCATTTCGAAGGGTCGTTACTAAGGATTGATAATATGGATGTCTGGACCTACTTTGTAGGTACGTTTAATGCTTACAACCTGCTCAGTGTTTATGCAGCGGCATCAATGGTGGGCTTGAGTAAGCCGGATACCTTAACCACCTTAAGTCAGATGAAACCCGTTGAAGGACGGTTTGAGACGTTCCGTTCTCAGCATGGAATTACGGCTATTGTCGATTATGCGCATACCCCCGATGCATTGTTAAATGTTTTAAATGCAATCAACCAAATTAGGAAAAAAGAGCAGGATTTGATTACGGTGGTAGGAACTGGGGGCGACAGGGATAAAACAAAACGACCGCAAATGGCAAAGATAGCTGCAAGAAGCAGCAGCAGAGTTATCTTAACCTCTGATAATCCTAGAACTGAAGACCCGAACCGGATTATTGAAGATATGAAAGCTGGGTTACAAGATGGGGACAGAAAAAAAACAATTGCTATAACCGACAGGAGGGAAGCAATACGGACAGCCTGTCTTATGGCTAAAAAAGAGGATATTATCCTGGTAGCAGGTAAAGGTCACGAAACATATCAGGAAGTAAACGGAGTAAAGCATCATTTTGATGACAGGGAAATTATTAAGCAAACTTTTAACGAAATCTATAACTAAACCAGATCATGCTTTATTATCTTTTTTTATATTTAGATAAATTCGACTTCCCGGGGGCAGGGGTGTTCCAGTATATTTCATTCCGGTCGGCAATGACCGTAATTACTTCTTTAATCATTTCCATGATTTTTGGAAAACGAATTATTAATTTTTTAAGAAAAAAACAGATAGGTGAAGAAATTCGTGATTTAGGATTAGAAGGGCAGATGCAGAAAAAAGGGACTCCAACCATGGGAGGAGTTATCATTCTTGCTTCAATTATAATCCCTACATTATTGTTTGGGGATCTATTAAATGTATATGTTGTTTTAATGCTTGTAACTACCATATGGCTTGGTACGATAGGTTTTATCGATGACTATATCAAAACATTTCTAAAAAATAAACAAGGCCTGGCCGGGAAATTTAAAATCTTAGGACAAATTGGATTAGGGCTTATCGTGGGATTAACCCTTTATTTAAGCGATGATGTAGTGATTCGTGAAACAGTGGTGGATAAACAAAATGTAACCAATCAGGAAATTGTTGAAGGGGTTGATAATACCAATAATGAGGGGGTTAAAAATACCCATGATATAAAATGCACGAAAACTACCATTCCGTTTGTGAAAAATAATGAATTTGATTATGAATATCTGGTTTCATTTTTAGGCAGGCATAGCCAAAAAGCAGCATGGATAGTTTTTGTCATTTTTGTAATTCTTATTGTTACAGCGGTATCCAATGGAGCGAACCTAACCGACGGGCTCGATGGACTGGCAACCGGTTCGTCGGCTATTATTGGCACGACACTGGGTATTCTGGCTTATCTGTCGGGTAATATGATTTATGCCGATTACTTAAACATTATGTACATTCCGTTAACAGGTGAGTTAGTGGTATTTATGAGTGCTTTTGTCGGTGCTACTATTGGCTTTTTATGGTATAACTCTTATCCGGCCCAGGTATTTATGGGCGATACCGGAAGCCTTTCTATTGGAGGTATTATTGCTGTGTTTGCGATTATCATTCGTAAAGAGCTGCTAATTCCTATCCTTTGCGGGATATTCTTTATGGAAAGCCTGTCGGTGGTTATGCAGGTTAGTTATTTCAAATATACCAAACGAAAATTTGGCACAGGGAAACGAATATTTTTAATGTCTCCCTTACATCATCATTACCAGATGAAAGGATACCCGGAGCCAAAAATTGTAGTGCGATTTATGATAATTGGGATATTATTAGCGATAATATCCGTAGTAACACTTAAAATCAGATAAAAAAACATGAACGAAAGGGTTGTCATATTAGGTGCAGGCGAAAGCGGAGTTGGTTCAGCCATTCTTGCAAAAAAGAATGGTGCTGATGTTTTTGTGTCTGATTTTGGCATCATTAAGGATAAATATAAAAATCTACTTGATAAGTATGGATTAGCATGGGAAGAAAAGAAACATACCCGGGAACTTATTCTTAATGCCAACAAAATAGTTAAAAGTCCCGGAATTCCCGAAAAAGTTGAAATCGTTCAACAAGCTATTGCAAAAAATATCCCGGTTATCTCAGAAATTGAATATGCTTCCCGGTTCTGTAATGCTTATAAAATATGTATTACCGGAAGTAATGGGAAAACAACGACCACCCATCTGGTTTATCATCTCCTGAAAAATGCCGGATTGAATGTGGGTATGGCAGGAAATGTTGGACAAAGCTGGGCATGGCAGGTGGCTGAGAAAAATTACGATTACTATGTGATTGAATTAAGCAGTTTTCAGCTGGACGGGATGTACGATTTTAAAGCCGAGATAGCTGTTTTAATGAATATTACCCCCGACCATCTCGACCGGTATAATTCTATGCAGGATTATGTGAATTCAAAATTCCGGATTACACAGAATCAAACAGCAAACGACCATTTTATTTATTGTGCCGATGATGAAATAACAAAAAAAGAGTTGGATAAAAGGAGTATTGCAGCTAAGAAAATTCCTTTTTCTATTAACGAAAAGTTTACCGAAGGAGCATTTATCGAAGAAAATAATATAAAAATCAATTATCAAAATAATCAATTTACTATGTCAATAAATAATCTAGCTTTAAAAGGGCAGCACAATACATATAACTCTATGGCTGCCGGTATTTCCGCACAAGTGCTAAAAATTCGAAAAGAAGTTATTCGCGAAAGCCTGAGTAATTTCCAGGGCGTTGAACATCGTTTAGAATTTGTTTTAAAGGTCCATGGCATCGAATTTATCAATGATTCAAAAGCAACCAACGTAAATTCCACCTGGTATGCGCTCGAAAGTGTACCGGATGATATTATCTGGATTGTTGGAGGCGTTGATAAAGGAAATGATTATTCTATTCTCGAAGATTTAGTACGCCAAAAAGTAAGGGCAATTATTTGCCTGGGTGTTGATAATAGCAAAGTACATAAAGCCTTCGGACGCATGGTATCTACCATAATAGATACCCAATCTGCTTCCGAAGCTGTAAAAGCAGCGTATTATCTTGCTAAAAAAGACGATACGGTACTCTTATCTCCTGCCTGCGCCAGTTTTGATTTGTTTGAGAACTATGAAGACCGGGGGAATCAGTTTAAACAGGCAGTAAGAGAATTGTAAAATAACGAATAATTGATTTTTTTTAAATCTGGTAATTGTATGAGATTAACAGAGATATTATCGAAATATTTTAAGGGCGACCGGGTAATCTGGGGTGTAATATTTGCGCTATCCATGTTTTCATTGTTAGCCGTTTACAGTTCTACCGGTACGCTTGCATACAAATACCAGGGTGGAAATACAGCATATTATATTATAAAGCACTTTGTTTTATTAATGGTAGGTTTGGGAATAATTTATATTACCCATTTAATCCCGTATAAATTTTATTCCAGGTTATCACAACTTTTTTTATACCTGGCGATATTTTTATTGGCGATAACCCTTATTATGGGAACCAGCCTTAACCAGGCAACACGATGGTTAACACTCCCCGGATTGGGTTTGACCATTCAAACATCTGATTTTGCCAAGTTAGCGCTAATTATGTATATTGCTCGTATTCTGTCTTTGCGACAGCATAAAATTGATGATTTTAACGGGATTGTTGTTTCACTAATTATACCGGTAGTAGCAGTTTGCGGTTTAATTATGCCTGCTAACTTATCTACTGCTGTAATATTATTTGCCACTTCATTTATCCTGATGTTTATTGGAAGGGTAAAGATGAGATATCTGATGTTAGTTGCAGGTATTGGTATATTTATAATCACGCTGCTTATTGCCAGCATTGTTTTTACCGGGAGCCAGGGGCGCGTGGGAACATGGCAAAACCGAATTGAAAGTTTCGTAAGTGGTGATAGTGAAGATAATTATCAGGTTGAGCAAAGTAAGATTGCCATTGCGACAGGTGGTTTTCTGGGTAAGGGTCCTGGAAATAGTACCCAGCGAAACTTCTTGCCACATCCGTATTCCGATTTTATTTATGCCATTATTATTGAGGAATATGGATTTCTGGGAGGATTGATTATCCTGATCTTATACTTGTTTTTGCTTTATCGGGCAGGTGTTATTGTTCGGAAAAGCAATCGTACATTTGCTGCCTTTTTAGCCATAGGGCTTACTATAAGTCTAACATTCCAGGCGATAATTAATATGGGCGTGGCAGTACATTTATTTCCTGTTACAGGACAAACACTTCCGTTGGTGAGTATGGGAGGATCGTCCATCCTATTTACCGGTGTGGCGTTTGGAATTATTCTGAGTGTTAGCCGGGGGGTTGAAAAAAGCCTTGAATTAGAAACCGAATCAGAAATCGAAAGTGAAGAAAACGAAGCATAAAAATATTATTATCAGTGGTGGCGGAACAGGCGGGCATGTGTTCCCGGCTATTTCTATTGCTAATGCGATAAAGCAGATAGAACCCGATAGCCATATTTTATTTGTGGGGGCATTGGGTAAAATTGAAATGGTGAAGGTTCCTGCTGCAGGATATAAAATTATTGGATTACCTGTTGCCGGATTACAACGGAGGATAACCTTTAAGAACATCGTTTTTATTTTTAAATTAATTAAGAGTTTGAGATTGTCAAAAAAAATAATAAAAGACTTTAAACCTGATGTTGTCGTCGGGGTTGGGGGATATGCAAGCGGTCCGGTGTTATATATGGCAAACCGTAAAAAGATACCTATCCTTATTCAGGAGCAAAATTCGTATGCCGGGATTACGAACAAATTACTGGCAAAGAAAGCACAAAAAATTTGTGTGGCATACGAAGGGATGGAAAAATATTTCCCAAAAGAAAAAGTTAACCTTACCGGTAACCCTATCCGACAGGATTTACTCGATAAAATGGGTAGCAAAACAGATGCGGCTGAGCATTTTAAAATGGATAAAGATAAAAAAACGGTATTGGTCATTGGTGGCAGCCTGGGAGCACGCACCATCAATCAAAGTATTATGGATAATATGGATAAAATTGGTCAAAGTGATATTCAGCTGTTGTGGCAAACCGGCAAATATTATTATGAGGATGCTAAGATAGTTACCAAAAAATCAGGATATTCAAATATTAAGGTGTTGGACTTTATTGTTCGTATGGATTATGCCTATGCTATAGCTGATGTAATTATATCTCGTGCCGGAGCAGGAACTATTTCTGAGTTGAGTCTGGTAGGGAAGCCGGTGGTATTGGTGCCATCGCCTAATGTAGCCGAAGATCATCAAACAAAAAATGCCATGGCACTGGTAAATAAAAATGCAGCCATCATGGTGAAAGATAGTAATGCTAAAACTGAATTGGTTGACTGGGTTTTAAATTTAGTCCATAATGAAGACAAAATGGATGATTTATCAAAAAATATAGAAGGAATGGCTTTACGTGATTCTGCTAAAATAATTGCTGAAGAAGTTTTAAAATTAGGATAATGACGCTGGAAAGGATACATAATATCTATTTTATAGGTGTTGGCGGCATAGGGATGAGCGCCATTGCCCGTTATTTTAATGCGCTTGGGAAACGGGTAGGTGGATACGATAAAGTATCCCGTCCGATAACTGATAAACTCCAACATGAAGGGATTACTGTTAACTTTACGGATAACGAGGAAAGCATTCCCGGGTACTTTAAAAACAAAGAAAATACTCTCGTTGTCATTACACCTGCCATACCAACATTGAATCATCAGCTCAACTATTTTATGGAGCAGGGATTTACCCTGAAAAAACGCTCCGAAGTGCTGGGCATAATTGCTAATTCACAGAATTGTATCGCTATTGCCGGAACGCATGGGAAGACTACGATATCAACCATGGTTTCTTATTTTATGCAGCAATCGAGAATCGGATGTAATGCATTTTTAGGGGGTGTTTCGAAAAATTTTAACACTAACCTGCTTGTAAATCCCGATAGTGAGATGATGGTTGTGGAGGCTGATGAATTCGACCGTTCATTTTTATATCTGCAACCGCAACATGCAATCATTTCAGCCATAGATGCCGACCACTTGGATATTTATAAGAGTAAAGATTCTGTAAATGAGGCATTTTGGCAATTTATTCAGCAAATAAAACCCAAAGGAACACTTATTATAAAATCCGGAATTGATATTGAGATTCAAAGAAATGATATTAATATCTATACCTATTCGTTAAATGATAATTCCGATTTTAAAGCAGAGAATATTAGAATAGATAATGGATTATATGTGTTTGATTTTGTGAGTAAGGGTTTGAGAATCCACGACTTAAAACTCGGACTACCCGGACGTATTAATGTTGAAAATGCTGTTGCAGCCATAGCTATGGCATACTTAAACGGGGCTCATCAAGATGAGATTTACAATGCTGTTCCAAAGTTTAAAGGCATAGAGCGTAGATTCGATTATCAGATACATCGAAAGGATTTTGTTTATATTGATGATTATGCACATCATCCGGAAGAATTGAAAGCAGCCATTACATCGGTTAAAGAACTGTTTAAGGATAAGAAAATAACCGGTATTTTTCAGCCTCATTTGTATTCGAGGACACACGATTTTGCTGCAGAATTTGCCCAAAGTCTTGAACTATTAGACGAAATAATATTGCTGGATATTTATCCTGCCAGAGAAGAATCTATACCCGGCGTAACAGCTGAAATCATTTTAAATAAAATTAAAAAATCGAATAAAATTTTATGTACTAAAAAAAATGTACTGGAAATTTTAAAAGAAAGAAAACCAGAGGTTCTCATTACACTGGGTGCAGGAGATATTGATGAGATTGTACAACCGATTAAAAAGATGTTTGAATAATTTTTATGAAAAAATTAAAAGACATATTGATTTGGGTTTTTGTGGTAGCTTACCTTGCTGTTTCCATGAGCTTTGTGACGAAAAAACGGAAGTCGGTGGTTTGTCATTCTATAAATGTAAGCATAATGGATAGTAACAGGAATCAGTTTGTTACCCAAAGTGATATTATTGAGTTTCTGCGCCAGCCTGAAATGTATGTTGTGGGAAACCCAATAACATCAATAAACACAAAAAAACTGGAGAAGGAGATATTAAATAATCACTCGGTAAAAAATGCTGAAGTATTTTTAAACATTAACGGAAAAATAAATGTTGAAGTTATTCAACGTAAGCCTATTGTACGCATCATTAATAAAAAAGGCGAAAGTTATTATATCGATCAGGAAGGAGCCATTATGCCATTATATGATAAATATGCTTCGCATGTCTTAATTGCGAATGGTTATATTGTTGAGCCCTTTGAAGTGAATAGAACGCATACAATAAATTGCAGTAACGATGAAAGTGATCCTGAAAAGAAAAAGAACAGGTTAATTTGTGATTTATTTAAGCTTTGTAAATTTATTGATGAACATGAGTTTTGGAAAGCGCAAATAGAACAGGTTTATGTAAACGATGAAATGGAATTTGAATTAATTCCACGGGTGGGCGCTCACCAAATCTTTTTTGGAGATATTGACAATTATAAGGAGAAGTTCAGAAACCTTGAAGCATTCTACCATCAGGGATTGAATAATGTAGGGTGGAATAAATATGATAAAATTAATTTAAAATTTGATAATCAGGTAATTTGTACTAAAAGATAAGCGTTATGAGTCATAAAACAGATTTAGTAGCAGCCATCGACATTGGAACAACAAAGATTGTTGCTATTGTCGGTAAGAAAAAAGAAAATGGGAAAATTGATATCTTAGGAATCAGTAAAACTCCTTCAAAAGGTGTTAAAAGAGGGGTTGTGCTGAATATTGAAGAAGCCGTTAACTCGATTCATAAAACGGTAGAGGATGTTCAGTTTGCCATTGGTAAAGAAATAAAGGATGTTTTTGTAGGGATTGCCGGGCAGCATATCCGTAGCATCAAAAACCGCGGATACTTTAATCGCGATTCGTATGATGATGAAATTACCCGGGAAGATATCGATAAGCTAATTGACGATATGTATAAAATTCCTATTGATATGGGTGAAGAAATTATCCATGTATTACCGCAAAATTATATTGTTGATAATGAGATTGGAGTTAAAAATCCTGTAGGAATGTCTGGTAAACGTGTGGAAGCAAATTTTCATATTGTCATAGGACAAGTGGCTTCAGCACGTAATATAAGCAAATGTATTACCAAAGCAGGGTTAAAATTAAACTCATTAATTCTTGAACCTTTAGCCTCTTCAGAGGCAGTATTAACAGCCGATGAAAAAGAAGCTGGTGTTGCTTTGGTTGATATTGGCGGTGGGACAACAGACATTGCTGTTTTTTACGATGATATCATAAGGCATACTGCTGTTATTCCTTTTGGAGGGGATGTGGTTACCAGAGATATTAAAGAGGGTTGCTCTATTTTACAACGCCAGGCTGAATTGTTGAAAATTCAGTATGGTTCGGCTTTGGGTGATTTGGCAAAAGAAGAAGAGGTGGTTTCTATTCCCGGAATTAGTGGCCGTGAACCTAAAGAGATATCCTTTAAAAGTCTGGCCTATATTATTCAGTCCAGAATGGAGGAAATCCTTGATGCAGTAATTTATGAAATTGAGAATTCAGGTTATTTCGACCGCTTAAGCGCAGGGATAGTAATCACCGGCGGCGGAGCATTGTTAAAACATTTGCCGGCATTGGTAAAATTTAAGACCGGAATGGATGTGAGAGTTGGATATCCCTCCGAGCATATGGTAAATGATAGCAATTCTGAGGTTAACGATCCCATGTTTGCTACCAGTGTAGGGCTGATACTCAAAGGATACGAACATGTTGAAAAAAATAAGAAAAATTTTATTGTTGAACCTGAAGAAGAAAAACCTGGACAGGAGCTGGAACCCGAAGATGAAGATACCGATAAAAAGGAATCTAAGCAGGGAATTATGAACACATTAAAAAAAGTGTTTACCGATATTTTTGATGAAGACGATGTGGAAATGTAGAATCGAACAATACCTGTGATGACTCATAACACAATATATTACGATACGATTTTGAAAATGCTAAAAATAGAATATTATGGCTGATGATTTAATGAACTTCGATTTACCTGTCGACCGTTCTTCGATTATAAAAGTAATTGGAGTAGGTGGTGGCGGAAGTAATGCTGTAAACCATATGTTTAGGCAGGGTATTAAAGATGTAAACTTTATCGTTTGTAATACCGATGCACAAGCGTTGTCGAATAGCCCTGTATCCATAAAAGTGCAGTTGGGAGAATCTCTAACCGAAGGCCGTGGTGCAGGAAATAAACCGAAAATTGGTCGCGAGGCAGCGATTGAAAACCTCGACGATGTGGTTGAAGTAATGGGAGGAAACACGAAAATGGTATTTATTACCGCCGGAATGGGTGGTGGCACAGGAACAGGGGCAGCACCTGTTATTGCTAAAGCTGCCAAAGAAATGGGATTGCTTACCTTAGCTATTGTTACTATCCCTTTTCGTTTTGAGGGTACACGCAGAATTAATCAGGCGATTGAAGGAATTAATGAGATTGAAAAATATGTGGACTCGTTACTGGTTATAAATAATGAAAAGTTAAGGGAAGTGTGCGGTAATTTAAAATTTTCAGAAGCCTTTTCCTATGCCGATAATATTTTAGCAGCAGCGGCCAAAGGTATTGCCGAAATTATTACCGTGCCCGGATATATTAATGTTGATTTTGCCGATGTGGAAACCGTCCTCACAAATAGCGGTGTAGCACTTATGGGAACGGGAATAGCCAAAGGCGAAGATCGTGCCGTAAGTGCTGTTCAACAAGCACTAAGTTCGCCATTACTAAACGATAATGATATTAGCGGAACAGAAAACATCCTGCTTAATATTACCTTTGGAAACGATGAAATTACAATGGATGAAATTGGAGAAATCGCCGATTTTGTAAATAATGAAGTTGGGTCTAATCCAAATATTATCTGGGGAACCGGATTTGATGAAAAACTGGAAGACCAGATTAGTATTACTATTATTGCTACCGGATTTGAAAGCAATAGTATCCCTGAATTGTATGCTAAAAAAACGACGAAAAAAACCATTACATTAGAAGACGAGGAATCCAAATCAAAGCCAAAACCAAAATCAGAAAAAAAACAAGAGCCAATCCCTTCATTTAGTGAGGATATAAATGCAGATATGGACGAATGTCTGGATTTTAAACAACGAACCATCGATTTTGATATTAAAAAAGACCGTGAATCGGATAAGTATATTGTATTGCATCAGCCCGAAGATGAATCCGAAATAGCGGTTGAAACCAAAAAATCGGAAATTGAAAAAAAATTGAAGGAGTCGCGCGAAAGAATGAAAGAACGACGAATGGAATCGTCGAAAATGAAAGATAATATTGATGAAATAGAAAATGAACCGGCCTACAAACGTAAAAATTTGAAAATTGACCAACCGGCTCACTCTAAAGATTCTAAAGTCTCAAGGTATTCGCTCGAGGATGACGAAGAAGAGAATACAACGAGACTAAGACCCAATAATTCGTATTTACATGATAACGTGGATTAAAATATAATTGTTATGCATTTACAAAATCAAATTGATCAGGATATTAAACAAGCTATGCTGGCTAAAGAAAAGGATAAGCTAGTTGCGTTAAGAGCAGTAAAGTCGGCTTTGTTGTTGGCAAAAACAGAGAAGAGTTCTTCTGAACTATCTGAAGAGGCAGAAATAAAGCTATTACAAAAGTTAGTAAAACAGCGTAAAGAATCGGCTGAAATTTATCAGCAACAAGGCAGAAATGATTTAGCGGAAAAAGAATTGAGCGAAGCCAAAATCATTGAAAATTATTTGCCGGCTCAAATGAGTGATGAAGAACTTACCGGCTCAATAAAAGTTATTATTGATGAAGTAGGTGCTTCTACCATGGCAGATATGGGAAAAGTAATGGGTATCGCAAATAAAAAATTAGCTGGAAAAGCCCAAGGGAAAGCCATTGCTGATAAAGTGAAATCATTATTAAACGAATAAAAGAGAAGAAATAAATGAAATAACCTGCTATGTAATCTGTAGCAGGTTTTATTATGTCCATATTCGAACAAGCAATATACTAAACCGTACAATAAATTTTATTTGGAAAAATGTTTTTCTTCTTTTAAGATTTTGTAAATAAGTGAATTACGAAAACTGGCATAGGTATTGTTTATAAAGATAAATAAACACTTTACAGCTATGATAAAAAATTATTTTAAAATTGCTTTTCGGAATTTAATTAAGCATAAAGGATTTGCCTCAATAAATATCCTGGGTTTATCCATAGGTCTGGCCAGTGCAATGCTCATTTTATTTTATGTAATGGATGAGTTAAGTTACGAAGATCACCACAATAAGGCCAACCAGATATACCGGATTTCTTTAAAAGGTCGTGTAGCCGGACAAGATCTGAATATTGCTTTATCTTCTGTTCCTTTAAGCGATGCTTTAGTAAATGATTATCCTGAAGTGTTAAATGCCGTTAAGTTAACTTTTAATGATGGGATTATTGTAAAATATAAAAATCGCAGTTTTGTTGAAGACCGTGTAATGTATGCTGATTCAAGCTATGCCGAAGTTTTTACCGTAGGATTTATTGACGGCGACCCGAATAATTTTATGAATCGACCCAATACCATGGCAATTACCAAATCAGCTGCTAAAAAATATTTTGGTAGTGAGAATCCTTTAGGAAAAATGATTGCATTTGGCGATGAGCAAACTTTATTTGAAGTTACTCATCTCATTGAAGATATACCTCATAATTCACACTTTCATTACGATTTTATTGTGCCATTTCTTAATAGCAGGTTATCTCAACCTGCTTTTGATATGTGGATAACCAATAATAATTATACGTATGTTTTATTACAGGAAAATTTTAATCCGGAGAAGCTGGAGGCTAAATTTCCTGAAATGATAAAAAAATATGTAGGGCCTGAATTCGAAAGTATATTAGGAACCTCATTTAGTGAATTTGAAAAATCAGATAGTAAGTGGGGGTATCATTTAACACCCATAAAAGATATTCATTTACATTCAAATCTCGATTATGAAATTGAATCTAATGGTTCCATTAAAACCGTTTATATTTTTTCTGTCATAGCTATATTTTTAATTGTGATAGCAGGCATTAATTTTATGAATCTTTCAACAGCACGTTCTGCCAATCGTTCTAAAGAGGTAGGTATTCGTAAGGTAGTAGGTTCTAAGAAAAAACAGTTAGTTGCTCAATTTTTTATAGAATCTGTTCTAATAACTTTTATTTCTTTAGTTATAGCCATTTTATTTGTTGAGCTGGCTTTACCCTATTTTAATCAGTTTACCAATAAAACATTATCTGTAAATTATTTTGCTAATCCGGAAATATTGTTAGGACTAGTTACTTTAGGCATTGTAGTCGGATTTTTTTCCGGAAGTTACCCCGCTTTTTATTTATCAGCATTCAGACCAATAAAAGTTTTAAAAGGTTCTCTTAATGCAGGGGCTAAAAATTCTTTGTTTAGAAATATTCTGGTTGTAATTCAGTTTGTAATTACGATTGTTTTATTTATTGCTACACTGGTTGTATATAATCAACTGAATTATATCAATAAAAAGGATGTAGGGTTTGAAAAAGACGGTCTGGTAGTTATTAAACGTTCTTTGTCTCTGGGAAATAGTGCAAATGTTTTTAAGGGAAATATATTAAAAAATTCTGGGATAGTAAATGCAAGCTATGTTACAACATTACCCGGGGAAGATTATGGGAATACAGTATTTGTGCCTGAAGGGTTAGGGGTAGATGAAGGCCGTGCATTATGGTTTTGTGCTGCAGATTTTGATTTTGCTCAAACCATCGGTTTAAATATTGAGCAAGGACGTTATTTTTCAAGAGATTTTGCTTCTGATTCTTCAGCCGTTGTTGTTAATAATGCTGTATTAAGTACCTTAGGATATGATCCGAATTCACTAGACAAAAAACTGACATTGGTTCAGGGAAATAATAATAATATTGACTTTGATATTATCGGGGTAACTAATTTTAATTTTGAATCGTTGCATCATAATTTAAGGCCATTAGTTATTCTTTTAGACGATAGAGTAGCGGGAAACTTGTTAGTTCGAATTGATAAGGATAAAGTCTCTCAGTCAATTGACTTCTTAAAGAATGAATGGGAGAAATTTGTTCCCAATCAACCTTTTGTGTATTCCTTTTTGAGTAATGATTTAGAAATGAAATATCAAAATGAGAAGAAAACGGGTATTTTGTTTACTTTGTTTTCTGTTTTGGCTATTATTATTGCTTTATTAGGATTGTTAGGCTTAGCCTCTTTTATGGCTGAACAGCGTACGAAAGAAATTGGGATACGAAAAGTTATGGGCGCATCGGTAACAAAAATTATTGC
>DATFIZ010000002.1:0-6979 GCA_035269575.1 Bacteroidales bacterium | reverse complement strand
CGATATCTGGGATAGAGAAATTGTTGGAGTAGTGAAAGATTTTAAATTTCATTCATTTCATGAACAAACCGGTCCTATGTTCCTGGCGGTAGGCGATTATATGATACGCGATATGGTTATACATTATAATACAAAGGATATATTATCATTAACAGAACAGATTAAAGAAACATTGTTGGAGGTTTATCCTCAAATGCAGTTTAACCATTCCTTTTTGACCGATAATTTTGATGAATTGTACAAAGAAGAAAAAAGAATGGCAGTACTTATTAGTGTCTTCTCATTTCTGGCTATTGTTATAGCTTCTTTAGGCTTGCTGGGAATAACTATTTTCACCACGAAAAAACAAACGAAAAATATTGCCATACGAAAAGTGAATGGGGCCACCACAGCAAGTATTTTTAAATTGTTTGTCAGCGATTATATTCTATTAATCTTAATTGCCTTGATTATTGCCAGTCCATTGGCTTATTATCTGCTGAATCGTTGGTTACAAAATTTTGCTTATCAAACGAATCTACCCTGGTGGATATTTATATTTGCCGGCTTTCTGGCCCTTTTCTTTACATTAATTACCATTAGCTGGTACAGCTTAAAAGCAGCCCGAAGAAACCCGGTAGAAAGTTTGCGGTACGAATAATTAAACTTAAATAAATGAAGTAAGTCTAAAAATCTATATTTGTGGCCTTATAGATTTAAAGATGAAGACAGAGCAATCATTCAATCGTATTTTAAAATGCATTAAACCGGCATTACCAAAAGCTGCTAAGACGACTATCTGGCTTTTGAAGATTACCATACCAGTAACTTTTTTTGTTTTGGTTTTGAATTACACGGGGTGGTTAGCGCAGATTTCCAGTGGGTTACAACCGTTTTTTAATCTGTTAGGTTTGCCTGCCGAATCGGCGTTTGTCCTAATTACCAGCATGCTTACCAATATTTATTCTGTTATCGCGGTTATTTCGACCTTAGGAATACCTGTTCGGGAAGCTACTATATTGGCAATTATGAGCCTGGTAGCGCACGGCTTTATTATTGAATCGGCCATTATTAAAAAATCGGGTTCCAGTGTTTTTCGAATGCTAACCATCCGGGTTATTTTTAGTCTTATTGCAGGGTTATTTCTAAATGCAATATTACCACAAGGGGAGGTGCTGGTGCAAAATGAGATTACTGTAAGCAACCAAACCTTTCCTGTTGTTCTCAAAAATTGGGCGGTGGATATGTTTTTTCTGGGATTAAAGATTATAAGCCTGGTAAGCATTTTGTTTATTTTTCAGAACATCCTGGAGGAATTTGGAATTATCGCATGGATATCCCGTATCATGAGACCGTTGATGCGTATTCTGGGTTTGCCTGAAAGTACTTCGGTTTCACTAATCGTTGTAAATACGATAGGATTAGCATATGGAGCTGCTGTAGTTTTGGATCAGCTGGATAAAAATAAGATGAATCGAAAAGATGCTGATTTGTTAAATCATCATGCGGTGATATCCCATTCTCAGATTGAAGACCCATTGTTATTTTTAGCCCTGGGGATTACTATCCATTGGCTTATCTGGCCACGTATTATTTTAGCCATTTTGGTTGTTTGGTTACGAAAATTAGAGTTGAGACTCAAAAAGAAAAGCAAAACAAAACTACAGCTTGCCTATAGTTCATCTTAATCCTGTTAAATCGTTCAGAAAAAGACTTTTATGATTATGAGTGTGTTGGTTAAAGGGGTACTGTATAATCCTCCAGCAGAATATTTATTTTTTGATCAAAAAATAAAAATGAAATTCGTTTCACGAATTTAAAAAACATTGCTAAATTTGATTTTAAACTATAAGTTATTTTTGTAAAAATGTTGAATATCTGCATTTAATAAATTGACGTTCGTTGGAAAAAGATCAGAAAATGAAAAGAAATTATATTTTTTTACAAGTACTGATTCTCTCACTTTTTATTTTCTCGTGTAATAACTCAAATAAATCTGGCAACAACACTCCACAAGGGGTGTTAATGAAAGATGCACAAAATAAAGAAATTCAAATCGACCATAAATTAAGATCTGACCAAGAAAATAAATCCTGGTTAGATTCATTGTTTACTCGAACTGAAACTTATTCAATCAATATATATGACCCTGATAAATTTATAAAGGAGATATTGAAGGATTCAGTTAAAATGGGGATATTTAAAAATGTAAGTGAAAGCACCCAAAATTATAAAGCACTCTCTTTTGCCTACAGCATGTTAGGGAATAGCAAGAAAATAGAGAGCGATTACTTACCTGCTATTTTTTATTATAAAAAAGCGTATGAAAATGCTTTGCTCGCTGATGATGCTTATCTAAAAGCCTTATCCTTAAATATGATGGGCGTTGTATATCGGAGAAAATCCGCATCTAAAACAGCTTTGGAGTATTATACAAGAGCACTCAAAGCTGCCGAGGAAAGTAACATTTCAACTGATTATATGCTAAAAAGTATTGCGATATCAAATGAGGGTATTGGTGGATTATACCGAATGTTGGAACAGTATGATTTAGCATTGAAATACTATAAACAATCCTTAAAATATGAAGAACAGTTAGGAAGTTTGCTGGGTAAAGCTATTGGCAATCATAATATTGGGAAAACCTATAGATTACTTGGACAGCTTGATTCTGCAAAAATCTATCATGAGAAATCGTTGGAATACAACAATGAGATGAATTCTATTTATGGTAAGGCAATATGCTATAATGATTTAGGAACAATTGAGATGCTTAAAAATAATATTGATAAGGCTTATTTATTATTTGTTCCTGCTTTAGAAATGGCAAATAAATGTGGGGATAGTACATACATAATTAATTCTAAGTTAAATATTGGATGGTATCATACCAGGAAAAACCATCGAGATACAGCCATTAAATATATAAATGATGCCATTGCCATTGCTAAAAGAATAGGCAATAAATCAGCAATTATGAGAGGTTATAAATTGTTATCTGAGCTAGCGCAAAATAGAAAAAACTATTTAAATGCTTTAAATTACTTTAAGCTTTCAAATGCCTATGGCGATAGCATTGTAAATGAAAAAACCCAGCAGTACCTGGTCGATTTAACTATACTTTACGATATTGAAAAGAAAAGAAATGAAATAGAATCTTTACAGAAAGACAATGAAACGAAGAAACAAAAGCTTATTGCACGCAATCGATTAATAGTTTCTCTTATTCTTGCTGTACTTGTTATTATTGTTATTGCATATGTTTTCAGACAAAAGGGTCTTCAGAAACTGGATGTAATGGAATCAGAACTTCAAAAGTATTTATTGCAAATCAAGGATTCTAAAAATAAGAATAATGAAATTCAAGAAAGAGATATTAAAAAGTTAGCGGTTAAAAATAATTTATCGGAACGTGAAGCAGATGTTTTATACTTCGTAAACGAAGGAATGTCAAATGCCGATATTGCAGAAAAAATATTTGTTTCAACAAATACCATTAAATACCACATTAAAAATATTTATTTAAAGCTTGATGTTAAAAACCGGGTTGAAGCTTTAAATAAAATCAAACAGTAATTCCCAACATAACTATTTATTAAATTTTTTTTCTTCCTACCTCATAGGGTAGTTTTTTAAAACCACCCAAAAGGGTAGGAGATAAATCATCTATAATTCAGATATTTGGATATAGACTTTTATTATGGGATCCGAAAACTCAAATCTTTCAAAAACGGAGATTAAAATTATTAAGCTCCTGGAAAAAGGTTTGTCAAATAAGCGAATCTCTTCTCAATTAAAAAAATCTGAGAATACAGTCAAGTTTCACCTTAAAAATATTTATAAAAAATTAAAAGTGAAGAACAGGGGAGAGGCTGTATATAAATCACTTAAAAAAGGGATAATTGATTTAAAATGACCTATTTAATGATTGTACTAGATAATGTTTTATAATAAACAGCATTCATTCTGAATACTAATTAACTTCATCATTTATGAAAAAAATATCCATTCTGTTATTGTTTGTATGGTATGCATTCGTAACGCCAATCTATTCTCAGGTCGATCTGAATTTAATCATGCGAAATCCTGCACCATCTGAAATCTACGAATGGCAAAAGGATCCGACAATCATTCAAGTCATAGTCACAAATCACTCATCCAATGAATATCCAAATGCTTCGTTTGGATTTAGAATAACTAATGAGAATGGTACGGTTATAGCCGAAAGTAATTACAGAAGAACATCAAGGAGATTCACAATTTCTCCGATGCCACAGGTAACGGTTTTAAACGGCCCCCAACTTATTGATGAGAATTCAATTAGTTATAATGCTGAACTCAAGTCCTTGTTGTTTTCTGCAAATTCAATACCAGAAGGATATTACGATATTTGTATTAGTGTTTATGATCAAAATGGAGTAAATATTACCAATGGTGAAGAGTATTGTACAAGCTTTTCAGTATTAATACCAGAACCGCCCATACTAATATCTCCAGTTGATGATGAAGTAATAAGTTCTCCTTTTCCGAATTTTTTATGGTCACCCGTTACCAGTTATAATGCAGCACGCAACCAAATAACGTATAAATTAAAGATATGTCCGGTATATGAGGGCCAGTCACCCCGTACAGCAATCGATAGGAACCCTGTATTGTTAGAAAAAAGTAATATTTTAACTTCATCCTACATGTACCTGCCTTCGGATATGCCCTTTGATTATTACAAAAATGTAAATCAGTATGTATGGTTGGTTCAGGCTTTTGATATGAATGGTAATCCAGCCACAAAAAATAAAGGACTCAGTGAGTTGGGAACATTTAGATTAAATGAAGCAGATCAGGATGTTGTTGGTTTAACAAATATTTATCCGCATCAAAACGATACCATCCCCTGGAATGTCCCGTATTTGGTAACACAGTTTTCTCCCTATTCCGACGAAATTAAATCCATTGAATTTACCCTACGATTGAAAAAGGAGGGTGAGAATGCAGAATATACCAATACACGAAAAATTACTTTTAATGGTGGTCCACAAGCTGGTCAGCAGTTAAGCTCAACAGATGATGCCAGTTTGTTAATTGCAAATGTTGATGCAAATAAAATTATTCCGGAATGGATGAACCAGCTAACCCCCAATGTAAAATATAATTGGTTTGTAGATGCAATTTTTACTTTCGAAGATGGAACAATGCAAAGTGTCACTTCTCACGAAACATCTTTTTTTATAGGATTTAAAAAGCCAACGTTAACTGCTCCGGCAAAAGATACCTCCATAAAGGTAAATACTAAAGTTAATTGTACTTTTTCTATTCCTCAACCGGAAAATTTAAATTTTGAAAATAATGATGTCTTTAATATGCCTGCATTTCATGCTTCAGGGGTTCAGTCACAAGCATTAAATAAGTTTTCCGTGGAACTATCCGGGAAAGCATCATTTGATTCCATTGTTCAAACAAAAACGAAGCTAGTGCCTGAAAGTACAATGTATCAATCAGGCGATAGCTGTAAAGAATTATTTAATACCATTACGGTTGAACTGGATGGGATAAAAGATACAGCGACCTATTATTACCGGGTTAATTATTTGGATGCTTCCGATAATACTTATTATACCAGCCAAACCAGGTCATTTAAAATAATTCCTGATTCGTTGAAAACTTGTTTTGAAATGCTTGTGGAAAGGCCTGAAAATAATGGTGAATGGACTACCAATACGAAGCCTCAATTTTCGGTGTCTGTAAAACCTAAAATAAATAAATCAGCCATTACCGGCGGGCATATTAAAGTTTGGAAAAAAACATCAGAATCACAATCCAATAAAGATGCTAAAAAGGAAAAGGCAAAACTGGATACTTCTTTTACAGGGAATGATGATAAAAAGATATTTGCTTACTCCACAGATATGAATGGTTTTACACGATATGACCTGAATTTTATTAATGGAGACTCTACATCGAAAAGTTTTACTGCTGATACATCAGGGGTTTACGTATGGACTTTTACATTAAAATATAATAAAGATTCTGTACGTTCGGATAGCGTATTATGTGAGAGGGATTCAGTTACGACCAACGAGGGTGTTTTTACGGTCAAACCAACCAGTGAGCTTGCAGATACAGGAGCCTGCCCGGGCGATTGCTATGCTGATGAAATTACCAATACCACTCCCGGAACACAATCATTAAAGAAAGATAGTACCATAACCATAGGGCAGTTTAAGTTAAAGCTTGATAATGTATCTGGCTCTCCTTCTCATCTCAGTGGAGATGGTTCAATTGATGTTCCTTATCTTCGGGGAAATATTCTGGTCGAATTTAACGGGTTAAAAGTAAATAGTGACAATGTAGTTTATGAGGGGGAAGCCTATGCTAAGATTGATGAAGCTGCACCATATTCCAAGCCGGAAGGAAATGATTTTGAAGGTAAAGCTTTGAGTTTTGCTCAGGATAAAGCGAAGTTTGAATCGATACATAATTATTCAAGCAGTGCAGGAAAATTGGTCAGCGGGCTTGTTGGTGGTACTTCGGTTTCTCTTCCTATTGGTTTTGACAGAGATTATGACGGTTATAAGGTTGTTATTGGAATTATTGGAATGAAATTTACCCCTGTAAAAGGAAGTTTAAATGCAGCGATGTATGTTGAGTTACCATCGCTGGGGCCAGAAGTTGGGTTAGGTCTGGGGGCTAAAGATATTTGTTTTCATAAAGATGGATTAGCCGGAGATGGTAGAGCAAAACTTTACCTCGCCCGGGATTTTGGTTATGATAATGAAGGAACCTGGAGTTTTTTATTTAAGGCTCCAACACCGACCGACTCCGGCACTTTTGCCTCCTGGGATTGTAAAGCTTTTAAAAAGTTGGTTATAGCTGCGGAGGTTGAGTTTCCACGTTCGTGGATGACCCCTGCACCTGATCCGGATTCTACAAAACTGGTAAAAGCATACTTTAAAACACAAGCAGATAAAAATGGTAACGGATGGCAATGGCTGGCAAGTGCTAA
>DATFIZ010000001.1:0-20474 GCA_035269575.1 Bacteroidales bacterium | reverse complement strand
CCCTCTTTTTATATTGTATACTGATAATGAATTCCCTGGATTTTCACGATCTCCGTAATTACTTACGACTGCATATTTTCCATCATCTGAAACCTCCACCTCGTGAGGTTGAAGCCCCGTGGGTAATGTTTTTAGCGTTTTCCCGGTGGCCCGGTCAATGAACGAAATGTCATTACCACTTTTGTTAGCTACGATGAGTGTTCCATTTAATTCTTTATTTTCTTCTTTTGTTAATGTGCAAGTGGTGAACAGAAACAAGGAAATAGAAAGAAGCGACAAAGAAAGTAAATTTTTCATAACCGGTTAAGTTAAATGGTTTATTATTATAAAGTTAATACACTCCAAACATTAAAATGTTCAAGAGTAGTTTAAGTTGGTTTTATATTTTTTAAGCTATGGGCTACTAAATAGATTGAACTTTCAAAAGGGGAGTGTTAGTTAGTTTTACTATCAATATTGATTATTTTTAAACCTTTATATTTTGATATTACTATTTTTTCACTCTCGAAAATGTTTTATAAAGAAAATCCTGCTCAAATAAGCACAGGATTTTTTGCCCGGAGCAAGATCCTGAGGATTTGTAAATCCTTTGATATGTTTAAAACGCTAAGGATGCTGGTATTGCTTAGTGACCACCGGCAATCGAATGTTAATGCAAGGTTAGCATCAGGAGAAGCTTTGCATTGTATTGGTTTGCACACTAAAGCAAAAAAGGCCTGATTAAAAAATCAGACCCTTGTGCCCAGAGCGGGAATCGAACCCGCACGTCCAAAAGGACACATGGCCCTCAACCATGCCTGTCTACCAATTTCAGCACCTGGGCAAATTTTTTTCCAAATTTATCAAAAAACTAAATAATCAAAAATGTTTACGAATTGTTTGCAAATTGTTTTATATATTTGGTTTGCGTTCTTATTCAAACACTAGTATTAATCAGCTTTAGCGGTCATAATACATTTAACTTAAGTAAAAGTCCCTCAACCATGCCTTTCTACCAACCTGCCTGCCGACAGGCAGGTTTCAGCACCTGGGCAAAAATTTTGTTTATTTTTAAAAGAACTTTATTACCCTGTCATTGGATAATGATTGCCTGATAATTTTCTATGGACTAAATTCCAATGGTTTTGTTGGTGCCCAGAACAGGACTCGAACCTGCACATCATTGCTGATACTAGTCCCTGAAACTAGCGCGTCTACCAATTTCGCCATCTGGGCAAATTTTACGCTTACAAAAATAATGATTTTCTTAAAACGGCAATAAAAAAAGCATCAAGATAATTAACCTGATGCTTTTTTATGATTTATTCTATTTTATAAATTTTCTAAAATAAAATTAGTCATGCGGGTATATAGATGATAGCTGGTATTTCCACCATGAATGCCATGATCTTTATCTTTATAAAATTGCATCTCAAATTGCTTATTTTCCTGTACCAGCTTTTCGGATAATTCGATAGCATTCTGGAAATGTACATTATCATCTGCAGTACCATGAATTAAAAGATATTTCCCTTTTAATTTATCTGCATGGTTTAGTGGAGAGTTGTCATCATATCCATCCGGATTATCCTGTGGTAAACCCATGTATAATTCGGTATAAATTGAATCATAATATCTCCAGCTGGAAACAGGTGCAACGGCTATGGCCATTTCAAATACATCAGCACCTTTGAAAAGGCATAAGCTCGACATAAATCCCCCGTAGCTCCAGCCAAATATTCCTGTACGATTTTCGTCAATATACGGCAGGTTGCTTAAATATTCAGCAGCTTCAATTTGGTCTATGGTTTCATATTTGCCTAACTGGCCATAGGTCATTTTCTTAAATTCTTCACCACGGCCGCCTGTGCCTCTGTTATCAACACATACTACGATATATCCTTTTTGAGCTAACATTTGGTACCACGAAGAACTACGCGACCAGCTATCGAGTACCGACTGAGAGCCGGGGCCTCCATATAAATACATGAACATCGGGTATTTTTTATCAGGATCGAAATTGGGTGGTTTTATCATAAAAGCATTTAAATCCCATTTGCTCGAGGGGGTATTGATAGTTAAGAACTCAACCGGTGTAAAGTTGTATTCTTTTACGGTTTGTTTTAACTTTTTATTTTCCTCCAAAATACGGATTAACTTGCCTCTTTTGTTATGTAACGTAATATACCGGGGTATTTTTGAGTTCGAATAATAGTTTATGTAGTATTTAAATCCTTTACTAAATACCGCCCGGTTATTTCCTTTTTTCTCAGACAATTTTTTCTTTTTACTTCCTTCAGTTTTTATGGAGTAAACGGCTCGGTGTAATGGAGATTCTTCAGCAGATTGATAGTATACTGTATTTGTTTTGCTATCTAAACCAATAAAATCAGTTACATCCCATTCCCCTTTGGTAATCTGGTTGATATATTTACCGTTGATATCATAAAGGTATAAGTGGTTCCAGCCATCTTTTTCGCTGTTAATAATAAAATACTTTCCATCGTCGGTCATAGTCATGTACGAATCATCGATTCGTTCGATATAGTATTTGTTTTTTTCTTCGTAAATAACCTTCGAGGTTCCTTTTTCAGCGTTAGCCAAAAGAATCTCGATATGATTTTGAAGCCTGTTTTCGCGAATAATGACCAGCTTATTATTTTCATTGGTCCATTTTATGCGAGGGATATACTGGTCTGTTTCTTCGCCCACATCCATCGTGTTGGTATTGCCTGAATTTAAATCATAAACATGAATGCTGACAACGGAGTTTTTTTCACCAGCTTTCGGATATTTATAAGCATAGTTTTCAGGATATAACTCACTATTGTATTTTGTCATATTAAATACAGGAACCTCACTCTCGTCGAATTTATAAAAAGCAATTTTATCACTGTGGGGCGACCAGAAAAAAGCGCTGGTAAATGCAAACTCTTCTTCGTATACCCAATCAGTACCTCCATTGATAATATGATTAAATTTCCCGTCGAAAGTAATCTGTTTTTCTTTGTTGGTATTCAGATCTTTGATAAATATGTTATTGTCTCTGACAAATCCAACCTTTGTAGCATCGGGTGAAAAAACAGCAAACATCTGGCGTCCGTTTTCACTTAACTTCTTTAACTCTTTCGATTGAATATCATAAATATAATAATCGGCCGTGAAAGAGCGACGATAAATATACTCTGCATTAACTGCCAGTAAGATTTTTGATTCATCAGCAGAAAATTCATAATCTCTGATATTGAAATCATCCTCAATACTATTAAATATCACTTCTACCGCTTCGCCGGATTTAAAGCTGTATTTGGTAATTTCTTTACCGCTTTTGAGCGTTGTAAAGTGCACTCCATCATTCATTGAACGAATTCCGTAAACAGAATTTTCACGAAAAACGCCTTTCTTATATATTTCGTCAAGCGTAATTTCCCTGGATGCTTCTTGTGCTGATAATTGGAGTCCGGTTAATAGGAGTGTAAGAATAACTAATAATAGGTTTACTTTTTTCATGATTAAGGTAATTGTTTTGATTTGTTTATTTGGACAAAAATATTTGTAACGAGTTTAGTAAGTTATGACGATAAAAATAATATAAACTTTTTTAGTTTAAAAATGTTAAATTATATTATACCTAAGTTGAGCGATATGAGTAAAACGAAATAGCGCTTTACTTAGGTTTAACCCCGACATAGAAATTGTATGTTTTCACTGAATGAGTGAAGTGAAAACTTTACTATTTCTTCGTCGTTAGCGAGAACCTTTAGCTCATGACCGAAGGGAATAATCGCTCAATTTGGGTTATAATTAGTGATGAAGAAATGAAAACTTAACAAATACTTTATGAGATAGGCAAAGAATTTATATCTTTGCAATCTTGAAATAAGAAAACTTTTAATGATGATAAAAATAACATTACCAGATAATTCAATACACGAATATAAAGAGGGAGTTACAGGTTACGAAATAGCTAAAGATATTAGTCCCCGATTGGCAAAGGAAGTATATTCCATTACGGTAAATGGTGAACTTTGGGATTTGCAAAGGCCCATAACAACAGATGCTAAAATAATGCTTCATAAATGGGATGATGAAGAAGGCAAACACGCTTTTTGGCACTCATCAGCACACCTTTTAGCCGAAGCTCTGGAAAGTTTGTATCCCGGAGTGAAGTTTGGTATTGGACCAAGCATTGATAATGGATTTTATTATGATATTGATTTAGGTGACGACCGTGTAATTACCGATGCTGATTTTCCGAAGATTGAAAAGAAAATGAAAGAGCTGGCACAGCAAAAAAATGAATACAAACGACGGGATGTGCCCAAAAATGAAGCTTTAGATTATTATACAAAAAAGGGGGATGAATATAAGGTTGAATTAATCGGAGAGCTGGAAGACGGAACAATTACTTTTTACGAGCATGGTAATTTTACCGATCTTTGCCGTGGGCCACATTTACCTACTACCGGATATATCAAAGCAATTAAAATATTAAATGTCGCTGGTGCTTATTGGCGTGGTGATGAAAACCGTAAACAATTAACCCGTGTTTATGGAATCACTTTTCCCAAACAAAAAATGCTGGATGAGTACCTGGTAATGCTCGAGGAAGCAAAAAAACGTGACCATCGTAAAATCGGTAAAGAATTAGAATTATTTGCTTTTTCGCAACGTGTAGGACAGGGATTACCCCTTTGGTTACCAAAAGGAGCTCAATTGCGCGAACGATTAGAGAATTTCTTAAAGAAAATTCAAAAGATATATGGATACGAGCAGGTTATTTCTCCACACATTGGTTTAAAAGATTTGTGGGTAACCTCCGGGCATTACGAAAAGTATGGAAAAGATTCTTTTCAGCCTATAAGTACACCTGCAGAGGGCGAAGAGTTTTTGTTAAAACCCATGAACTGCCCACATCATTGCGAAATCTACAAAACAAAACAGCACTCCTATAAGGATTTGCCGGTACGATATGCCGAATTTGGAACGGTTTATCGCTACGAGCAAAGTGGTGAGTTGCACGGATTAACCCGTGTTCGCGGCTTTACACAGGATGATGCTCATATCTTTTGCCGACCCGATCAATTGAAAGATGAGTTCAAAAAAGTAATGGATATTATTTTTATTATTTTTAATGCATTAGATTTTAAAAATTATACCGCCCAGGTATCCCTGCGTGATCAGAATGACCATTCTAAATATATTGGCACGGATGAAAACTGGGATAAATCGGAGGCTGCAATTTTAGAGGCTGTTAAAGAAAAAGATCAAAATTATAAAGTAGAGTATGGCGAAGCAGCATTTTATGGGCCAAAACTCGATTTTATGGTTAAAGATGCATTAGGCCGTGAATGGCAGCTTGGAACGATTCAGGTGGATTACAATCTGCCCGACCGTTTTGACCTTGAATATATTGGCAGCGATAACCAGAAACACCGCCCGGTAATGATACATCGTGCACCTTTTGGTTCAATGGAACGCTTTGTTGCAGTATTAATTGAACATACCGCAGGAAAATTTCCGTTATGGTTAACTCCGGAGCAGGTTGTTGTGATGCCAATTAGTGAAAAATTTAATGATTATGCAAAAAAAGTTTTGAAATTCCTAAATAATTACGATATTCGCACCATTATTGATGACCGAAATGAGAAGATTGGTAAAAAAATTCGGGATAATGAATTAAAAAGAATACCCTATCTTCTAATTGTTGGTGAGAAAGAATTTGATAATGAGAGCGTTTCGGTTCGAAGACAGGGAGAAGGGGATAAGGGAAGTATGCAATTAAATGAATTTGCAGAATTTATAAATAAGGAAGTAAAAGCTCAAACAGAAGCTCATACCATAAATTAAACAAAATTATTAACTAAAGTAAGGAGGACCAAGACATAGCAGGACCAAGATTTAAAAAAGGATTTAGGAAAGAAGAACCTACGCACCGAATTAATAATAGAATCCGTGCTAAGGTTGTTCGTGTTGTGGGGGACAATATAGATAATCCAGGAGTCTATTCCATAGAAGATGCCATTAAATTGGCTGATGAGATGGAACTGGATTTAGTGGAAATCTCGCCAAAAGCTGATCCCCCGGTTTGTAAAATCATTGATTATCAGAAATTTCTTTATCAGCAAAAGAAAAAACAAAAAGAGCTGAAAGCCAAAACGCAAAAAGTTGTAGTTAAAGAAATTCGATTTGGACCAAATACCGATGAGCATGATTATCAGTTTAAGTTAAATCATGCCAGAAAATTTCTTGAGGACGGAGCTAAAGTCAAGGCATTTGTGTTTTTTAAAGGAAGGTCAATTTTGTTTAAAGAAAAAGGCGAAATCTTATTATTACGATTAGCACAAGAGTTAGAGGAGCTAGCTAAAGTAGAGCAAATGCCTAAATTAGAAGGTAAACGAATGATTATGTTTTTAAGCCCCAAAGCGGGAAAAAAATAGTACTTAACGTTAATTAAAATAATTGAAAAATGCCAAAGATGAAGACTAATCCGGGAGCGAAAAAAAGATACAGCTTAACCGGTTCAGGGAAGATTAAAAGAAAACATGCTTACAAAAGTCACATTTTGACTAAAAAATCAACCAAAAGAAAAAGAAATTTAGGTTATTTTGGACAAGTAAGCAAAGTTGATGAAAAAAGTGCTAAGTTATTATTAGCCATGAAGTAAATTTTATTATTTATTAGTGTTTAATCAGAATGAATTAGCCGAAATAAGTACCGATACGAGCGGTCGCTAACCATTCATAATACAAAAAATTATGCCAAGATCAGTAAATTCAGTAGCTTCAAGAGCACGAAGAAAAAAAGTGTTTAAGCTAACCAAAGGATACTTTGGTTCCAGAAAAAATGTTTGGACGGTTGCTAAAAATGCCATGGAAAAGGGGCTTACTTATGCATACCGTGACAGAAGAACGAAAAAGAGAAATTTTAGAGGGCTTTGGATTCAGCGAATTAATGCCGGAGTTAGAGAACACGGAATGTCATACTCAGACTTTATGGGTAAACTAAATAAAAAAGGGATTGCCCTTAACCGAAAGGTTCTGGCCGATTTAGCCATGAATCATCCAAAAGCTTTTGCCGAGGTGGTAAAAACAGTTAAAAAATAAAATTTTTATATTATTTTCAATAAGGGAAGCGTTTCTGCTTCCCTTTTTTTATATTTACCTGTATTTTTTTGTTTAACATTTATTAAGATACCTTTACATTTATTACTGATTTAATTTTATACTTTGCAATATATTTAAGGTGATGAAAATAGCGATTATCGGATATGGAAGAATGGGCAAAGAAATTGAAAAATTAGCTTTGCAAAGAGGTCATGAGATCATCTTTAAAATAGATCAAAATAATTGGGAAGAGATCGAATCGGATAAATTTAATCAGGTTGATGTAGCCATTGAATTTACACATCCTGAAAGTGCTTATCAAAATATATTACATTGCTTTAAATCCGCTATCCCAGTAGTAAGCGGGACAACCGGATGGATGGATGATATGGGAAAAGTAATAGAGAAGTGTAATAAAGAAGGAAAAACATTTTTTTATGCTTCAAATTTTAGTCTTGGTGTTAACCTCTTCTTTAAAGTAAATGAATATCTTGCCCGGTTAATGAATAATTATCCGGATTACAACATTAGTGTTGAAGAGACCCACCATACCAAAAAATTAGATGCCCCCAGCGGAACGGCAATTTCTATAGCTAATGGTATAATAAAAAATATGCGTCGGGTAAATAAGTGGGAAAAAGAAAGTACCAAAGAAAATGATGTTATACCGGTTAAATCATACAGGACAGGTAATGTGCCCGGAAATCATCAAGTAATTTATGAGTCGGAATTTGATAAAATAACCCTTGAACATGATGCGAAAAGCAGACTTGGATTTGCTTTAGGGGCTGTTTTAGCTGCCGAGTTAATACACGACAAAAAAGGCTTCTTTACAATGGATGATTTAATTCGATAATTTTAAAATCAATATAATATTATAAAAAATGACGCTGAAAGAATTATTAAAAAACAGGTTTTTTAAATTTGGCCTTACTGCCCTTGTATATATTTTATGGGTAATATGGATTGAAAACTTCTGGTTCTTATTTGGGGTACTGGTAATTTTTGATTTTCATATCACAAAAATTGTAAACTGGACATTCTGGAAAAAGAGAGGAGAATCAAAACCGGACAATAAAGTAATAGAATGGCTCGATGCATTGATTTTTGCGGTTATAGCAGCCACATTAATACGTATGTTCTTAATCGAGGCATACACTATTCCAACCTCTTCGATGGAAAAAACACTATTGGTAGGAGATTATTTGTTTGTGAGTAAAGTGAGTTACGGACCTAAATTACCTAATACTCCTATTTCATTTCCTTTTGCCCATCATACCCTTCCTTTAACTAAAGATAAAAAATCGTATGTTGAGTGGGTTAAACGTCCTTATAAACGTATTGCGGGCTTTGGTGATATAAAACGGAATGATATTGTTGTTTTTAATTTTCCTACAGGCGATACGGTTATTTTGGAAATGCAAAATCAGGATTATTATTCGATTATTCGTCAATATGCAGATGAAATTAAACGGCGTGATATCCAAACCGGCAATCCAATCAAAACTTCTGACCATTATAAAATGATGTCACGTAGTTATTTTTGGGATCAATTTAATATTACGGTACGACCTGTAGATAAAAGAGAAAACTATATCAAAAGATGCGTGGCTATTCCAGGCGATTCATTACTTATTGAACATGGACAGGTTTTTATTAATAATGAGAAACAACCGCATTTTGAAGATATGCAATACGACTATTTTGTTAAAACAAAGGGAAAAGAAATCAATTCTAAACATTTCGAGAGGCTTAATATTGCCGTCGACGACCGCCGATTTATTTCTTCCAGTTCAATGTACGAACTGCCTCTTACAAATGAAAGCGCTGAACAATTGGAAGATTTTCCCTTGGTAACTTCAGTGAAACGATATGAGAACACCAATATAAATATGGCTAATATTAGTATTTTTCCCTTTAGTGCAGACTATCCATGGACTGAAGATAATTTTGGACCATTATATATACCTGAGAAAGGAGAAACGGTTGAATTAACGACTGATAATTTACCTCTATATAAACGAATTATCGAAACCTATGAAAATAATGATTTAGATGTTGAAGGCAACCGGATTTTTATTAATGGAAAACTTGCTGATTCATATACTTTTAAGATGGATTATTATTTTATGATGGGAGATAATCGACATAATTCTGCTGATTCAAGGTATTGGGGATTTGTTCCCGAAGATCATATTGTGGGTAAAGCAGTATTTATATGGTTATCTCTTGATAAAGATAAAAATTTCTTAGGAAAGATTCGTTGGAACAGGATGTTTTCTGTTATTCATTAGCAAAAGTAAATTATTCAAAATATTTTGAGGATTGTCCTAAAGGAGACTATCCCTTAAAGCTGAAGTTAATTATTCATTTTCCCTAAAGTTTACTGGATTATAGCCAGCCCTGCGGGCTGGCACTTTTTTGATTTTTATTAATTCACATTTGGGGTAAAATACATCAACTACTGAAAAAATATTATAAATCTTTTTAGGCAGCCTTTTTTATAAATTTATAATGATGAGTAATAAAGTAATTTTATCAACTGCATATTTGCCGCCTGTTCAATATTTTACTAAACTAATAAAGTATGAAGAGATCCTGATTGAAGCGTATGAAAATTTTATAAAACAAACTTATCGTAATAGGTGTAATATCTATGGAGCCAATGGTATCCTTGGATTAACAATTCCTGTAAAAAAAATTAAAACAAAAACGATAATAAAAGATATGGTCATTGATTACGATACCAACTGGCGCAAAATGCATTGGAAATCCATTGAATCCGCATACCGTTCCTCAGCATTTTTTGAATTTTACGCCGATTATCTGGCTCCTTTTTATCATACTAAATATAAGTTTCTTATCGATTTTAATCATGATATCTTAAAAATGCTTACCAAACAGCTGGAAATTGATATCCATATTAAATATACCAATGAATATTATTTTTCTGAGGAAGTTACTTTTGATGACTTTAGAGAAATTATTCATCCTAAAAAGAAATTTCATGATCCGGATTTTAAGGGGAAGGAATATTTTCAGGTTTTTTCCGACAAGCATGGCTTTATCTCTAATTTAAGTATTTTAGATTTATTATTTAATACGGGACCCGAAACACTGGATTATATAAAAAAATAGTTTTTTTGATAAACAACTTTTATTTAAAAACTTTTTTTCATTAAATTTATATTTAATTTTTTACAAATGAACCAGAGATTATGACGAACTTAGTAATTGAAAGCACAGATTCAACTCCCCATGTAGAGTTCCTTGCCAATGGAAAACTTACCTTAAAAGGACGTTCATTGCCCGAAGATGTTCATAAATTTTACGCCCCATTAATCGACTGGGTTAATCAATTGGAAATTGACAAAGTTATCCTTGAGCTTAAGCTTGAATATTTAAATACTTCATCAACAAAAAAACTAATGAATTTATTAACTGCCATTGATCGAAATGAAAGAATAGAAAAGATTGATGTGAATTGGCATTATGAATTCGATGATCTGGAAATGGAAGATTTAGGAACAATCTATGAAGAAGATATGAAAAGAGCAAAATTCCAGTATATTGAAGAAGTAGATATTTTTTAGTTATCTTTTCTATTGATTGTTGTGTTAATTATTTCTTCTGAATTATTCCCCAAATGGGTTTTTTTACTTTTAATTAGATTTTTATAAATCAAAATTTTATTCATTTTAATTGGTTTATAAATTGTTGAAATTATTTTTAAGATTACAAGGTTATTGATATCACATTTTTTTTATTATCCTTTTTTGTAATTGCCTTATTATTAGCTTTTTATGCCTGCAATGGTTCGTTGAGATTTTTTGTTTGTTCTTTTAATTGCAGATTGTCCCATAATTGATGTGTTGAATTAATTGGTAGATTTTTAAAAATGTATTAGATTCGCTTTCGATTTTGCTCTAATTTATTAATAAAACCTTTATAATAAAAATTCATTTAATTATCACTAAAAAGACGATATATATCAAAATATATCTTTTTTAATTGGATTCATTGGAAAAAATAGCAAATTTTCAGCAACCATTTGCAGAAAATTCGCCAATATCTTAAGCCGTTTTATTTTTCGGAGGAATCTACGATAGTTATAATTTTGTATACTTATGAAAAAGCTCATCTTTAATTTATTAACAGCAACTTTTTTTATATCAGCTCAATTATTTGCACAAGAAGGTACTAAACAGTTAATGCCTAATGCAAACGATAAACTCTATATCGAGTTTAATGTTTTTGATGACAATAATTTTGGGATGTACAATTGTCCTGAAAATGAACGGATAAATATATATCTGGAGGCTGGTGAAAAGCTTTATTTAGGGATGAAGATGAATACAGAAAGATATTCAGGAGATGTATGGACAAATTATCGTTATCGTTCTTTTCGTATTAAAGATCCTTCAGGAGCTGTTGTCCTCCCTGAACGAATGATGGTAAACTCAGGAGACCCTGGTTATATTGATAATTATTCAGAGGCTGTTACCGGTCCAAATGGTGCAATTTTAAATGGCTCAACAATTTCTGGTGGGTATGAACCGATTATTTATACGGCTTCAACCACAGGAAATCATTATATCGAATTTGAATCGTGGTGGTATACCTATGGAACTTCAGGGAATTATTCATACCGGGATAGATGGGCGCTGCAATTTTTTGATGCTACCGTAACCGATGCCACTAACCAAGTCATAACAAACCCCGGAGAAGCGAATAAATCGGCCGGGCGTTTATGGTCTTATAAATGGCAATTGTGTAATACCAGCTTCAATGAGTATCCTGTTAATGCTCACTTTTTTGTATTCACCGAAGACGAGTTTGTTAATAAGGTAAACTTTAAAATGTATCCTTATTCCTTCATATTCTTAGCCAACCATTTTGGTGTAACTACCTATACAGAAGAAAATTATATCCGGCGTACACAAAGTATGGAGGGAGATCAGACAGGTAGTGATGATGTGGCGGAATACCGGATATTTTTAAATGATCCGGACAGGAATGTTTGGCCTAATACACTTATTGCCCCTCCAAGGGTTCAGGTATGGGCCGAGGAAGTAATGTTTATGGATTATAATTATGATCGTAACCCGCTATACACTGATTTGGATTATAGCGCTGTCATACTTGAAAAGAACAGATCAGATTGTCCTCACGATGATATAACTTTTTTTAAGATTGAAGCAAATATGGATGGCTTTACCGCTATACTTATTGATATTGATGGTGATGGTGAGTATTCCTTCGGCGGTAGCGACAGGGTGATATATAGAGAGTTAAAAAAAGGATTAAACTATATTCTTTGGGATTTTAAAACAGATAACGGGGCTCTGGTAGCAAACGGTGAATATACTGCATCAGCAACCTTTTTTGGACGTGGACCTGCTCATTTTCCCCTTTATGATGTAGAACAGATGGATGGTATTATTACCTCTGCTATTCGTCCTTTTAATAAATTAACTACCACCATCTATTGGGATGATTCCCAAATTACAAATTGGGGCGATATGAACGGTGGTGACTTGATGGACGAAACCCAACAAAAACAACTTAAGGTTGAAAATCATGTACCCAGAACATGGATGTATAGAGACGATTGGGCAAATGTAAATCATAATGGTGAAGTTAATACCATGAATACATGGTTTAATGCAATTGATCTGGGGTATAGTGATATTGGACTGGTTGTTCAAGAAAGTGATACTAAATGTGTAAACGGTCAGTCTCCATGGGTAGGTGATGTATATATCGAGGGTCCTTTGAATAATAATATTGTATTTAATCGTGAAGATTTTGATTATAAGTTTTTTCATCCCAGTGAAGAAAGTTTAAGTAGTATCGAAATACAAACATTACCTTCAGAGGGCACATTATGGTATAATGGTTCAGAAATAACTACTGGTGATGAAATTGCTGCAAGTAATATTGGACTTATTGAATTCCAGCCTCCAGCCGATTTTCATGGTCAAACAAGCTTCGAGTGGAAAGGTCGCGATCCTATGGGACAATGGAGTAATAACAAAGAAAATGTTTACCTTATTATTAATACACCTCCAGCCATTTCTTCTATTGAAGATCAGTTTATGTGTACAAATTCTAATACAACACCTATTAATTTTACAGTTAACGATAATGAGACTCCTGCCGAAGACTTAGAAGTCACAGCTTTCTCGGCATTTCCCGATTTAGTTCCACACAGTGGTATTGTAATTGGGGGCACCGGAACAGATCGGAGTGTATCGGTAACTCCAGTTCCCAATAAATCAGGGAAAGCTATTGTTTATGTTATGGTTGATGATGGTTTTAGCCAGGTCATTGAAGAGTTTGCTGTTACTGTTAGCCCAAACCTTGAATTTAACGGAGATACCATTGTTTGTTTGGGTGACGATCTCTGGTTAATGGCCGAAGAGGTAGGTGCTGATTCATATGAATGGAAATATGGAGAAACCGTGGTGTCTACTGAACGTGTTCTTGAGCAACCTGCACCTGTTTATGTTGGAGAGTGGTCATTGACTATTACCAAAACCATTGATGATGGAGGAACAGGAATTACCTGCGAATCTACGCGTTTCTTCCAGGTTGAAGTAGCTCCTTTAACTTCATTCTCCGGTGATACAGATGTATGTATTGGTGAAGAGATTTCTTTAACAGCCACCGAAGTAAATGCAGCTGAATATATTTGGAGGAAAGATGGTAATGTGGTTTATGAAGGGAGAACCTTTACCATACAAAGTGCTTCGCTTTCCGATGCAGGTACTTATTCCTTGTATGTTGATAAAGCAGGATGCACAAATACTTCTGAACCATTTACGATTACAGTAGTTGAGGAGCCCAATTCAGCGCTTCCCGTTACCGGTAATACAATAGACCCGGGAAAAACAGGTGTCATTACAATCGGAAATTCACAAACCGGTGTTACCTATAATGTTTATGATCTTGAGTATTCTTTAATCAATTCCGGTTTTGGATCTGGAACAGACCTGGATATTCTCATTTCTTATAATAATCTTTCCATTGGGGATAATAAATTTTTAATAGGAGTAGATAATGGAAATTGTGAAATTGAATTGAGTGATACTGGACTAATACATGTTAATACTCCTGGTGTTACTGTTTCTGTTATTAGTGGAAATACTTCAGAAGATGCTACACAGTCCTCATTTATGGTCAACTTAGATACCGAACCTTACGAAATTGTTGTCGTTTCATTATCATCAAACAATGAGGGTGAAGGTACTGTATCTCCTTCTTCACTCAATTTTACACCCACTAATTATGATACGCCGCAGACCATAACCGTTACTGGAGTGGATGATGATATTATTGATGGGCCCATAGAATATTCTATAATAACCCAAACGACAAGCAGTGATACATTATACAACGAAATAGAAACAGATGATGTTACAGTTATCAACGAAGATAATGATGTGGCAGGTGTTTCGGTTAACCCGATAACCGGTTTAACAACTACCGAAGCAAGCGGAACGGATAATTTTACCGTTGTATTGGATTGCCAGCCAGCAACAGAGGTTACTATAGATTTATCATCATCTGATACTACTGAAGGCCTTATTACTTTTGTTAGCCGAGGTACTGTTAATGAAAATTTAAATACAGCAACCATTACGTTTGATGATACCAATTGGAACAACCCGGTTACAGTTATGGTTTCCGGACAAGATGATGATATTGACGATGATGAACAAATTTATTATATAAATACATCTTTAACATTAAGTATCGGAGATCCTAATTTTGACGGACTACCTGTAGATAATGTTGAAATATTAAATTCTGACAACGATAACGCAGGAATTATTGTTAATCCGACATCAGGGCTGGAGACTACAGAAGATGGTGGAAATGATACATTTACTATTGTTCTTAAGTCAGAACCCACAGCTACTGTAACTATTGGTTTTAGTTCAAGTGATAATACCGAGGGAGCTGTCTTACCTTCCAGCATAACTTTTGATGATTCCAGTTGGTCAACTCCACAAACTATTACAGTTTCCGGATTAGATGATAATATTGATGATGATGATGTAGCCTATAATATAATAACGGATGCTGCTTCAAGTGATGATTTAAAATATAGTGGGTTAAATCCAGATAATGTATCGGTAACAAATATAGATAACGATGTGGCAGGTATTACTATTACTCCTTTAACCGGATTAATAACGACAGAAGACGGAGGGGTGGCTACATTTAATGTGCACTTAGATACAGAGCCTGTTTCAGATATCACAATCAGTATTACTTCAAATCTTATTACTGAAGGTACGGTATCCCCAAAAACACTGATATTTTCATCTGAAGACTATTCTGAACAAACGGTAACTATTACAGGAGAAGATGATGTTATCATAGATGGAGATGTGGAATATACTGTAACTGTTGAAGCTACTGGCGGAGATTCCAAGTATACCAGTCTTTCACCTCTTACTGTTTCGGTAACTAACAACGATAATGATGTTGCTGGATTAGAACTTTCTAAAACATCATTGTCAACAAGTGAAACCGGTACAAGCGAATCCTTTGAAGTAAGGTTAACAGCTCAACCGGCTTCTAATGTGAGTTTTGTCATAACCGGACTTGATGAAACGGAAGGATTTATAAGCATTACAACCCTTGATTTTACTCCTGCTAACTGGAATGTTTATCAGAATGTATCTGTTACCGGTAAAGATGATGCTGAACAGGATGGTAATCAAACATATAATTTAACCATAGGTTATGATAGTGGAGATACTGATTTTAGTGCAGTAAGCGAAACGGTGTCTGTAGAAAATGCTGATGACGATGTGGCCGGAGTTTCTGTTTCACCGTCTTCAAGAGTGCTAAATATTACTGAAGGTAGTGCTGCCGGAATATTTACGATTTCATTAAATACGCAACCTGCAACAGGTACAACGGTAACTTTCAATTTTTCATCACCTGATGAAAATGAGATTACACTATCATCTGAAACAGCTGTCTTTACTCATGATAGTTGGAATTTGGTATCTGTTGATGTACAGGCTGTAGATGATTCTATTGACGATAATGATCAATCATATTTTCTCAATTTGGGAAGTGCAATAAGTGATGATACAAATTATAATGGTATGAGTGCTGGTGATATAACTGTAAATGTAACAGATATTCATACCGCAGGGATATCCCTTTCATCACCCTCAGGAAATACAACCGAAGATGGTGGTACTGCCATATTTACCGTCGTCCTTAATTCAAAGCCCACAGCTAATGTTAATATAATATCTGCTTCACAGGATTCAGGAGAAGGTAAAGTAACTTCAGGGGGAACTTTAACATTTACACCTGATAACTGGGATACTGAACAAACTGTAACAGTAACCGGACAGAATGATGATATTGATGACGGACTGCAGGAATATCAAGTATTAGTGCAGGTTAGCGGTAGCGACCCGGTATATGAATCATCATTAAACCAAACCGTAACGCTTTATAATGAAGATAATGATGCATCAGGAGTTTCTGTTTCTCCTGTCAGTGGACTTGAAACAACTGAGGATGGTGGTACTGCAGAGTTTAATATTGTACTTGAATCAGAACCAACCCATAATGTTGAAATATTAGTAAGTTCTAACGATGCAAGTGAAGGAACCCTGTCACCTGCAAGTATTACTTTTACTGCCCTGAACTGGGATCAGCCACAAACAATAACCATTACCGGTGTCGATGATGATGTGGATGATGGCGACCAACCCTATACTGTTTCAATCATTTCATCTAGTACGGATAACAATTACAATGGTGTTGAGATTTCTGACGTTTCAGTAACCAACTTCGATAATGATAAGGCCGGTGTAACCGTATTGCCAATCAGTGGTCTTGAAACAACAGAAGCAGGAGGTAGTGCAACATTTAACCTGGTATTGGATTCCGAACCAACGCATAATGTAGAAATCACAATAAATTCCAATGATGCAAGTGAAGGAACCCTATCACCTGCAAGTATTACTTTTACTGCTTTGAACTGGGATCAGCCACAAACAATAACCATTGCCGGCGTCGATGATGATGTGGATGATGGCGACCAACCTTATACCGTTTCAATCAGTTCATCTAGTACGGATAACAATTACAATAGTGTTGAGATTTCTAATGTCTCAGTAACCAACCTGGATAATGATGAGGCAGGGGTTTCTGTTTCTCCTGCTAGCGGACTTGAAACAACTGAGGATGGTGGTACTGCAGAGTTTAATATTGAACTTGAATCAGAACCAACCCATAATGTTGAAATTGCAGTAAGTTCTAACGATGCAAGTGAAGGAACGGTATCACCTGTAAGTATTATTTTTACTGCTTTGAACTGGGATCAGCCACAAACAATAACCATTGCCGGCGTCAATGATGATGTGGATGATGGCGATCAACCGTATACCGTTTCAATCAGCTCATCTAGTCCGGATAACAATTACAATAGTGTTGAGATTTCTAATGTCTCAGTAACCAATCTGGATAACGACGATGCAGGTTTTACCGTTTTTCCTACAGCAGGATTGTATACAAAAGAAGATGGAACATCGAAGGAGTTTACTGTTTGTTTAAACAGTAAGCCTGTTGATGATATTGTGATAACATTAAATTCTGATGATGAATCAGAAGGTATAATTGATAAAAGCGAACTTACTTTTACAAGCGAAAACTGGAGAGCAGAACAAACTGTAATTATAAACGGTGTTGATGATGATGTTGATGATGGAGATATTTCATATTATATTATCACTCAACCTGATTTAAATACAGCGGATGATAACTATCGAAATCTTGACCCCGCTGATGTTTCAATAACAAATCAGGATGATGATAGTTGGGGATTTACGGTTAGCCCTCAATCCTTAACGGTTTATGAAAATCAAGGAGATGAAATATTTACAATTGTATTAAACAGTGAACCAACTGCTAATGTTCGTATTGATCTAACCTCAGATGATCCTGGCAGGGCTACCATCACTCCAATGAGTATTGAGTTTATTCCTTCGGAGTGGAATCAGAGTGATACAATAACTGTTTCTCCTATTATTAACGATATTGATGATGGGAATGCTGCATTAACGATTAATACAGCAAGAGCCGTGAGTGGCGATGGTAATTATGATAATAAAAACCCGGCCAATGTAGCTGTTACTATTATAAATGATGATGAAGCTGGTATTTCAGTCTCTAATATCTCCGGAAATACTTCTGAAGATATCACTTCTGCTACCTTTTCAATTGTTTTGGATAGTGAACCAACGGATAATGTAACCATCGATATAAGTTCCTCAAATACTGATGAAGGAACTGCTTCTCTTTCAAGTATTTTATTTAATGCCTCTAACTGGGATGCTCCTCAAACAATTACCGTTACTGGTGTCGATGACGCTGTGGCCGATGGTAACCAAACGTATTATATTCAGTTTGATACCGTTATGAGTAATGATGATAATTATAGTGGCATTGAGCTTGATGATATTGAGGTTGTTAATGTTGATAATGACAGCCCCGGGGTTACTGTATTCCCAATATCAGGATTAACTACCTATGAGTCAGGAGAAACTGCAGAATTTTTTGTTAAATTAAACAGCGAACCAACTGCTGATGTTACAGTACAGATATCATCGTCAGATGAATCTGAAGGTACTGTTTCAGCCAACGAGATAGTTTTTTCTAATGCAAACTGGAGTACAGAACAATCCATCACCATTACCGGTATCGATGACCTGGTTCCGGATGGGGACCAGTCTTATACCATTGACATGGTAGCATCCAGTGATGATAATGACTACGATGTAATTGAGGTACCTAATGCGGGAGTTACGAATATGGATGATTGGGATCCTCGTCCTGTTGATGATGCAATTACTACTGACCAGGAAACGCCTGTAATAATCAGAGTTCTTGATAATGACAGTGGTTTGGATTATCAACCTGTTGCCGTAACAATTCATTCTCAGCCTCAGTATGGCAGTGTTGAAGCTAATGATGATAATACAATTACTTATACCCCAGACAGGTATTATTATGGTGATTTCAGTTTTGAATATACGGTATGTAATAATATTGATAATTGTGCAAATGCTTCAGTAGTTGTTACGGTCGAAAGAGTGGATGTAACACCTGTTGCTAATGATGATTCCCGAGGTACAGCTATAAATACTGCAGTTGAGGTGGATGTATTATTTAATGATGAAAATTTGTATGATATACCTGTTGTGGTTTCAGTAGTATCCGGTGGAGAACCCCATGGAACAATAGTGGTTAATGAAGATAATACCCTTACATATACCCCTGCAACAGATTACACTGGGTATGCCACATTTTATTACAGGGTTACAGATAATGATGGTGATTTCGATGAAGCTTTAGTTACCATAAATGTGCAAGATGAAAATCATATGCCTAATGCCGTAGATGATAATGCAGAAACCGATGAGGATAAGAATGTTGCGGTAAATGTACTGGCAAATGATACCGGGTTAGAAGATGGCTTTGGCAGCTTGCAAATTTATGACTATCCCGACAACGGAACAGTTACAATTGTGGACCGGATTATAAATTATCTGCCTAATGCTGAATTTACAGGCTATGATGAATTTATATATCTTATTGAAGATATAGATGGAGACTTTGATATAGCTACTGTTACCGTCTTTGTTAAAGAAATACCCGGATATATCCCTGTAGCAGTAGATGATGCAGAAGCAACTGAATATGAGACTGTAATTAATATAAATGTATTGGAAAATGACCTGTACCTGAATGATGGTGTACAATCTGTTTCTATTTCTTCAACTCCGGTTAATGGAACTTGTATTGTAGAAGATAACTTTACGGTTACCTATACCCCAAATACAGGATTTTCCGGAACAGAAGTATTTAAATATCAGGTATGTGATAACGATGGAGACTGTGCTACAGCTTCAGTAACTATCCAGGTGCTGGAAGAAGGGGTCCCGAATTATATTCCTGTTGCAGTAGGTGATAATGTAGAGACCTTTATCAATACAAGTGTTGATATTAATGTTTTAAATAATGACTCCGGGTTGAACGATGGCTTTGGAGCCATAAAGATCCAATCGCAACCATTGCATGGTTCTGTAGTTGTAAATTCAAATCGAACAGTCACCTATACCCCGTCAAACTGGTATATTGGTAGTGATCAGTTTATATACCTGCTGGAAGATATTCATGGGGATAAAGATACTGCTTTGGTTAATGTAACCGTGATCGATAAACCAAATTATATTCCTGTAGCGCATGATGATTACTGCGGTACCGAGTATGAAACCCTGGTAAATATCGATGTGCTGTCTAATGACACTGAACTTATAGATGGAGGCATTAGCGTCACCCTCGAAA